>CAZHMM010000005.1:0-63762 GCA_964533585.1 uncultured Elioraea sp.
CCCGCAGCCGCCGCGCCCGCGCCTCAGCGATCGGCTCGGCCGACCCGCCCGCCGCCGCCTCGGCCCGCCGCTGCGCCGCCCATCGGCGCCGGGCCAGCGCCCGCGCCTCCTCGGAACTGGTGATCCTCGCCATGTCGGTCTCCATTTAGGTCCGCATCGGACGCATTCTCGCAGCAATCGTCCCCCTGGCACTAGCGAGGTCGCGGGCCGAAGCCCCCCGCATAAGCCGATCCCCAGGAAGGAACCGCGCGGCTTGCCGGCCCCGGCGCCGAAGTTCATGCTTCGCGGCATGACCGAGACCCCCGACAACCTGGTGCTGGAACACCTCCGCGCCATCCGAGGCGAGGTCGCCGAGACGCGGCGCGTGATCGGCGAGGTCCGGCAGCGCGTGGCGAATGTCGAGGCGATGCAGGGGCACCTGGTGACGCAATACGCCACGTTGGCGGCACGCCTCGATGCCATGGCCGACGACGTGGCGACGATCCGCAAGCGTCTCGGGCTGATCGAAGCCTAGCGCCTCCGCTCGGCGTGCTCGGCGATCCGCGCGATGGCGCGGCGGGCGGCCGAGGCTCGGTGATCGGGATCGGCCGAGGCGAGCGCGGTGCGGATCGCGGCGGCGAGCTTCGGGTCGGCTTGGGCAAGCGCCTCGATCGCCCGGCGGGCGCAGGCGAGGCGCTGCTCGGCGGCGAGGGCGCGGCCGAGGCGGGAAGTGGCCGGGACCGTCATCGCCGCGCCTCGGCGTGCTCGGGCGCGCGCGTCCATGGCGGTTCATCCCACCGCCGCAAGGTGTGGCGTGCGTAGCCGGCGAGCAGCGCGCGCAAGGCATTGGCACGGCGCGTCATGATCCACGCCGCGATCGCGTCGCAGGTCGCGCCGGGCGGCAGGGCGTCTACCGCCTCGGCCACGAGGCGATCGAGCGGACGCATCAGAAGGCCCTCCGGCTGGCGTTGGTGACCTCGTTCGGCTCGGGCGGGCGCGTCACTCGGCGCCACAACGTGGCGTGGTCGGTCGGCGCGGTGCCGGTGGCGAGCGCGATCGGATCGGGCGCGGGCGCGTGCCAGCGTGGATCGACATGCGCCGCGTCGGCGCGCTCGGCGGCGTCGGTCAGGATCGCGTGGCCGAGCCGCCTGATCGTCCACCCCTCGGCAAGCGCGCGCTCGATCATGCGCCGGCCGAGCGCCTGGCGCTCGGGATCGGTGCGCGGATCGTGCGGGTCGAGCGCGGCGACGCGCAGCATCTCGCGCGCCTCGGCGGCCCAGCGCGGGTGGCCTGGCGTGACGGCGCCGAGGTCGAGGCGCTCGGGCGCGGCCTCGGCGGGCGCGGGCGGCAGCAGGTCGGCGGGCGCGACATGCTGCCAGGACGCGGCGGCGGAACCGTAGGCGTTCGCGATCGCCGCAGCGGCGAGGCGACGCGCCGTGGTCACGTCCGCGCGCACGGCTTCGGCGGCGTAGCGCCGAGCGGATGGGTTCAGCCGCAGCACCGCATCGGCGCGTTCAAGGTCAACGTCACTCGGCGCAGCCTTCGCGAGCGGCGAGCCGTCGGGGGCTTCGTTCAAGGCCCAGGTGAGGATGGTCGGTTCGGTCATGGGGTCCTCCATCAAGCGAATGGGCGGGCGCGCGTCGCGAGCGCCAACGCGGCGGGTTCGGGCGGTGCGGCGGGCGCGATCGCGCGGTAGCCGCTGCGGCGGCACCACGCGGCGAAGTCCGACGGGCTGCCTCGGATGGCGCGGAGCAGCCGCGCCGAGCGCGCCCGCTCGTTCACCGCGACCAGCAACACCGCGCCGTCGAACAGCCTCATCGTGTCGAGATCGCGAGAAGTCGGGGCGCGGACCGCGTGCCAGTGGCCGGTCGCATCATCGCGCGTGACCGCGAAGGTGGTCTCGGTCATCGCTGCGCCTCCACGCCGAGGATCAGCAGCGGATCGGCCTCCGGCCGCGCCGCGAGCCGGTCGAGCGGGTCGCCGAGCGCGGCGATCGCAGCGCGTTCGAGAAGCTCGGCCTCGCGGAGGCGCTGGCGCGTTTCGGCGAGCAGCCGGGGCCGATCGGCGAGGCGCGGCGCGGCGGGATCGGACGGGATCGCGGTGGCGAGCCATCGAGCGGTCGCCTCGGGCGCGATCCCGCAGAGCAACGCGAGCGGCCGGGTCGGGGCCTGGTCAGTCGCCTCGCGGCCGGGCGTCGGCTCCTCGATCACGACCGTCTCGTTCCGCCGCCTGATGAAGCGGTGCGCCGTCGCCGCGTGGCGCGCGACGGCGGCAGCGGCGGCCGAAGCGACATCGTCCGGATGCAGCGTGCCGCTTTCGAGCAGCGCGAGCGCGGCCGTCGCCTTGGTGATCGTCTCGCGCGCCTCGGCGAGCGTGCGCTCGGCGAGCTTGGCCGACACCTCGGGCAATTCGACCTCCTTGAACGGCGGCCTCGCGCGGCCGAGGGCGTGCGTCACGCGCCCGCGCAGCGTCGTGATCGGCGCGGTGGCGGCGGTGTGGTCGCGCCGGCGCTCGACCAGGCGCGCGATCTCCTGCTCCGCCTCGCGCAAACGTTCGCCTTCGGCCACGATGTGCCGGACGTGCGCCTTCATCGGCTCGGAGAAGCCCGGCGGCCAGCGATCGGACGCGACCATCTCGCGCGCCTGTTCGAGCGTCGCGGCCTCCGGCAGCCCGGCGTTTCGGATCGCGGCCGCAACGTCGAGCGCGGCGCGCCCGCTGCGGTCGCGCGCCGCGTCGATATGTCGCGAGAGCGCAACGGTCACGTCCCGCGCCTCGGTCGAGAATTCGTCCAATCGCCGGAGCAGCGCGCGCGCCGGTTCGGGCAGGTGCCGCAGCAGGTCCGGGCTGGTCTCGTAACGGAACGGCGGCTCCGGCTCGCTCGGCGCGTCGCGCACCGCATCGCGCCCCGGCGGCGGCTGGCGCTCGATCGCTTGCTGCCACACCGGATCGAGCGGCGCCGGCGGCGCGGCGGCGGCGAGCCGGGCGAGCGACGGCGTGCCGGCGAGATACGGACTCGGAACGATGGTCATGCTAGGTCTCCTTCGCGCGCGAGAAGCCTGCCCGAGCGCGGCGCGCGGCGCGGCGGGGGCGGTGAAGCAGGATCGGCGGAGCCAGCATCGGGCCGGCCAGGCCGAAGCCGAATGAAACGCGATCATCGCCGAGCGGCCACGGCACGCATTGCGCGCAGGACCAGCCGTGGCCGTCCGGCAGGTGCCACCACGCCGCGGCCGTGTTCGGCGGCGGCGGGCCGCAGCAAATGCACCAATCCGAGTCGGTCGCGAGCGGCGTCGGGTCGGCGCCGAACGGCGGCCGGGCGTCGGGCAGCGCCTCGGCCGGCGCGTCGGCGGCGCGTTCGAGCCGAAGCCACCGCCGCAGCGGCTCGGCATGCGCGCGAGCGAGCTCCCGCAGCGCCTCGGGCAGCCGGCCGAAGCCGCGCGGGCGGATCAGCCCGTCACCGTCGAGCGCCACGCCCGCGCCGAACGCGCGGAGCGACGCGGTCAGGCGCCAGCCTCGGATCGCGCCGGTCGGAGCGGCGGCGAACATCGCGACGCGGCGCAGACGCGGGGCGTCGAGCGCGGCGGAGGCCAGGCCCTCGGCGAGCGGGTCGGGGTCGCCGGGCCGGTAGTGCGCGGCGGGGCCGTCCGGACAGGCCAGTTCGGCCCGCGCCAGCGCGTCCGGGTCGGCGGCGTCCGGGGCGGCCGGGTCGGGCGAGGCGTCCGGGGCGGGCGAGGCAGCCGGCAGCGCGGGGGCGGACGGGGGGGCGGATGGCCTGTCCGGCTGCGCAACGGCACCACAAGCCTCGCCGGCAAGGAAACGCCTGGCATTCCGGCCGCTTTGCTGCGGCTCCGGCACAAAGGGGGCGGATGGGGGCGGCTCCGGCGGCCGGGGCGGCGCCGTGACGCATGTGACGGATGTGCTGCACTCCCTTATTAGATCACTCAATTTTTTTTGAGGGGTCAGAAAGAGATATGCGTCACATGCGTCATCGCCGCCGCTAACCCTTTGATTTCCTTGGACTCTGGCGTGACGCATGTGATGACGCGGCTGCTTGTGCGTCATCGCCCGCCTCGTCGGACCCATGGGCGGCCGTGTGCGGTTCGCGCGCCGCGTGTCCAGCCCAGCCGCTCCAACACGGCCGCGACGCGCCGCTGATCGGCGGTCCCAATCCGGCTCGTCTCCATGCCGAGCGCGCCGCGTGCCACTTCAAGAATGGTCGTTCGCTCCCGGCTGCGGAGCCACTCAACGACGGCCTCGGCCCAAGCGTCATCCTCGAAACGCGCGTCCTGCTCGGGGCGGGCGTGCACATCCTCGAACTCGCCGCTTGGCCACCACCGCGCGCCGTTGCGCAGCAAATGCATGGCCTCGGCGAACAGCTGATTGCGGTCTCGTTTCAAGCCGTCCGTGTCGATCGCGCCGACCTTGATCGGCCAGAAGCGCCGCCCGCCGGTTTCGTCGCGCAGGTATGTCACCTTGTTCGTCGTTCCGACGAACACGCATTGCCGCGGCTCGATCACTTCGCGCCGGCCATACGACGGGCGGTAGCGTTCTTCGTTCCGCGTCAGGAATGCCTTCAGTGCTGCGGCTTCGGCGCGATCGAGCGCCGACATTTCCGCCACCTCGATCAGCCATTTGCCGTTGAGGTGCTGCGAGACATCTTTGCCGCTGCGAACGTCGGGCAGGCTGTCGGAATACCATGGACCGCCGAGGATCGCGCACGCGGTCGATTTCCGCGCGCCCTGCGGTCCTTCCAGAATGACCATGTAATCCATCTTGCAGCCGGGCCACGCGATCCGCGCGCACATCCCGATCAGGAACATCGTGCCGACTTCGGCGGTATAGGGCGTCTCTTCGGCGCCGAGATAGGCGGCAAACCACGAACGCAAACGCGCCGTTCCGTCCCATCGCAGCGCGTTTAGGTAGTCGCGGACCGGATGGTAAGCCCGTTCGTGTGCGCGTAGCGCTACCGCATCGAACACCGCCTCTTTGCCGATCCGCTTGATTCCTGCGCGTTGCAGATATTCCTGCACGCCAACGACATCGGCGTCGTGGATGGGGCGCGGTCCGGTCCAGGTCATTGCGCCCCCGGGCACCGGGTGCTGCAAGATGGCGGCGCGACGCATCTCGTCATAGGCGACGAGATCGACCAACGCGGGTGCGTAACGTAACGCCACCATCGCGTTCGCCAAAGTCGGCAACGGCGCGCCCGTGGTCAGGCTGACTTCGAGTCGCGCCTTCCACTCCAGCGGCCCGCCAGCCTCGGCCGAGCCGTTCGCGCGGCGCGCCCGGCGCAGCGGCGGCTCCGGCGGCTGCGGCCGGTCGCGGCGGGGGACGGGGTCGGAAGCGGGGTCGTGCATGCTGCGGACTCCAGCGGAGCCCGGCGCGTTGACGCGATATAGTCGGTCGGCTATATCGGGCGCGTTTCCTGCCGCACCTGCCTGCCGCCGCCCGGCCGCGCCACCGCGCCGGGCGGTTCAGTCTGCGGCGGCAGCGGCGCGGCGGCGGCGGGCCTGCGCCTCACGCGGCAGGGCGCGCGTTTGTTCCAGCGTCGCTTCGATTTCGGACCACCGCCAGCGCGGCGACCGCGACGCCACGTAAACCGGGCTGGGCAGTCGGCGCTGCGCCACCTGCCGCCAGATCGTTGCGCGGTCGAGGCCGAGCCTCGCGGCGAGCGTTTCGACTGAGAGATATTCGTCCATGGCGACCTCCGACGAGCGTGAGCATCGCCTGACCATTAGTCGCATCGTGCGAGCGGCTCATCGGGTTATTTCCGCGCTCAAATCGCCCTGAAATGACCCTTCGGCGACCGCAACGGTTGCCAGGGGTTGGCGCGGTCGCGTGGCGGCTCAGTCCCGGTTGCCGGCGCGCATGGCGGCCCGCACCGCATCGCGCGTCGGTGCCCGGCCACCGAGCGCCCGCGTCGCTGCGACGGCTAGGCGCGCGGCGTCGGCCTCGCGCACCGCGAAGCCGAGACCGGCCAAGTTGGCGACCGTCTCGCGCAGCCCGTCGCGCCACGACGGCTTGCGCGACGCCAGCCCCGGCGCGTTGGCAAGGTCGGGCGCGCGGCGCAGCCCATCGGCGAGCTCCCGCAACGCCTCGGCCATCGGGACAGCCCACACAAACGATGGCACGCGCGGGCCGAGCGCATCCCGCGCGCCCTTGGGCATGCAGGTCAACGCCGACAACACCTGGTCAGGCGGCAACGGCTCGCGCTCGATTTCGTCGAGCAGGTCGGCCAGCCGCAGCGCGAGCACGGCGGCGGCCTCGCGCCGCTCCATGTTGATCCCCCCGCGCACGCGGCGGTTCAACCCTCCGCCCCAGCACGCGGACTCGACCGGCAGCAACACCGCGCCGACCAGCGCGGCTGCGGCGGTGTCGAAATCCCAGCCCCGTTCGCGCAGGGCATCCGCGTGGGCAACCAGGCGATCCCATAGCGGCGCCAGCTGCGGATCGGCGGCGACGGTGCGCGCGGCGGCGCCTAATTCGTCCAGCACGCCGCCGGCGAACAGCGGATGCGGCGCGGCCTCGGGCACGTGCAGGTCGTAGGCGGTGATGCCCGGCCCGGTCACGCCGCTGCGCGCAACGCGCGTTGCACGGCCTCGGGTTCCTTCGCGATCACGGCAAGCAGGATGCGTGCGGCGCGATCGGGCCGGCGCCGCCCTTGCTCCCACGCCTGCAACGCGGTCACGTCCAGCCCGAACCGGCGCGCGAATGCCGCCTGCGACAGGCCGAGCGCGGCGCGGATGGCGGCCACGTCCACCGCCTCGGGCACGTGCAGGTCGTAGGCGGTGATGCCCGGCACGCGCACGCCGCGCAGGAAGGCGGCGACCTCGCGGGCGGCCGTCTCGATCCGCTTGCCGCGCGTGGTCCGCTCAGAGGGCTTGGACGATATCCCGGATCGCGGCGCGGATCGCCTTGCGGTCGGCATCAGTGAGGTCCTCCTTCGCGCCCTTGGCGTAGATGTCCAGCAGCACCAGCAGTCCGGCGGTCGCGGCGTGGAAGTAGATCACCCGCGCCCCGCCGCGCTTGCCGCGCCCCGGCAGCGCGACGCGCGCCTTGCGCGCCCCGCCGGTGCCTGGGATCACCGGCCAGGCGTCCGGCCGGGCGGCAATCTCCGCCTCGGCGGCAGCGCGCTCCCTCGCGGAGAGCAACCGTCTTGCCGCGCGGTCGTAGCCGGGTGCGGCGATCACCCGCATCCCGACCATCTACGACATTGCCGGACGGCGCGGCAAGCGTCACGTGGTCGCGCGCCGTCGCGCGGCGAGCGGCACCACCGGCGCGGCCTCGGCGACCAGGCCGGCGACGAAGCCTTGCCAGGCGCGCAGCGCCGCCAGCGCCTCCGCGCCGTAATCGTGCCGGTCGTAGATGCGCGCGAGCGCCGGGCGGCCGGAGACGTGGTTCAGCGCCGCCTCGGCGTGATCGTTCGGCACGCCGAGCCGCGCCATGCCCGTCCGCGCGCTGCGGCGCAGGTCGTGCCAGCGCCACGGCGGCGGTGCCGCCAGCCCGGCTTCGGCGGCGAGCGCGGCCACGCGGTCATCCAGCCGCGCCTTGAGCTTGCTGAACCCCGCCATGGGCGTGCCCGGCCAGCGGCCGAGCAGGCAATGCCCGTCGCCGGGATCGTCCGCCGGCCACACCGCGCGCAGTTCGGCGAGCGCGAGGTCGCCGAGCGGGATCGCGTGCGCGCGGCGGTTCTTGGCGCGGCTTGCCGGGATGGTCCACACGCCGCGTTCGCAATCGACTTCGCCTGCGGTGATGCCAGCGACCTCCGCCACGCGCCCGGCGGTGAGGATCAACAGCCGGACGAAGGCGCGCGGCTTCGGCGGCTCGGCGGCGGAGACGCGCCAAAGCAGCCGCAGTTCATCATCCGTCAGCACGCGCGCGCGTGGTGCGGGCGGCGGGGCGAGCTTGACGGCCCCTCGGCGCGGCAGGATCGGCGTGTCGATCCACCCCGCCGCCTCGGCGTGCGAGAGGAAGGCCGAGACGATCCGATACAGCAACGCCGCCATGGCCGGCGCGCCGGCCTTCCGCTTCGCTTCGACCAGCCGGACCCAATCGGCGCGTGTCGTGTCCACCATGCGGCGCTTGCCGAGCGCGGGGAGAATGTCGGCCTTCACGGCGCGCGCGACCGTCCGCGCGTGTGCATCCGACCACGGCCGCGCCGGATCGGTCGCGCGCGCTTCCTGCCAGGCGGCGAGGCGTTCGGCGACGGTCGGCTCAGCGGCCTCGGCGCGGCGACGGGCGCGGGCTTGGCGCTTCTGGGTCACGGGATCGGCGCCGCGATGCACCTCCGCGAGCGTGCCGAGCGCGGCCTTGCGCGCGGCGGCAATGCCGAAGGCCGGGTAGGTGCCGAGCTTGACGCGGGTCTGCCTGCCGTCTGCGACGCGCGTGCGCAGCGCCCAGGTGGCGGCGCCGGCCGGGGTCAGGCGCAGATGCAGCCCGCGCACGCGGGCGTCCCACACTTCCAGGCGGCCCGAGCGGGGCGGCTTGAGGGTGCGGAGGAAGGCATCGGTCAGGTCGCGTTGCATGATCAGTCGCTCCGCCGGGGGCACAACCGGGGGCACAGAATACACGCGATGCCCTGCGACGGCCAGCGCCTTCATGCGATGGTGGGATACGATGGATCAATGGGTTAGCCGGATCGGCGCGCGGCAAGGGGGCGGGCTTTCGGGCCGGGACGGCTGACGCTTAATCAGCGGGTCCAAGGTTCGAGTCCTTGTGCGCCCACCACCCCCCTTCAGCCAGCAGCCTTGCCTTGGCCACCTGCGGTTTCGCGCGCTGGGCGTCACCGCAGCGCTGCCGCTCGCGCCTCGCGCGAATCGTTCCGCATGAGCCAACGAGACTGACTGACCACGCCTGATCCTGACGGAGGCGCATGCCA
The DNA here is from genome assembly GCA_964533585.1 of uncultured Elioraea sp. Lineage (GTDB taxonomy): Bacteria > Pseudomonadota > Alphaproteobacteria > Acetobacterales > Acetobacteraceae > Elioraea. Next base: position 8,855 of record CAZHMM010000005.1, read on the forward strand.
ACCTCCGCTTCATGGCTTGCGTCCATTGCAGAATCGTTTTGGCCCTCGCGCTCGCCGGCTGGGCGGCCAGGCCCGCACCCACGGATGCATGGGCGGTCGGTCCGGCTGATCTGCCGTCCTGCCCGTTCGATCAGGTCGCGGCCGAGTGGTCGGCCGATCCCATCGGTATCGCCTACGGGATCGGAACGTTGCTCGGAGCGATCATCGCCGCGGTGCTCCGATGGCTCTGACCCGTGGCAGCGGCAATGGCCTGCGCGGACGCCGATCAGCGTTCGCCGCGGCCGGGAGGGGCACGGCATGATCCGCCTGGGGCTGTGGCTCGCCCGCATCTTGGTGCTCGGGCTCGGGCTTGTTCTCGGAGCAGCGATGATTGCCGCCGTGCTGCTGATCGCCGGACACCTGGCTGAGGCCGAGCGCATGCTCGTCTGGATGGAGTGGGTTCGCTGACGCGGCCGCATGCGGTGTACCGTCCCGCGTGGAGTGGGACGATGTGGGGACGCATGACACACTCCATTTTGGCGACGTTGGGCCTGCTGTCCGCGCTCGTGGGTGTGCTGCTGCTGTTTCGCTACGGCATGCCATACCGGGTCGAGACAAAGGGCATCGGGTACTGGGAGCTGACCGGGACCGACGCGCAGGCAATCGGGGCCGAACGCCTCTACCGCGAACTGGGGATGCTGGGTCTCGTGCCGATCATCGTCGGCACGGCGCTGCAGATCGGCGCTGTCTGGATCGGCTGACGCCCCGGCGCCAAGACCCGACGCCCCATACTCATCCGAACCGGTAACGCCGCTGCAGCACGAACGGCGCACCGGGCGCCGGCTCAATATAGAGCGCAACCTCATCGAACCGGACCGGCCCCGCCAGCGCGCCGGCGAAGCGCGCGGCAAGCACTTCGCCGAGCGGTGCGGCCTCGTCCGCCGGCAGACGCCCGGTCAGCGTCAGATGGAAGCGGAACTCCTGCATCACATAGGGGTAGCCCCACCGGGCCAGATTGGCCTGCTGAGCGGGGCTCAACCCGGCGCGTTGTCGGCGCTCCAGCTCATCCGGCCCGGGCGGGGCGCGGAACGCGTCGAGCGACGCGACGCAGGTCGCGGCCAGCGAATCCAGCGCGACGGATCGTTCCGCCGGCACCACCGCGAGGAACCCCGACAGCGGACGCACCGCGAAGCGCTCGACCGCGAAGGGCACCTGCACCGCCGCGAAGCCACGGATCGCCGCATCGAGCCCTGCCTCGCTCTCACCTGGCGCCAGCCGGAACGGCGGCTTCAGCGTGCCGTGCCAGCCGTAGCGCGCTGGCTCGGCGGTGATCGCCGCGTGCCGCTCCGCCGTCATCCCGTCGGGCAGAGTCGGCACGAGCCGCGCGTCCGTTTCCGGATCTCGGCCGAGCCACGCGCAGCCTTCGCGCCACAACGGATGCGCGTGTGGGGGCGCCCAGTAGATCGCATAGCGATACGCCATCAGGCGATGCGCCGGCCTTCGCGCCACACCTGGCGCACCAGCGGATGGCCGTCGGCCAGATGCACCTGCACGAGGTCGGCGCGCAGCCCCGGCGCGATCCGACCGCGATCATCGAGCCCGACCATCCGCGCGGGCTCGGCCGCGATCGTCGCGATCGCGCGCGGCAGGGCGATGCCGTGACAGTCATGCAGCAGCAGGGCACTCGCGAGCATCGACGACGGGATGTAGTCGGAGGCGAACACGTCGACCAGTCCACGCGCGACCAGATCGGCAGCCGCGACATTGCCGCTGTGACTGCCGCCGCGCACGATGTTCGGGCCGCCTGCCACCACCGCCATGCCGTGCCGCTTCGCTGCCTCGGCGGCGACCAGGCTGACCGGGAACTCGCTGATCATCACGCCGCTGGCGTGCCAGGATGCGACCTCGTCCTCGGTACGGTCATCGTGGCTCGCGAGCGCGATCGGCCGGCCAGCCAGGCGGGCGAGAATGGCATCGCGGTTGGCATCGCGCACGCGGTCCCGGGTCTCGCGCCGACGCGCGACATAGGCGCGCGCCTCGGCCTCAGTCATGCCCAGGGTGCGGGCGTTCCTCTTCACGTAGCGCTCGACATCGGCGAACTGTCCGGCGCCCGGCGTGTGGTCCATCAGGCTCACCATGCGCACCAGCGGATCGTCGGCGACCGGCTCGAAGCTCGCCTGCATGTTCGCGACGCTGAGCTCGCAGCGCAGGTGCAGCAGGTGTTCGGCGCGCAGCAGTCCGCGCGGGGCGAGCGCCCGCAGCTCGGCGACCCCCTCGCGGAACATCTGCTCGCGTTGGTCGGCGTGCTCGACCTCGCCGACGCAGAGCGCGTCGAGCACCGTCGTCACGCCGGCTGCCGCCACCTGCGCGTCATGCGCGAGCAATGCCGCGCGCGCCGACCACCGCACGCCCGGGCGCGGCATCATGTGCTTCTCGAGATTGTCGGTGTGCACGTCGACGAGGCCGGGGATCAGCAGGTCACCCTCGAGATCGAGCGCGGACCGCAGCCCGCTGCGCCCCCGCTCCACCGCAAGGATCTCGGCACCGCGCAGCACCATCGTGCCGTCAAACACCTCCGTGTCGGTGACCACTTGGGCGTTGGTGAAGATGGTCTCGCCGCTCATGCCGCCGCTGCCAGAGGAGCCACCGGATGCTCGTGTGTCGCCACCGCGCGCCGCACATCGGCATCGTGGAAGATGCCGATGATCGCCGCGCCGCGCGCTTTCGCCTCCTGGATCAGCGCGACTGCGACCGCCGCGTTCGCCGGATCGAGACTCGCGGTCGGCTCATCCACCAGCATCACAGGATACGGGAAGGCGAAGCCGCGCGCGAGATTCACCCGCTGCTGCTCACCGCCCGAGAAGGTCGCCGGCGGCAGTGACCAGAGCCGTTCCGGCAGGTTCAGACGCGCGAGCAGGCGTTCGGCCTCGCGCTCGGCGGCCGCCGCGTCGATGCCGACCGCGCGCAGCGGCTCCGCGACGATGCTGCGCGCCGGCACGCGCGGGATCACGCGCAGGAACTGCGACACGTAGCCCACGGTCTCGCGCCGGATCGTGACGATCTCGCGCGGATCAGCGGCGGCAAGGTCGACCAAGCAGTCGCGATGCCGGACCAGGATGCGCCCGCCACCCGGCAGGTAGTTGCCGTAGAGGGCCCGCATCAGCGTGCTCTTGCCGGCCCCCGACGGCCCAGTGAGGGCGACGCATTCGCCCGCCCTTACGGTGAAGGACACGCCGCGCAACACCGGCAGCCGAACGCCGCCCTGCAGATGCAGCGTGAAGTCCTTCGACAGTCCCTCGACGATCAGCAGCGGGTCGCTCATGCCTGCAACACCGAGGAGACCAGGAGCTGGCTGTAGGGGTGCTGCGGATCGTCCAGTACCTGGTCGGTCAGCCCCGCCTCGACGATGCGCCCGCCCTGCATCACCAGCATCCGGTCCGCGAGGAGTCGGGCGACCGCGAGATCATGCGTGACGATCACCGCGGAAAGCCCGAGATCGGCGACCAGCCTTCGGATCAGGTCGAGCAGCCGCGCCTGCACCGAGACGTCGAGCCCGCCGGTCGGCTCGTCCATCAGCACGAGCCGAGGGCGGGTCACCAGCACGCGGGCGATCTGCAAGCGTTGCTGCATGCCGCCCGAGTAGGTGCGCGGCGGATCGTCGATCCGGTCCGGGTCGATCTCGACCCGGCGGAGCCATTCGCTGGCTTCGGCGCGGATCCGGCCCCAGTGGCGCGCGCCGGCGGCCATCAGCCGCTCGCCGACATTGCCGCCGGCGGAGACCGCCATGCGCAGCCCGTCGCGCGGGTTCTGGTGCACGAAGCCCCACTGCGTGCGCGCGAGCTGCCGCCGTACGGGCTCGGTCATTTCATCGAGCGCGACCAGCGTGCCATCGTCCATCCGGTAATGTACGCGGCCGCCATCGGCCGGCAGGTCGCCATGCACCGCGCGCAACAGCGACGTCTTGCCGCTGCCCGATTCGCCGACGATTGCGAGCACCTCGCCGGGCCAGAGCTCGAACGAGGCACGATCGACGGCGAGCGTGCGGCCGAACCGTATGGTGAGCGCGCGTACCGAAAGCAGCGGGGCGTCGCTCATTCGCCCGCTCCGGCCAGCGCGTGGCCGGCGGCCGCGCCGCTATGGCCCTCGGCGCGCCGGCCGGTGCAGTGATCGGTGTCGCTGCACACGAACAGCCGCCCGCCGCGGTCGTCCACCACCACCTCGTCGAGATAGGAATCGGTTGCGCCGCACAGCCCGCAGGCCGCCTTGGCCTTCCAGGGATGGAACGGATGGTCCTCGAAGGCGAGGCTCTCGACGGTGGTGTAGGGCGGCACTGCGTAGATGCGTTTCTCGCGCCCGGCGCCGAACAGCTGCAACGCCGGCGAACGGTGCATCTTGGGATTGTCGAAGGACGGGATCGGCGAGGGCGCCATCACGTGCCGCCCGTTCACGAGCACGGGGTAGTCATAGGAGAGGGTGATGCGGCCGTGTCGGGCGATGTCCTCGTAGAGCTTCACGTGCATCAGTCCGTAATCCGCGATCGCGTGCATGCGTCGGGTCTCGGTCTCGCGCGGCTCGAGCTTGCGCAGCGGCTCCGGCTGCGGAACCTGGTAGACGAGAATCTGCCCAGCGGTCAGCGGCATCTCCGGGATGCGGTGGCGCGTCTGGATGATGGTCGCCTCGGCCGTGCGCTCGGTGCTGCGGACACCGGCGGTCAGCGTGAAGAAGCGCCGGATCGACACCGCGTTGGTGGTGTCGTCCGCGCCCTGGTCGATCACCTTGAGCACATCGTCTGGGCCGATCACCGCGGCCGTCACCTGCATCCCGCCGGTGCCCCAGCCATAGGCGAGCGGCATCTCGCGGCTCGCGAACGGCACCTGGTAACCGGGGATCGCCACCGCCTTGAGCAGCGCGCGACGGATCATCCGCTTCGTCTGCTCGTCGAGATAGGCGAAGGTGTATCCGGGCAGGCTCATTCCGCGGCCTCGCGCTTGGGTTCGGCGACGCGTTCCTCGACCTCGGCGCGCAGCCGCCGGATCAGTTCCAGTTCGGACTGGAAGTCCACGTAATGCGGCAGCTTCAGGTGCTGCACGAAGCCCGACGCCTCGACGTTGTCGCTGTGGCTGAGCACGAACTCCTCGTCCTGCGCCGGTGCGGTGATGTCCTGGCCCAGCTCTCGGCTTAGCAGCGCGCGATCGACCAGCGCCATGCCCATGGCCTTGCGTTCGCTATGGCCGAAGGCGAGGCCGTAGCCGCGGGTGAATTGCGGCTTTTCGGTGCGCGAGCCAGCGAACTGGTTCACCATCTGGCATTCCGTGACGGCGATGTCGCCGATCTCGATGGCGAAACCGAGCTCCTCGGGCGCGATCTCGACCGCCACCGTGCCGTAGCGCACCTCGCCCGCGAAGGGGTGCGCGCCGCCATAGCCACGCTGCGTCGAGTAGCCCATCGCGAGTACGAAACCTTCATCGCCGCGCGCGAGGTTCTGCAAGCGCAGCGGGCGGGCCGCCGGGAAGGTCAGCGGATCGCGGGTGAGATCGGGTGGCTCGGCATCGGGCTCGCCGCTCTCGCGCCGGATCAGCCCCTCCTGGTCGAGCAGCGCGGCGACGCGCGGCATGGCGGGATCGGCGGGCTCCGCGGCGCGCGGCGCGGGCGGCACGGGCGGGTCGGCGAGCAGCGCGGCATCGAGCAGGCGATGCGTGTAGTCGTAGGTGGGGCCGAGGATCTGCCCGCCCGGCAGATCCTTGTAGGTGGCGCTGATGCGGCGCGCGATCGTCATGCGCGCGGTGTCGATCGGCAGGCTCGCGCAGAAGCGCGGCAGGGTGGTGCGGTAGGCGCGCAGCAGGAAGGCGGCTTCCTGGAGATCGCCCTGGGCCTGCTTGATCGCGAGGGCGGCGAGCGTGCGGTCGTAGAGCGCGCCCTCGGCCATGACGCGATCGACCGCATGGCCGAGCTGCTGCTCGATCTGCTCCACGCCGAGCACGGGCACCGAAGGATCGCCGCGCCGCGCCTCGGCCAGCACGGCGTGGCTCGCTGCGATCGCACGCTCGCCGCCCTTCACCGCGACATACATCGCTCAGCCCTCCGTCACGGCGGTGCTGCGCGGCAGCGCGGCGATGGTCGCGCCGGCCACAAGGACGACATCGACGCCGCGAGGATAGGCCGCGCGGTTGCGCGTCCGCCAGGCGATGAAGTCAGCGGGCAGTCCCTCGGCCCGCAGCGTCCCGTCCGTCTCGATGCCGGGGCCGGAGAGACGCAGCGGGGTACCGTCCTCGAGGCTCGCGATCTGAAGCACGGCGGTGGCGGAGCGGTCGGGGAACTCGTCGGATCCGGCCGAGAGACGATCGAACGGCAGCGCGGCAGGCCCGGCGGCGAAGGCGAAGGCGGCCTCCTCCGGGGCCTCAACGATCCGGCAGCCGGTGTGGAATCGCAGCCAGGCCATCACCGCCGTCGTGCGGAGCGTCGGGCAGAGCCAGACCGCGGTGTCGGCGTCACAGAGCGTCAGCGCGATCGCGCCAGCCGCGGGCGCGAGCGGCGCGGGCGCGGGCGGCGCGTCCAGCACCGCCACGCTCCCAGGTCTGGCCATTGCATCGAGCAGGCGGCGGAACGTGGCCTGCGCGCCGAGCGGCGGATCGGCGAAGCCGGGGGCGAGACCGGTCATCCCATGCGCACCATCGAGAAGAAATCGACCTTGGTGGCGGCAGCGCGGCGCAGCGCATCCTCGCGCTTCGCCTGCTGACGAGTGGCCTCCGCGGCGATCAGGCCGGCGCGGAGGGCCGGTCCCTGCGCCTCGGTCTGCAACAGGGCGTCGAGCACAGCGGCGAGCTCGGCCTTGCGCTGATCCCGCCCGGCAAGATAGGCGTGGCCGACCGTGCCGCAGGCGAGACGGACCGCGCAGCGCGTGACCGTCATCTCGCCGAGATTGAATTGCGCGCCATCGCCGCCCGCGCGGCCGCGTACCATCACCATGCCGGTCTCGGCCGAGCGCAGCCGCGTCCACGCCGGTGCCGGATCGAGGGCCGCAACGGCCTCCTCGAGCACGGCGCGATCCGCACGCGCAAGCACGCTCATCCAGGTCTGGCGGTCTCGGGTTTCGGGAGGCGGGTGCATGGCGTGTCGGCTGGCCTTGGATGCCTAATAACGTCTAGACATCCCAACATATCAACAACTACACTGCTCTACAATACGCTGATGGCACCGCGTGCGGCGTGACGTTCCGATGACGCGCGCAGCCATGGAGACGACAGGATGGACGTTCACCGCTCCGAGCCGTCCAGGACAGCAGCGCCGTCGGTCGAACGCGGCGCCGGGGTCACGCTCTGGCGCCAGATCGAGCAGGCGCTCGAAGCGGAGATCGCCGGCGGAGGCATTCCGCCCGGCGGGCGACTGCCGACCGAACAGCAGCTCTCGGCGCGTTTCCGGGTCAACCGCCACACCGTGCGCCGCGCGATGGAGGAGCTGGAGCGGCGCGGCCTGGTGCGGATCGAGCAGGGCCGCGGCAGTTTCGCCGCCGAGGATGTGATCGACTACCAGGTCGGACCGCGCACCCGTTTCTCTGAGGTGATCGCGCGGCAGAACCGCGAGCCTTCGGGGCGCATCCTGCGCGTGGCCGAGGTGGCGGCGGACGACGCTGCGGCGACCGCGCTCAGGCTGCGGCGCGGGCGGACGCTCTGGCTGGTCGAGCGGCTAGGACTCGCAGATGGCCGGCCGGTCAGCCTCGGTCGGCACCACTTTCCGCAGACCCGCCTGCCCGGCCTGCCTGACGCGCTCGCCGACGGCAAGGGCTCGATCACCCGCGCGCTCGCGGCCTGCGGCGTCGCCGAGTATGCGCGGCGCTCCACCCGGGTCACCGCCCGCCTGCCCAGCCTCGATGAGGCGGAGGCGCTCTCCCATCCGCGCAACCGGCCGGTGATCGTCACCGAGGCGGTGAATATCGACGCGCAGGGCGTGCCGGTGGAATATGGCGTGGCGACCTATCCCGCAGGTCGGGTGCAACTCGTGTTCGAATTCTGAGGCATGACCGGAACGCTCATGATCGCCGGCGCGCGGTTGCTGCTCGCCGATGCCGTCTCGCCGCCGACGACACTCGCCATCCGCGAAGGCACGATCGCAGCGATCGGGGCGGATGCGCCGAAGGGCGCGCGCGAACTGCGCGCGGACGGGCTGCTGCTCGCGCCGGGCCTGGTCGATATCCACGGCGATGCGTTCGAGCGCCAGGTGCAGCCGCGGCCGGGTGTGGATTTCCGCCACGACCTTGCGCTGATCGATACCGATGCGCAGCTGCTTGCCAACGGGATCACCACCGCGTTCCACGGCGTGACGCTGTCCTGGGAGCCGGGATTGCGCAGCGAGACGGCGTTTCGCGCCCTGGTCGCGGCCTGGACAGCGCTCGCGGGCCGGCTTGGCGCCGATCACCGGATCCATCTGCGGCTCGAGACCTATGCGATGGATCACTGGCCATCGGCCGAGGCGGCGATCGCCGCCGGTGCTGTGCATCTGCTCGCCTTCAACGACCACACCGCCGAGATCGCCAGGCGCGCATCCGATCCGGCCCGTGCCTCACGCTATGCCGACCGCGCCAAGGTGACGGGGCCGGAGGTGCTGGCGCTGGCCAAGGCGATGCTCGCGCGCGCGGATGAGGTCGAGCCGTTCGTGGCACGGGCGGCGGATCTCGCGCGCGCCGCCGGGCTTGCGATGGCGAGCCACGACGACGCCTCGCCGGAGTCGCGTGCGCGCTGGCGCGCCCTGGGCTGCACGATCTGCGAGTTCCCGATGAACGAGGCGACGGGGCTCGCCGCGCGCGAAGCCGGCGAGCATGTGGTGATGGGCTGCCCGAACGTTGTGCGTGGCGGCAGCCATCTCGGCTGGCATTCGGCGGAGGCGATGGTGCGTGCCGGTGCTGCCGACGTGCTGGCCTCCGACTACTTCTATCCGGCGATGCGGCATGCGGCGTTCGCGCTCGCCGCGCGCGGGGCGTGCGCGCTGCCGGAGGCGTGGGCGATCGTCTCGGCCAATCCCGCTGCCGCTGTCGGTCTCAAGGATCGCGGGCGGATCGCGGCGGGCGCGCGCGCCGATCTCGTGCTGCTCGACGACGCTGTACCGTCCGGGCCGGAGGTGGTCGGCACGTTGGTCGGCGGCCGGATTGCCTGGCTGTCGGCCGTGGGTGCGGCCCGCCTCGCCTGACCCCCTTGCCCGCACGAGGGCGCGCGGCAAGGATGCGCGCCACAGTGCAGGGGAGGAGGCGGATGGCCGGACGGCTTCAGGGCAAACGCGCGTTCGTGACGGCGGCGGCACAAGGGATCGGGCGTGCGACCGCGCTCGCCTTCGCAGCCGAGGGCGCGGAGGTGATCGCGACGGACGTGAACGAGGCGGGGCTGGCGTCGCTTGTCGGCGAGCGAATCCGCACGCAGAGGCTCGACGTGCTCGACCCGGCAGCGGTCGCGGCGGCGGCGCAGGATGCCGGCGCGGTGGACGTGCTGTTCAACTGTGCCGGCTTCGTGCACCAGAACACGATCGAGACCTGCACGGAGGAGGAGTGGTCCTTCGCGCTCGATCTGAACGTGCGCAGTGCTTTCCGCGTGACCAAGGCGTTGCTGCCGGCGATGCTGGCGAAGGGGGGCGGCAGCATCATCGTGATGTCCTCGGCAGCGTCCTCGATCAAGGGCGCGCCGAACCGGTTCGTCTATGGCGTGACCAAGGCGGCGCTGATCGGCTTCGTCAAGAGCGTGGCCGCCGACTACGTGAAGCGTGGCGTGCGCGCGAATGCGATCTGCCCCGGCACCGTGGCCACGCCGTCGTTGCAGGACCGGATCGCGGCGAACGCGGGCGAGGCTGGCAGCGTCGATGCGGCGCGCGCGGCGTTCATCGCGCGCCAGGCGATGGGCCGGCTTGGCACGCCGGAGGAGATCGCGGCGCTTGCCGTGTATCTCGCGAGCGACGAGAGCGCGTTCGTCACCGGCCAGTCGATCGTGATCGACGGCGGTTGGACTCTCTAGAGAGTGAGAAGGGAACGGATCGGATGAAGCTGCTGCGCTGGGGCCCGAGGGGTCTGGAGAAGCCGGGGATTCTGGATGGCGAGGGCGTGCTGCGCGATCTCTCGGGCATCGTCGAGGAGATCGGGCCGGAGGAGCTGTCGCCGGCGGGGCTCGCGCGGCTCACGGCGGTGAATGCGGCGGCGCTGCCGAAGGTGGAGGGCAGTCCGCGCCTCGGCGTGCCGTTCACGGGCATGCGCAACTTCGTCTGCATCGGGCTGAACTACGCGGATCATGCGGCGGAGACGGGTGCCACGCCGCCCAAGGAGCCGATCATCTTCCTCAAGGCGCTGACCGCGCTGAACGGGCCGAACGACGAGGTCGAGATCCCGCGCGGATCGGTGAAGACGGACTGGGAGGTCGAGCTCGGCGTGGTGATCGGTTCGCGCACGAAGTATGTGGACGAGGCCTCGGCGCTGGACCATGTCGCTGGGTACTGTGTGGTGAACGACGTGAGCGAGCGCGAGTATCAGATCGAGCGCGGCGGCACGTGGGACAAGGGCAAGGGGCACGAGACGTTCGGCCCGGTCGGTCCCTGGCTGGTGACCAAGGATGAGGTGCCGGATCCGCAGAACCTGGACATGGGGTTGGATGTGGACGGGCAGGTGATGCAGCACGGGAACACGAAGACGATGATCTTCGGCGTGCGGCATCTGGTGAGCTATGTGTCGCGCTTCATGACGCTGATGCCGGGCGACATCATCACGACCGGCACGCCGCCCGGTGTCGGGATGGGCAAGAAGCCCAACCCGGTGTTCCTGCGCCCAGGGCAGGAGATGCGGGTCTGGATCGCGGGTTTGGGCGAGCAGCGTCAGCGCACCGTGGCGGCGTAGAAAGGGGTTGGGGTCGAGGGGAAGGGGCCAATGGCCCCTTCCCCCGTGGTTTCCTACATCGTTGCGCCCTGCACCCAGGGTGCGAACTCCTCGGCGCCGAAGCCCCACTGCTCGCTCTTGGTCCGGCTGCCGGACGCGACCTCGAGCATCCGCCGGAAGATGCGCTCGCCGCACTCGGCAACACTCTCGTCGCCGTCGAGCACGGTGCCGCAGTTGATGTCCATGTCGTCCTCCATGCGGCGGTACATGGAGGTGTTGGTGGCGAGCTTCATCGAGGGTGCGGGCTTGCAGCCATAGACCGAGCCGCGGCCGGTGGTGAAGCAGACGAGGTTCGCGCCGCCGGCGACCTGTCCGGTGATCGACACGGGGTCGTAGCCGGGCGTGTCCATGAACACGAAGCCCTTGGCGATGATCTTCTCGGCGTAGCGGTACACGTCCACCAGGTTGGTCGTGCCGGCCTTCGCCATGGCGCCGAGCGACTTCTCGAGGATGGTGGTCAGCCCGCCCGCCTTGTTCCCCGGCGAAGGATTGTCGTCGAGTTCGCCGCCGTTGCGGCGCGTGTAGTCCTCCCACCACGCCATCAGGTCGACGAGCTTGCGCCCGACCTCCTCGCTGACCGCGCGGCGCGTCAGCAGGTGTTCGGCACCGTAAGTCTCGGGCGTCTCGCTGAGGATCACGGTGCCGCCGTTGCGCACGACGAGGTCGGAGGCGGCGCCGAGCGCGGGGTTGGCGGTGATGCCCGAGTAGCCGTCCGAGCCGCCGCATTGCAGGGCGACAGACAGGTGGCTCGCCGGGACGGTGGTGCGGGTCGCGGCATTCGCGTCGGCGAGCACCTCGCGCACGAAGTCCACGCCCCGGGCGACGGTCTTCGCCGTGCCGCCGGTCGATTGGATCGTCATGGCCCGGACGCGCGGCTTGCCGTCCAGCCCCTCGGACTCCATCAGCCCGGGGATCTGGTTCACCTCGCAGCCGAGGCCGAGCACGATGATGGCGGCGAAGTTCGGGTGCGTGGCGTAGCCGGCGAGGGTGCGGCGCAGCAGACGCAGCGGCTCGAGGTCGCTCATGCCGCAGCCGGTCTTGTGGGTGAGGGCGACCACGCCATCCACGTTCGGAAAGTCGGCGAGCGGGTCGTGGTTGGTGAAGGGATTGCGGCGGAACGCGTCGGCGACGTACTGGGCGACGGTCGCGGAACAGTTCACCGTCGTCAGCACGCCGATGTAGTTGCGCGTCGCGACCCTTCCGTCGGCGCGCAGGATGCCCTGGAAGGTGGCGGGCGGATCGATCAGCGCGGTCGGCTTGGCCTCGCGGCCGAAGGCATAGTCGCGGCTGTGCTCGCCCATGCCGAGGTTGTGGCTGTGCACGTGCTCGCCCGGCGCGATCGGCTTCGTCGCGATACCGATGATCTGGCCGTAGCGGCGCACCGGCTCGCCTTCCGCGTGCGGGCGCACCGCGATCTTGTGGCCAGGCGGGACGCGGGTGGTGGTGGTCACACCCTCGCCGGGGATGGGCGTGCCGGGCAGCACATCGGCGCGTGCGATGACGATGCCGTCCTCGGGGTGCAGGCGGATGGTCAGCGGGGGCGTGGGCATGGCGGTCTCCTCAAGCGACTAGGTTATTGCGCATGGCCCTTGGGTTGACCATCCTCCCCGGCGACCGCGCCGGGCGCTCCGGGAAGCGGAGGAGGGAAGGAGACGATTCATGAGGCGATACGTCCTGGCGGCCGCGCTGGCCGCCTTCGGCACCGCGGCCGCGCTGCCGGCGGATGCGCAGACGCGGCTCAGGTTCGCGCATGTCTATGAGACGAACGAGCCGTATCACACGGAGGCGCTCTGGGCGGCCGACGAGATCGCCAAGCGGACGAACAACCGCTGGCGGATCGAGGTGTTCCCTGCCTCGGCCTTGGGCAACGAGCCGGCGATCAACGAGGCGCTCACGCTCGGCACGATCGACATGATCTACACCGGCGTCGCTTTCGCGGGCTCGCGCTTCCGGCCCATCGCGATCAGCAACGCGCCCTATGTGTTCCGCGACTTCGAGCACTGGCTGGCCTACCGCAACAGCGAACTCTTGAAGGAGATGATGGCCGGTTACGATCGAGCGACCGGGCACAAGACGCTGGCGCTGACCTATTACGGCGCGCGGCACGTGACGGCGAACAAGGCGATCAACCGGCCCGAGGACATGCGGGGCATGAAGCTGCGCGTGCCGCAGGCGCCGCTCTACCTGATGTTCGCGCGCGCGGTGGGCGCGAACGCCACGCCGATCGCCTTTGCCGAGGTGTATCTCGCGTTGCAGAACGGGACGGTGGACGGCCAGGAGAATCCGCTGCCGACCATCCAGGCAAAGAAGTTCTACGAGGTGCAGAGCCATATCAGCCTGACCGGCCATATCACGGAGAGCCTGCTGACGATCGCGGGCGGGCAGCTCTGGCGCCGGCTCAGCGCGGCCGACCGCGCGTTATTCGAGGAGGTGTGGCGCGAGGCGGCCAACCGCGCGACCTTCGCGATCCGCACGGCGGAGGAGACGCTGCCGGACTGGTTCCGTGCCCAGGGCAAGACCGTGGTGGTGCCCGACCGCGCGGCGTTCCGCGAGGCCGCGATCCCGTTGCACAACGACCAGGCCGCCGGCGCCGGCTGGACGCGTGAACAGTACGATCGACTCCAGGCGCTCGGGTCGCGCACCAACTGAGGCGTGACACCCGTGGCGGGGCGGTTCGGCGGCCGCCCCGCGCTTGCGTTTGCGCCCTTGATCCGGCTATGGGAGCTGATACATCAGGCCGGAGCCGGTCGGAAAACCGGAAGGGAGGAACAATGATCCGTTTCACTGTTGCCGCGTTCGCCGCGGCCTTCGCCACCACCGCAGCGCTGCCGGCGGATGCGCAGACGCGGCTCCGGTTCGCGCATGTCTACGAGGTGAACGAGCCCTACCACACCGAGGCGCTGTGGGCGGCGGAGGAGATCGCGAAGCGGACCAACAACCGCTGGCGGATCGAGGTGTTCCCGGCCTCCGCGCTCGGCAACGAGCCGGCGATCAACGAGGCGCTGACGCTCGGCACGATCGACATGATCTACACCGGCACTGCCTTTGCCGGCAGCCGCCATCGGCCGTTGGCGATCAGCAACGCGCCGTTCGTCTTCCGCGACTTCGACCACTGGCTCGCTTACCGCGACAGCGATCTCTTCAAGGAACTCGCCGGCGGGTATGACCGCGCGACCGGCCATCGGATCCTTGCGCTGACCTATTACGGTGCGCGGCACGTGACGGCGAACAAGGCGATCAACCGGCCCGAGGACATGCGTGGGATGAAACTGCGCGTGCCGCAGGCGCCGCTGTTTCTGATGTTCGCCCGATCGGTCGGCGCCAATGCGACGCCGATCGCCTTCGCCGAAGTGTATCTCGCGTTGCAGAACGGCACCGTGGATGGGCAGGAGAACCCGCTGCCGACCATCCAGGCGAAGAAGTTCTACGAGGTGCAGAGCCACATCAACCTGACCTCGCATATCGTCGACAACCTGCTGACGATCGCAGGCGGACAGCTCTGGCGCCGGCTGAGCGCGGCCGACAGGGCCACGTTCGAGCAGGTCTGGCGCGAGGCCGCCGCGCGCGCGACCTACGCCATCCGGACCTCGGAAGAGACGCTGCCGGCCTGGTTCGAGCAGCAGGGCAAGACGGTGGTCCGCCCCGATCTTGCCGCTTTCCGTGCCGCCGCCGCACCCCTGCACAACGATGCCGCCGCCGGCGCCGGCTGGACGCGCGAGCAGTACGACCGGTTCATGGCGCTCGGTGCACGTACGAACTGAACATGCCGCCGCGCGGGGCGGGCCGTCAGCCCGCCCCGTGCCGAATCACCGCTCGATCACGATCGGTGTGAAGCGCTGGTGGCGCGCCATCGCTGCGCGATCCCAGACGATGCCGTTGCCGGGCACGTCGCTTGCGCGCGCGACGCCGTCGGTGATCGCGATCCGGTTCTCCATGATGTCGTCGAGCTGGGGGATATGCTCGAGCCAGAGGCTGTTCGGCACGGCGCAGCAGAGCGGCAGATGCAGCTCCATCAGGTAGTGCGGGCAGACCGCGACGTTGAACGCCTCGGCCATGTGCGCAACCTTCAGCCAGGGCGTGATGCCGCCGATCCGGGCGACGTCCACCTGCACGATGCGGCAGGCATTGCGCGCGAGGTAGTCGCGGAACTGCGCGGGATGGTAGAGGCTTTCACCGATCGCAACCGGAATGGTCGTCGCGGCGCACAGTCGTGCATGCCCCTCGACGTCCTCGGCCGGCAGCGGCTCCTCGTACCAGGCAAGCCCCAGCCCGGCTGCCTCGAAGGCCCCGGCGCGGCGGATCGCCTCGCTGACCGTGAAGCCCTGATTGGCATCGATCATCAGCTCGACGCCATCGCCGATGGCGCGGCGCACGGCTTCAAGCCGCGCGACATCCTCGCGCAAGTGCGGCTTTCCGACCTTGACCTTCACGCCGCGGAAGCCCTTGGCGACGAGGGCCTCGGCATCCGCGATCAGCTGCGCTGTATCGACATGCAGCCAGCCGCACTCGGTATCATAGACGGGAATGCTGTCCTTCGCGCCGCCGGCGAGACGATGCAGCGGCAGACCGAGCCGGCGCCCGCGCAGGTCCCAGAGTGCCGTGTCGATCGCGGCGAGCGCGAGGGCGGTCAGCGGGCCGACGGACAGCGCATGGGTGTGCCAGAACAGATCCTGCCAGATCGCCTCGATCGCGTCGGGGTCGCGGCCGATCAGGCGCGGGGCGAAATGATCACGCAGGAGCGCGATCACCGACGAGCCGCCCGTACCGATGGTATAGCTGTAGCCCGTGCCGTCGCCGCCGTCCTCGGTGACGATCCGGACGATCGGCGTCTCCTGGCAGGTGAAGGCCTGGATCGCGTCGCTGCGCGGCGTTTTCGGGGCAAGGTCGATCTGGCTGAGCTCGATGCGCGCGATCCGCGCCATGTGCTGTCCTCCTTCACTGGGCGCGGCCGCGCCGACGCCAGTGTAGGTGCGCGAAGGATGGAGGGAAGGGGTGGCTGAGAAGCAGACACCGGCGAACGATCACGCCACTCCCGGCTATGAGGAACTCCTGCACCAGCAGGAGGACGCCGAACTGCACGAGCCGCCAGGCGACTGGCGGATCGAGGACTGGGTCGTCTTCGCGATCTTCTGGGTGCTCGCCGGCGTCGTGTTCCTCCAGTTCTTCACACGCTACGTGCTGAACGACTCGATCGCCTGGACAGAGGAGATCGCGCGCTATCTGCTGATCTGCGTCACCTTCGTCGGCGCGGCGATGGCGGCGCGCAAGGGCACGCACATCGCGCTCGAACTCGCGCTCTACGTGCTGCTGCCGGGGCCGCGACGGTGGTTGCGGAGTCTGCTCTCCCTGGTCGCCGTGGTGTTCTTCGGCGTGGCCGCGTGGCTCTGCTTCGGGATCGCCGAGGCGATGTGGTACCAGCCGATGGTCGTCGTCGATCTGCCGCTCGGCCTGGTCTACTACGTCGCGTTCTTCGGCCTGGTGCTGACAACGATCCGCTTCGCCTGGTACGCCGTGACGCAGTTCCGGGCCGGCGAGAAGCCGCGCGGGACAGAGGGGGCGCGCTCGTGACGGCGCTGCTGTTCCTCTCCTTCATCGGCGGGCTGCTGATCGGCCTGCCGGTTGCCGTGGCACTCGGCGGAGCGTCGCTGCTCTATGTCGCGCTGACGGGCGACCTGCCGCTGCTCGTCGTCGTGCACCGGATGGTGAACGGCATCGACAGCTTCCCGCTGCTCGCGGTGCCGTTCTTCATTATGGCCGGCAATCTGATGAACAGCGCCGGCATCACCGACCGCATCTTCCACTTCGCGATTGCCGCGGTCGGCTGGGCGAAGGGCGGGCTCGGTCACGTCAACGTCTTCGCCTCGATCATCTTCGCCGGCATGTCTGGCACGGCGGTGGCGGACGCCGGCGGCCTCGGCACGATCGAGATCAAGGCGATGCGGGACAACAAGTACCCCGACAACTTCGCCATCGGCATCACCGCCGCCTCCTCGGTGATCGGGCCGATCATCCCGCCCTCGCTGCCGCTCGTGATCTACGGCGTGATGGCGAACACCTCGGTCGGGCAGCTCTTCGCCGCCGGCATCCTGCCCGGACTGCTGATCGCGGTGATCCTGTTCGGCTGGGTCGCCGTGGTGGCCCGGCTGCGGAAGTTCCCGCGCGACGCCTCGTTCGGCTGGGTGCGCCTCGCTCACGCGACGTTCCGTGCCGTGCTGCCGCTGATGACGCCGGTGATCCTGATCGGGGGGATGAAGTCCGGCATCTTCACGCCGACCGAGGCGGCGATCGCGGCGACCGTCTATGCGCTGTTCCTCGGCCTGGTCGCTTATCGCACGCTCGGCTGGAACCGGCTGGTGCGGGTCTCGATGGAGACGATCGAGACGACGGCGATCATCCTGATGATCGTCGCCGGCGCCTCGATCTTCGGCTGGCTGATCACCACGACGCGGGTCAGCGAGGAAGTCGCCGTAGCCGTGCTGGCGATCACCGAGGACAAGGTGCTGGTGCTGCTGCTGGTGAACCTGCTGCTGCTGGTGGTGGGCTGCTTCCTCGAAACGATCGCGGCGATCACAATCCTGGTGCCGGTGCTGCTGCCGCTCATCACCAAGATCGGCGTCGACCCGGTGCAGTTCGGCATCATCATGACGCTCAATCTTGTCATTGGGCTGCTCACCCCGCCGGTCGGCCTGGTGATCTACACCCTCGCGCGCATCTCCAACCGCAGCTTCGAGTTCACGACGGCGGCGATCGCGCCGTTCCTGATCCCGCTGTTCGGCGCCCTGCTAGTCGTCACCTACTGGCCGGGCTTCGTGCTGCTGCTGCCGCAGATCTTCTACCGCTGAGCGGCCGCGAGCTCTGCAAGCACGGCGTCGGCGGCGGCTTCCGACGGCGCGAGGCCGCCGGGCGGGCGGAGTTGGCCGAGCACACGCGCAAACGCGGTACGCTGTGCGTCGGCCGCTGCCGCGTCCGTCAGCAGTGGCGCGAGCGCCGTGGCAAGTGCCTGCGGCGTGCAGTGCTCCTGCAACCGTTCGGGCACGACCGTTTCCCCTGCAAGGAGGTTCACGAGGCTCGCATGCGGCACGGTGACCAGCCGTCGTACGATCGCTGCGGTAATCGGATTTACCCTGTAGGCGACCACCTGCGGAACGCCGGCGACCGCGAGCTCGATCGAGGTCGTGCCCGATTTCGCGAGCGCTGCCGCAGAGGCAGCCCAGGCGTCGTACTTGCCCATCGTGTCGGCCGTGATGATCGGCTGCCCCCGCCAGTCGGCGGCGCGCACGGATTCGGCGAGATGTGGCAGCGTCGGGACGACCACCGCGAGGGCGCCGAGGCGATCGCGCAGAAGCCCGACGGCGCGCGCGAAGATCGGCAGATGGCGCGCGAGTTCGCCGCTGCGGCTGCCTGGCATCACCGCAAGCAGTTTCGTCGCAGGATCGAGCCCGTGCGCGGCGCGGAACCGCGCAGCGTCCCCCTGATCGGCGCCGCTCTCCAGCACCGGATGGCCGACAAAGATCGTGGGGATGCCAGCCGCCTCGAAGAACGGCGGCTCGAACGGCAGGAGTGCGAGCAGCCGATCGACGCGTCGGGCGATCTTGCGCACACGGCGCTGCCGCCAGGCCCAGACCTGCGGTGCGACATAGTGGATCACGCGCACGCCCTTGGGTCGGACCCGGGCGGCGAGCCGCAGCGTGAACGAGGGCGCATCGATCGTGACCAGGGCGGCGGGCTGCCGTGCCAGCACGTCCGCCTCGGCCTCCGCCATCCGACGCGCAAGCCCGCGCAGCTTCGGCAGCACCTCAGCGAGGCCCATCAGCGACAGCTCCTCCATCGGGAAGAGCGAGACGAGCCCCTGCTCGGCCATGCGCGGCCCGCCGATGCCGGCGAAGGTGAGCTCGGGCCGGCGCGCGCGCAGTGCGGCGATCAACCGGCCGCCGAGCACGTCGCCCGACGCCTCGCCGGCGACGAGGTAGAGCAGCGTCATCCGCCGAGGATGTCGCGCGCGGCCGCTGCCAGCGTTTCGGCCACCGCGATCAGTTCTGGAATCAGCACGTATTCGTCGCCTCCGCCCATGCCGTAGGGGGTCGGGCCGAACACGGCGGTCGGGATGCCGGCGAGGCGGAACAGCCGCGCATCCGAGGCACCGACGCGCATGTTGACCACCGGCTCAGTGCCGAGCACGGGCGCGGCGGCACGGCGCAGAGCGGCGAACAGCGGATGGGCAGGGTCGGTGACGGTCGGTTCCCAGGCGACGCGCACGGTCATGCTGACGCCCGGCAGATCCGCAGTCGCGGCATGGGCAGCGGCGATGACCGCGGCGGTCGTGGTTCCCGGCGGCAGGCGGATGTCGAGACCGGCGGTCGCGCGGTCGGGCACCAGATTGGGCGAAATGCCAGCCGCGATCGTACCGAGATTGACGGTGATCCGTCCGAGCGTGTCGGCCTCGCCCGCGCCGCCAAGCGGTTCGCTGACCGGCCGCGCCGCCGCGATCGCGTCGCGGATCGGTGCTGGAACGTCGACCGCTCGGTCACGCAACGCGAGGATGCGGCGCACGGCTTCGATCAGCCGTTCGGCCGCGTTGTCGCCGCGATGCACGTGCGCGCCATGCGCCGCCCTTCCTTCCGCGGCAAGATCGAGCCAGACCATGCCCTTCTCGCCGAAGCGGATCACCGCCGGGCTGCCCGCATCCGGCACGATCGCGACGTCGCCGCGCACCGCCGGCACGGTGTCGAGCAGGAACTGCGTGCCCGACGTGCCCATGCTCTCCTCGTCACCGGCGAGTGCGAGGACGAGTTCACCCGCGAAATCCGCCCGACCGCCCATCGCGGCAAGTACGGTGATCGCCGCTGCGATGCCGCCCTTCATGTCGGCGGCGCCGCGGCCGTAGAGGCGATCACTGCGGATGGTCGCGGCGAACGGCGGCAGCGTCCAGCGCGACGGGTCGCCCGCCGGGTAGGTGTCGAGATGCCCGGACAGCACGAGCCGTTTGCCCGGGCGGGCCCCGCGCAGCACGGCGACGATGTTGCGGACCGGCTCCCGCTGCGTGTGCTCCGTCACGACCACTCCGGGGATCGCGTGCAGGAAGCGGCAGGCGACCTCGGCCACCGCGCGCGTATCGTCCGGCGGATTCTCGCTTGGCGCGGCGATCAGCGCGGCGGCCGCGCGCAGGAGCAGGTCACGGTCGATCATGCGGTCACGGGCGTGAGAGGGGAGACGACGGTGCAGGCGACCGGTTCGCTGGGCCAGTCACGGTGATTGCGCACGGCCCCGTGCTCGCGCACCCGCTCGATCGCGCCGGGATCAAGTTCGGCGATCACCGCGCCCGGCATATCCTCGGCACCCTCGGCGATGATCCCGTCCGCCGGGAAGCCGCGATCGGCCGGACCGTAGATGCCCGCGCGGCCGCGGTTGACATCCAGGCTCTCGCACCACGGAGCGTCGCCGAGCGTCGGCGCGACCGCGACAAAGCACTGGTTCTCGATCGCGCGGGCGCGCGCGCTGACGGTCACCCGCGTCGCGCCCGCCCTGCTGTCGGTGCAGGCCGGCACCAGCACGAGCCAGGCGCCGGCGCTCACCATGGCGCGCACGATCGGCGGGAACTCGGCATCGTAGCAGATCGCGATGCCGAGCCGACCCCAAGGCGTCTCGATCACGACCGGTGGTCCGCCCGACGCGACGCCCCATTCCTCGGTCTCGAAGCGCGTCATGCGTCCCTTGCGCTGCACCGCGCGCCGCCCATCGGGCGCGAACAGCGTCGCGCGGTTCACCAGCCGGCCTCCCTCCTGGGCCGGCAGCGAGCCACCGAGCAGCCAAAGCCCGTGCCGTGCGGTGACAGCGGCCATCGCCCCTTCGAGCGCGGCTGCGAGGGTCGCCGTCTCCATCACCTCCGCTCCTGCCCCGCAGCCGGCGGCGCGCGCCGCGCCGACCTCGACGCCGGCATATTCCGGCAGCATGACGAGATCGACGCCCTGTGCCGCGAGGTCGCCGAGCGAGCGATCGAGCCGTTCGGCGAAGGCGTCGACCGTCGGCGTGCGCTCGATCGTCCAGGCGAGGGCAGCAAGCCGCATCACGACACCCCGGGGACCAGGCGCTTGAGCCAGAAGGTCAGGCGGTGCGCTGTCTCCGCGTTGGTGCCGATCTCCTTCCAGCGCATCGTGCAGGTGAGATCGGGCGTCGGCGTGTAGCCGCGCCTGCGCCAGAACGCGTCGAGCGCGACGTAACCGGCCGGCTTGCGCGCATCGGTGGGATCGCGGACGACGGCGCAGAACGCCGCCGTATCGATGCCGGGAAAGCGGCGCGCATGCGCCTCGCGCTCCGTGAAGAAGCCGACGCCGGCGCCACGGCCGCGATACGCAGGCAGCAGCACCGACTCGCCGAAGTAGAAGACGCGGGCGAGATCCCACCCGGCGGCGGCGAACGGGGCCTTCACTGTCTCCCCTTCCTCGATCAGTGGCAGGCAGGTCGAGGCACCGACCACGCGCTCGGCGTCGAAGGCCAGCACCACGGCCGCGCCCGGCGCTGCGGCGTAGCGCGCGAGGTAGCGCTCCTCATAGGCGGCGTCGCCCTCGTAGAGATAGGGCCACTCGCGGAACACGGCGATGCGCAGCCGCGCGACATCGGCCAGATGCGGGCGCAGCGCCTCGCCGGTGACGGTCGCGAGCTTCAGGGCGGTCATGACCCGACGCTTTAGGACGGGTGGGCCGCGCCGGCAACGCTCACGAGGCGCGGATCGCCTGCTCCTGCGCGCTCGCGTGCTGGAACGCACGCAGCCCGTCCTCGATCACCGCACGGTCGAGGTCGCGGACGATGAAGACGAGGCGCGAGCGACGCGCTTCGCCTTCGGGCCAGGCGGGCAGGGTCGCGGGTGGGTGGAACAGGTGCTGCACGCCGTGGATCGCGATCGGCCGATCCTGGCCGATCACGTCGAGCACGCCCTTCACGCGGAGCAGGGACTCGCCGCGCGTGACGATCAGCATCTCGAGCCAGGTCGCGACCGCCTGCCAGTGCAACGGCGCATCGAAGGTGAGGCAGAAGGCGCGGATGCGCGCGTCATGCCGGTTGACGTCGTGCGGGTCCTGGCCCTGCGGCTCATGACGGTGATGCGCATGGTCATGGTGGTCGTGATCGTGGTGGTGCTCGCGATAGGCTTCGGCGTTCAGCCAGCCGGCGACATCGGGGATCTTGCGCGCGGGATCGAACAGCCCGGCATGGAACAGGCGCGCGGGATCGACCTCGCCGTGCTCGGCGACGATCAGCGGCGCGGCGGGGTTCAGCCGCGCAAGCCGCGCGCGCAGTGCCGCGACCGCCTCCGGTGCAGCGAGATCGACCTTGCTCAGCACCAGCCGGTCCGCGACCGCGACCTGCTTAACGCTCTCGGGCTGGGCATCGAGCGTGGCCGACCCGTTCACGGCGTCGACCACGGTGACGATGCCATCCAGCCGATAGTGGCGCAGCACGGCCGGATCGCCCATCAGCGTGTGCAGGATCGGCGCCGGATCGGCGAGCCCTGTCGTCTCGATCACCACGCGGTCGAAGTCGAGCGCGCCGTCGGTGCGCTGCACGGCGAGGCGGTTCAGGCTCTCGACCAGCTCGCCGCGCACGGCGCAGCAGAGGCAGCCCGACGAGAGCAGCACCACGTCGCCCTCGACGCGCTCGACCAGCAGGTGATCGAGGCCGATCTCACCGAACTCGTTGATCAGCACGGCGGTGCGCGTGAGTTCGGGCCGGCGCAGCAGGCGGCTGAGCAGCGTGGTCTTGCCGGCGCCGAGGAATCCCGTGAGCACCGTGACGGGGATCGCGCTCATGGCACAGCTTGGCCGTACAACGCGTCAGGATCGACCTCGGGCGCCATGATCGTCGCCACGGCGCCGTCGCGGATTGCGGTGAAGAAGCAGGAGCGACGGCCGGTGTGGCACGCGACCCCATGCTGACGGACGAGCAGCAGCACCGTGTCGCCGTCGCAATCAAGGCGCAGGTCGACCAGGGCCTGGACCTGGCCCGAGCTCTCCCCCTTGCGCCACAGCGCGCCCCGGCTGCGCGAGAAGTAGCAGGCGCGGCCCGTCGCCAGCGTCTCCGCGACCGCCTCGCGGTTCATCCACGCCATCATCAGCACCTCCTGCGTCGCCGCATCCTGCGCGATCGCCGGCACCAGGCCGCGTTCGTCGAACCGGATCGCCGCGATCAGCGCGTCGCGCGCGGCCTCGGGCGGTGGTGTGTAGGGCTCGGCCACGCGGGCTGACCTCCTCGCTTCGGTCTGTTACCTTATAACGCATGAAGCATGGAGCAACCGATCCGGTGATGCCGAGCGGGCAGGGCAGGTTCCCGAAGCGGGTGGAGGCGATGCTGGAGGCCGCGGACGCGGCCTGCACCGCGCATGGCGCCCGTCTGACGCCGCTGCGCCGCCAAGTGCTCGGGCTGGTGCTGGCGAGCGATCAGCCGATTGGCGCCTATGCGCTGCTCGACCGGCTGAAGGAGAGCCGCGGCGGCGCGGCACCGCCGACCGTCTACCGCGCGCTCGAGTTCCTGCTCGAGCACGGCTTCGTGCACAAGGTCGAGCGGCTCAACGCCTTTGTCGGCTGCCACAGCGCGGCCTCGGGGCATGAGCACCACGATCACGATCACGCCCACACGGTGCAGTTCCTGATCTGCGGCAAGTGCGGCCGGGTGCAGGAGCTCGAGGACGCCTCGGTTCGCGCTGCACTCGCCAAGGCGGCGGCGCGCGCGGGCTTTGCCCCAGGCAGGATGACGGTGGAGGTGGAGGGGGTCTGCCGCGACTGCGTCTGACGCAGCGGCTACTTGGACGCCTCCTCGCGATAGGTGGTCAGTGCCGCCAAGCCGCGCTCGAGATCGGCGATCAGGTCGTCGACATCCTCGAGGCCGATATGGAACCGCACCGCCGGGCCGCCGAGCTCGCCTGCCGTTGCGGTGCGCTTCACGAAGCCGGTGGTCGGCAGTGCGAGACTCTCGTAGCCGCCCCAGGACGCGCCGATGCCGAACAGGCTCAGCGCGTCGACCAGGGCGTGCGTCGCCTCGACGGCATAGTCGGGGCGGAACACGACGCCGAACAGGCTGCACGCGCCGGTGAAATCGCGCTTCCAGAGGGCGTGCCCCGGCGCGCCGGGGAGTGCCGGATGCAGCACGCGCAGCACCTCCGGCCGGTCGGCGAACCAGCGCGCGACCTTGAGACCTGCCTCCTGCTGGGCGGCGAGACGCACCGGCATGGTGCGCACGCCGCGCAGCGCCAGCCAGCAATCATCCGGGCTCGCGTAATGGCCGTGCGCGAGCGCGGTCGAGCGGATCGCCGTCCAGTCCTCGGGGCTGTTGACGGTGATGCTGCCGAGCAGCACGTCGGAGTGTCCGACGACATACTTGGTCAACGCCTGGATCGAGACATCGACGCCGTGGCGGAACGGCTGGAAGTGGTGGATGCCCCAGGTGTTGTCCATCAGCACCTTGCAGCCGCGCGCATGCGCGGCGCGCGCGATCGCCGGGATGTCCTGCACTTCGAACGTGTGGCTGCCCGGGCTCTCGGTGTAGACGACCTTGGTGTTGGGGCGGATCAGCGCCGCCATCCCCGCCTCGTCGACGCAGGGATCGTAGTAGGTCGTCTCGACCCCCATCCGGCTGAGCTGGGTGTCGGCGAAGGCGCGCGCCGGGCCGTAGACGCTGTCCGGCAGCAGCAGGTGATCGCCGGCGCTCAGATACGCGAGCAGCGGCACGGTGACGGCGGCAAGGCCGGTGCCGACGATCTGGCAGCGGCTGCCGCCCTCGATTTCGCAGATCACGTCCTCGAGGGCATGGTGGTTCGGCCCGCCCTGGGTGCCGTAGGTGAGCGCCTGGTCGAAGCGTTTCGAGGCCGAGGCCACGCGGTCGGCGCAGCGTGCATAGAGCACGGTCGAGCCGCGATGTACGGGCGGATTGACGAAGCCGTGCGTCTTCGTGCCGGCGCGGCCGCCATGGCTCATGCGGGTGCGGAAGCCGTGCGGTGCGCCGGCGTGGCGCGCGTCGTCGGGCATGCGTCGTTCTCTCTCGTTCAACCGGTGACCACAGGGGTGTCGTCGCGGCCGCCCCACTCCGTCCACGATCCGTCATAGACGGCCACATCGGGCAGACCGACGAGGTGTGCCGCGAAGGCGATGGCGCAGGCGGTCACGCCCGAGCCGCAGGAGGCGATGGCGGGGCGGGTGCCGTCCACGCCCGCGTCCTTGAGCACGGCGCGCAGTTCGGAGGCGGGGCGGAACGTTGCGTTCGCTTGCAGCAGCGTCAGATGCGGCAGGTTGGTGCTGCCCGGCACGCGACCGCCGCGCATGCCCGGCCGAGGCTCCGGTGCCTCGCCGCGGAACCGCCCGGCAGGCCGAGCGTCGACCAGGACAGCGTGCGGTTCGGTGACATTGCCGAGCACGGCGCGGATGTCTTTCACCAGCCAGGGCCGGAAGGCCGGCGCGTACACCGCCGGCGCGGGCGCGGGCGGCTCGCCGGCCTCCGTCGTGTGGCCGGCGGCGATCCAGGCCGGCAGACCGCCGTCCAGCACCGCGGCGCGGTCATGGCCGAAGGCACGCATCATCCACCAGCCGCGCGCGGCCGAACTCAGCCCCTTCTGGTCGTAGAACACCACGCGCGTTGCATTCGAGATGCCCAAGCCCTCCATCGCGGCGGCGAACGCCGCCGGCGGCGGCAGCATATGCGGTAGCGTCGTGGAACGGTCGGCGACCGCATCGATGTCGAGATAGCGCGCGCCGGGAATATGCGCGCGACGGAACTCGAGGAGCCCGTCCTTGTCCTCATTCGGCAGGTACTTGGTGATGTCGATCACGGCGAGGTCGGGCGAGCCGAGAATGGCGGAGAGTTCCTCGACCGAGACGAGCGCCTCGGGGTTCGCGTAGCCGCGGTCGTCCATCGTCACGCCTCCAGCACGAGTGCGATGCGGCGGTTCTGCCGCCCCTTGTTCTCGACCTTGCCGACCGTGATCCGGCCGATCTCGCCGGTCGCGCGCACATGGGTGCCGCCGCAGGGCTGCAGATCGACCGGCGGATCGCCGGCGCCGATCCGCACCAGGCGCACGCGGCCGGCACCCCGCGGCGGCTTCACCGAGAGCGTGCGCACGAGGCCGGGGTTGGCATCGAGTTCCTCCTCGCTGATCCACTCCGTCGTCACCGGATGATCGGCGGCGATCAGCGCCGCGAGGCCTGCGTTCAGCGCCTCCTTCGCCGGCGCCTCCGGCAGGTCGAAATCGAGGCGGCCCTTGCCGTCGCCGATCGCACCGCCGGTGACTGCGGCGCCAGGGATCAGGCTGCACAGCAGGTGCATCGCCGTGTGCATGCGCATCAGCCGGTGCCGCCGGTCCCAGTCGATCGCGGCGGTGACGGTCTCGCCCGCTTCGGGCAGCGCGGCCGGCTCGGCGAGGCGGTGGACAATGGCCCCGTCCGTGCCCTTGACCGTGTCGGTGACGGCGAGCGCAGTGCCGTCGGCGCGCAGGATCCGGCCGGTATCGCCCGGCTGGCCGCCGGAGGCGGCGTAGAACACGGTGCGGTCGAGGACGACACCGTCCGCGCCGGCCGAGACGACCTGCGCGGAGGTCTCGCGCGCATAGGCGTCGTCGCGGAACAGCGGCTCAGTGGTCATGCCCGGGGATATCCTCGGCTGGTCACGGCGCCGACGACCCTACCGGTGTCCCGGGCCGGCTTCCATACGGCTCCGCGCATGGCGGCCCGTCGGGCTTGACCGGCGTCAGGCCCACCGCTGCCGCAGCACCGCGCGCTTCGCCTGGAGCGCGTAGAGCGCGATCGCGGTGGTGGCGTTGACGATCCGCCCCTCGTCCAGACAGGCGAAGGCGGCGAGCGCGGGCACGACGAGCACGCGGATGTCCTCGTGCTCGTGATCGAGCCCGGCATGCCCGGCCACGCCGTCGGCGCCGACCTCGGGCGCGGTGACGCGGCCGATGAACACCGCGATCGTCTCATCGGCGACGCCGGGCGTCAGCAGGAATCGCCCGGCGGGCTCGAGGTCGCGGACTGCGAGCCCTGTCTCCTCCTCGGTCTCGCGCCGCGCGGCATCCTCCTCGCGCTCGTCGTCATCGACCAGCCCGGCTGCGGCCTCGATCAGCACCGGCGCCATGCCGGCGGCGAGCGCGGGCAGGCGGAACTGCTCGATCAGCACCACGGTGTCGGTCGCCGGGTCGTAGGGCAGCACCGCGACCGCGCGGCCGCGGCGCAGTACCTCCCAGGTGGCGGGGCCGATGCGCTGTCCGCCAAAACCCAGGAAGGTGAAGCGGATGCGCTGCAGCGCTGTGCGGCCGCGCCAGACGGTCTCGATCGCCTCGATCGTCACACCGGGATGGTGGGGAATGCCGAGCTCCGCCATGCGGCCGCGACCGTAGCCGCTGCCTGCTGGCCCGGCCAGGGGGGGCGGGCTAGGGTGGCGGAGAGGAATCGCCCGCCGCCGTGATGCAGCCAGACGACGAGTCCGACGATGCGGCGCTCCGGCGCCGGCGTGCCCGCGCGATCTCCTCCGTGATCGCCGCAGCGGCGACCTTCGCCGTGGCGGCGGCGCTGGTGAAGTGGGTGGCGCCCGCGATCCCCACCATTCAGATCGTGCTGTTCCGCTCGGTGGTGTCGTTGATCGCGCTCAGTCCGATGATCCGGCGCGAGGGCGGGCTCAAGGTGCTGGCCACGCGCCGGCCGGGCTGGCACGTGCTGCGCACGCTGGCGGGCTTCGGCGGCATGTTCACCGCCTTCTACGGCTACGCGACCCTGCCGCTGGCGGAGGTCACCGCGCTCGGCTTCACCATGCCGCTGTTCCTCACCGCGCTGTCGATCCCGCTGCTCGGCGAGACGGTCGGCATCCGGCGCTGGAGTGCGGTGATCATCGGCTTTCTCGGCGTGCTGCTGATCCTGCGCCCGGGCGCGGGTGCGGTGCCGCTCGCGCCGGCGCTGATCGTCGTGTTCGGCGCGGTGTGCTGGGCTGTCGCGATGATCGCGATCCGGCGCATGGGCGAGGTCGGCGAGAGCAGTGTGGTGATCGTTGCCTGGTTCTCGATCGGCGGCACGGTGCTGGCAGGGACGCTCACCGTGTTCGTCTGGGTGACGCCGGGCCCGGTGGAACTGGCGGCCCTCGTGGGAGTCGGCCTGGTCAGCACGCTCGCGCAACTGCTGATGACGGAGGCGTATCGGCGCGGCGAGGCGAGCATCGTCGCCCCGTTCGAGTACACCGGCATCCTGTGGACGACATTGATCGGCCTGATCGTCTGGGACGAGCAGCCGGCGCCGACGATGCTGGCGGGCGTGGCGATCCTGATCGCGTCCGGGCTCTACATCCTGCACCGGGAGGTGATGCGACGCAGGACGGTGCAGGGCAGCCGATAGAGCCTGCGTGCGCAGCGATGGGCCAGCCGCCGGTCAGCATGCCCCGCCGCATCCTGCAACCATGCGGCGGATGGACACGACGCGCGCGTACGCCTAGCGTTCATGCAGGAAGGAAGGCAGGAAGGAAGCAAGAGGAGACGATGCCGCACATCGCGATTGCGCGGTTCTCGCATGAGGGCAACTCCTTCTCGCCGGTCGCGACAGACCTCGCAGCCTTCCGCAGCAACGAGTGGGCGCTCGGCGCCGAGGAGGCGGAGGCGGCGTATCGTGGCACCGCCACCGAGATCGGCGGCGCGCTCGCGTTTCTCGACGGGCGACCGGGCTGGAGCGCAGAGTTCCTCCGCCTCGCCGGCGCCTCGCCCGCCGGTCCGGTGCCGCGTGCGGATTTCGAGCAGATCACAGCCGAGATTGTCGATGGCCTCCGCAAGGGTGGGCCGTGGGATGGCGTCTATCTCTCGCTGCACGGCGCCATGGTGGCCGAGGGGCTGGAACTCGCCGACTACGAGGTGATCCGCCGCGTGCGCTCGACGATCGGCCCGTCCGTGCCGCTCGCGGTCAGCTTCGATCTGCACGCGAATCTCGATCCGCGCATCGCCGAACTGGTCACCTTCGCCGCCGGCTACAAGACGCATCCGCATGTCGATCAGCGCGAGACCGCACTGCGGACGCTCGGCGTACTTGAGCAGGTGCTGGCGGGCAGGCTTCGGCCGGTCGGGCACATCGCCAAGCTCGACGCCATCCTGCCCAGCATCAACATGCGCACGCTCGAGGGCCCGATGGCGGAGCTCGAAGCCTATGCGCGCGGACTGGAGTTCGACCCGCGCATCCTCGACGTCTCACCGTTCGGCGGCTTCTCGTATGGCGACAGTCCGGC
Source organism: uncultured Elioraea sp. (assembly GCA_964533585.1). GTDB lineage: Bacteria > Pseudomonadota > Alphaproteobacteria > Acetobacterales > Acetobacteraceae > Elioraea. The sequence goes on from CAZHMM010000005.1 coordinate 37,965, forward strand.
CGCCGGCGCCGCCGCCATGGTCTTCGTCGATGGTGACCGCGCACTCGCCCGCCGCGCCGCCGAGGCGGTGCGGGACGAAATGCGCGCGCGCCGCGACCGCTTCTTCATCGCCCTGCCGAGCGCCGAACAGGGGATCGCGCGTGCCCTCGCCGCGCGCCAGGGTCCCGTCGCGGTGGTCGATGCCGGCGACAACCCCGGCTCGGGCGGGATCGGCGACACACCGGAGATGCTGCGTGCCCTGCTGGCCGCCGGGCCGAGCGTTCCCGTCGCCTTCGCCTTCTTCCACGATCCGGCGTTGGTCGAGCGCGCGCGCGCGATCGGCGTCGGCGGCGCCATCGAGGGCACGCTTGGCGGACGGCTGACCGACGCGTTCGGCCCGCCGGTGCCGTTCCGCGGGCAGGTGCTGCGTCTCACCGACGGACGGTTCCGCAATCGGGGGCCGATGATGAACGGGCTCGTCGTCTCGCTCGGACCGACGGCGCTGATCGGCATCGGCACGGTGCAGGTGATCGTCACCTCGCACTGCCGCTCGCCGAACGACCCGGGCTTCCTGGACATCCACGGCATCGACCCGCGCGGCATCGCCGTGCTGTGCGTGAAGGCGAAGAACCACTTCCGCGCCGCGTTCCGCGAGGTGATGGCGGAGATGATCGACATCGACGCCCCCGGTCCGGCCGCGCTCGATATTGCCTCGTTCCCGTTCCGTCTGGCACCGCGCACACTCCATCCGCTCACCGGCGCGCATGCGCCGTCAGGGAGGCCCGCATGATGCTCCGTCGATCGATCCTCTTTGCCGCGACGATCCTTGCCGCCACCGCGGAGGCTCCTCGCGCGCAACCGGCCGACGCCGGGCCGACACTGACCATCGGCACCAAGCTCGACCCGAGCTCGATGGATCCGCACTTCTTCAACGGCGCCGAGAACAACAGCGCGCTCGCACACATCTTCGATCGCCTGGTCGCCGTCGATACCGAGGGCAAGCTGCAGCCGGGTCTGGCGGAATCCTGGCGCGCGACCTCGCCGACCGAGTGGGAGTTCCGGCTGCGCCGCGGCGTCCGCTTCCATGACGGCACGCCGTTCACCGCGCGCGACGTGCTGTTCACCTTCGCCCGCGTGCCGCGGGTGGAGAACAGCCCGGGGCCGTTCACCGCCTATGTGCGCAACATCGTCGCGGCCGAGGCGGTGGACGATCACACCGTCCGCCTGAGGACGGCGGCACCCGATCCATTCCTGCCGCGCGATCTCGGCCGGATCTTCATCATTCCCGCCTCGCTCGGCGAGGGCGTGCGCACGCCGGACTTCAACGCCGGTCGCGCGACCATCGGCACCGGCCCGTACCGACTGGCCGAGTATGTTCCCTCGGACCGGCTGATCTTCGTCCGCAACGATGCCCACTGGGCCGGCCGGCCCGCCTGGGCACGCGTGGTCTTCCGGCCCAACAAGTCCGATGCCTCGCGTGCGGCGGCGCTGCTCGCCGGCGACGTCGACATGATCGACTTCCCCGCCGCCGCCGATCTCGCCGGAATGCGCCGGCGCACCGAGTTCACGGTCGTGCAGCAGCCGGCGGCGCGGATCATGTACGTGCAGATGGACCACGACCGCGAGGTCTCGCCGCACGCCCAGGGGCCGGACGGCAAGAACCCGCTGCGCGACGTGCGCGTGCGGCGCGCGCTGTCGCTCGGCGTCGATCGGCAGGTGATCGTCGATCGCGTGCTGGAGGGGGCGGGGACGCCGGCGGGGCACATGGCCGTGCCGGGACAGCCCGGTGCGTCGGCGACGCTGAAGCCACCCCCGTTCGATCCGGCGCGGGCGCGCGCGCTGCTGGCCGAGGCCGGCTATCCGAACGGCTTCCGCCTGACCATCCATGGCACCTCCGACCGCTATCCCAGCGGCGACAAGGTGGTGCAGGCGATGGCGCAGTTCTATTCGCGGCTCGGCATCGACATCTCCGTGCAGCTGGTGCCGAACGCGGCCTTCTTCCCGCAGGCAAGCCGGCGGGAGTACTCGTTCTTCTTCCTCGGCTACGGCAGCGATGATCCGTCGGTGTATCTGCGCACGGTGCTGCACAGCTTCGACCGCGAGCGCAATCTGGGCAGCTCGAACCGGGGCCGGTATGCGAACCCGCGCGTGGATGCGCTGATCCGCGAGAGCCTGACCGAGATGGACGAGGCGCGGCGCGAGCGGCTGATGGCAGAGGCCTTCGAGCTTGCCGAGGGCGAGGACGTGGCGGTCATTTCGCTCTACTACCCGACCTACGACTATGTCCTGCGGCGCGACCGCGTCGCGCGCTACACCGTCCATACGCTCGGCAACACCTGGGCCATGCTCGCCGAACCGCCGGCGCGCTGATGCGGCGGACGCCCGCGCCAAGGCGCGGGCGTCGTGTCACGGCCGGCGCAGGCTGAGGATGTAGGAGATCAGGTCGTCCATCTCCGTCTGCGTCAGGTTCAGGTCAGGCATCCGCCCGTGCGGACTCGACAGGAAGGCACGCAGCGAGAGCGCGGTCGTGGCCGGCCGGTCGGCGATGCTCTGGAACGGAGTCGCACCGTCGCCCACGGGTCCGACCGGGCGGGGCGAGACCACATGGCAGGACGCGCACCAGCGCTCGGCGACCGCGCGTCCCTGGACCGGATCGCCCGGCAGGCCCTGTGCGAGGGCAGGAACCGCGAGCACGAGAGCGGCCAGTGTCATGACACCGCGACGGACCATCTGTGTCTCCCTCAGATCCCCCAGCGGCCGAGCCCCGCGACCGCACTGGTCAGCAGCCCGAGCGCCAGGTTGATGGTGATCAGCGTGCGGATGCGGTGCACCGCCTTGGCCGCGTCGGGCCCCCGTCCATCCGCCATCGCGCGCCGGAACCGCGCATAGGGGCCGAACCAGATCACGGCGAACACCACGCCCATGATGAAGCCGGTGAGGTTCATCAGGTGCACGTGCCAGCCGGAATCGCGGAACCCGCCATACCAGCCGAACAGCATCGCCCAGCCGGTCAGCAGCGCGATCGGCATGGCGTGCCAGACCAGCAGGAAGAAGCGGCGGAACACCTGCGCGTGCAGGACGAGCCGTTGCGGTGGCTCGAGCACGGCAAGGCTCGGCCGCAGCACCAGGATCGCGAACGCCATCCCGCCGACCCAGAGGATCGCGGCGAGCAGGTGCAGGACGTAGAGCAGCGTCACCGTCATGCGCCGTCGCCGATCCAGGGCCTTAGCGCGGCGGCGAGCCCGCGCACCTCCTCGGCGGCGAGACCCTTCGGCGCGCTCTCGGTGACGCCGAGCCCGGCCGCCATCGCCATCGCGAAGGCGCTGCGGTTGCCCAGGCCCGCCTCCAGCAGCGGCGCGCCCTCGCGGGCAAGCGCGGCCCGCGTCGCTTCGAGCAGGCGGCCGCGTGCGGGCGCACGGTTCAGCACCACCCGCGCCTCGCGCTTCTCGGCCGAGGCGAGGTCGAGCGTCGGGCGTGTGGCCCAGAGATCGAGCGGGCTCGGCTGCAGCGGCACCAGCACGAGATCGGAGGCACGGAGCGCGAGCCGCGCCTCGGTCTCGGCATGCGGCGGACTGTCGATCAGCACCAGGTCGTGGTCGTGCTTCAGCCGCTCGATCTCGGCGCCGAGCCGCCAGCCCGCGGTGTCGGCGAAAGTGAGTCCGGCGGCGGCGGCCTTCAGCGCGGTCTTCCGGGCGGCGTGCCAGCGCGTGAGGCTGCCTTGCGGATCGATGTCCAGCACGGCGACGCGCCGCCCCGCAGCGAGCGCGGCGGCAAGCTGGGCCACCAGCGTGGTCTTGCCTGCGCCGCCCTTCTGCTGCGCCACCGTGATCACGACCGCGACCATGGGCGCAGGCTATCGCGAGGACCCGCGCGCGACCAAGCTCAGAAGCGCGACAGCGCGTAAGGGCCGGGATCGACCGCCGGGGAGCGCCCCGTCATCATCTCGGCGAGCAGCCGGCCCGAGCCGCAGGCCATGGTCCAGCCGAGCGGACCGTGCCCGGTATCCAGCCAGAGCCCGGGCACGCTGGTGGGACCGAGCAGCGGCCGCCCGTCCGGCGTCATCGGCCGGAGCCCCGTCCAGTGCGCGGCCTTGGCATAGTCGCCGCCGTCGGGGAACAGGGCGCGCATCTTCGCCAGGGTCGCCGCCTGGCGCGCGGGGGAGGGCGTCTTGTCCCAGCCGGCGAGTTCCAGCGTGCCGGCGACGCGCAGCCGGTCGGCGAAGCGCGCGACGTAGAGCTTGGCGTGCTCGTCCACCACCGCCATGCGCGGCGCGCCATTGCGGCCGGCGATCGGCACGGTGACCGAATAACCCTTGCCCGGATAGACCGGCACCCTCAGGCCGAGGCTGCGCGCCATGAGCGGCGACCACGAGCCCGCCGCCAGCACGACGGCATCGGCGGCGATCGCGCCGCCGCCCGCCAGCGCGACGCCGCTCGCCCGGCCCGCCTCGACCGTCACCGCGGCAACGCGCGCACCGTAGCGGAACGAAACTCCCGCCTGCGCCGCGTGCTCGGCGAGCGCGGCCGTGAACAGATGGCAGTCGGAAGTCTCGGTATCGGTCGCGAACAGCCCGCCGACATAGCGCGGCGTGGCCTGCTCCAGCGCCGGCTCGATCCGCGCGATGCCGGTGCGATCGACGACGTCGGCGGCGATGCCCGCCTCGGCGAGCCGCGCGCGCTTGGCCTCCGCGCCGGCGAGCTCCTTCCCGGTGGTGTAGATCGTCAGCACGCCCGCGCCGTTGGTTTCGTCGGCGATGCCGAGGCGGGCGCGCAGCGCCATGGTCTCCGCGGCGGAGAGGCGGCAGAGCGCGCCGATCGCCTGCGCGTTCGCGGCGTAGCGCGCCTCGGTGCAGTTGGCGAGGAATCGGCTGCCCCAGCGGAACAGCGCCGTGTCCCAGCGCAGGCGGAGCAGCAGCGGTGCGTCCTCGCGGCCGATCCAGCGGATCAGCTTGCCCGGCACGTCCGGTGCCGCCCAGGGCCCCGACGCCGCCGAGAGGTGCCCGCCATTGGCGAAGCTCGTCTCCAGCGCCGGCCCCTCGCGCGCCTCGATGACGGTGACCGCGCAGCCGGCCTCGCGGAGATACCAGGCGGCGGCGACGCCGACCACGCCGGCGCCGAGAACGAGCACATGCATCGCGCCAGTCTGCCCCGCGCGCGGCTGCGCGCAAGGCTCTCCCGCGCGACGGCCCGCGCAAGGGCGTTCAGTTGGTCTGGAACGGGTTGGTGAAGCCCGGGCGCGTACGGCGCGGCGGGAAATGCTCGGCGAGGTAGTCGACGATGATCCGACGCTCCTCCGCCTCCAGCGGCTGCATGTTCTGCTGGGTCACCATCCAGTCCATCAGGTCATCCCATTGCTGGCGGGTGAAGCCGCCGCGCCGGATCAGCCGCGTGTTGTGGCAGGCCGTGCAGGCATAGAAGGTTTCCTCGCGTCCCTTGCCCTCGGGCAGCACGTCGATCTCCTCGATCGCGCCCTCGATCTCCATCGGCGCCTGCGCGAGGGCAGGCGGGGGGAAGCTCCCCCCGCCCAGCCCAAGCAGCAGCGCCACCGCAGCGGCGCCGAGCCTCATCCGACCAGGATCGCCGCGCGGCTGATCGGATTCGCGCCGTAGCCGGCCGGGTTCCAGTTTGCCGGCGCGTGCGGCTGCATGACGTCGTCGCTGGTGGTGGCGCGGTACCACACCTCGAAATATCCGTCGGACGGCAGCGCGACCGAGCCGCTCCAGACCTGCCACGCGTACTTGTTGGCCGGCGCGGCGACCTGCATCGCCGTCCAGGTCGCGCCGTAGTCCAGCGAGACATGCACGGCCTTGATGGATTTCTCGCCGGCCCATGCCTTGCCGCGCACCGCAAGCGTGCGCGTGCCGGCCGGCAGGCGGGCGCCGTTCTGCACGTTGGTCAGTACCGAGCGGACCGGCATGTCCTCGAGCACGCGGAAGCCGCGCCCGTCATGGTTGCTGCCGGGCACGATCGGCGTGACCGGCATGCGGTAGGAGAGGCCGGTCATGCCGGGGCCGTCATGCTCCTTGTCGCGGATGACGATGCGGTTGAGCCATTTGTGGCTGACGCTGCCGGCCCAGCCGGGCACCACCAGGCGCAGCGGTGCGCCATGCATCAGCGGGATCGGTGCGCCGTTCATCGCCCAGGCGATGATGGTGTGCTCCTCCATCGCCTTCTCCAGCCGCACGCCGCGGCTGATGGTGGGCCGGTTCGGGTCGCCCGAGAGGTGCACGTCGGTGCCGTAGTGGGCGGTGTAGACCGCCGAGGGCTTGAGTCCGGCCGCTTGCAGCACGTCCTTCAGCCGCACGCCGGTCCAGCGCGCGCAGCTGACCGCGCCGTTCTGCCACTGGTTGCCGCGCGTCTCGGGCACGAAGAAGCTGCGCCCGTTGCCGCCGCACTCGATGGTGAGTTGATGGGTGACGTTCGGGAACCGGCTCATGAGATCGCCGACGGCGATCTCCATCGGCGTGTTCACCTCGCCCTCGATCTTCAGCTTGGCCGCGCGCCAGTCCGCCACCGGCTCCGGCGGATTGCCGTTGTTGCGCACGAACATCTTGTCGGCCGGGGTGACGTCGTCGTCGAGGAGGTGCTCGGGCGTCTCGAGGTTCAGCGGCCGCTCGCCGCGGTTGATCAGCGGGACCTTGCCGTCGATTTGCAGCGTCGCCGGCGCCGCACCCTGCGCGAAGGCCGCCGGCATCAGCCCGCGCGGCATGGTGCCGGAGAACGGAACCGAGGCGCCCAGCGCCGCTCCCATCGCGGCCAAGCTCGCGCCCTTGAGCGCACCGCGCCGGCCAAACGCGATCGCATCCGCGCGCTCGGGATCCTCGGCGTAGAGTTCCTGCACCGAGCGTTCGATCCTGGTCTTTGTCATGCTGTTCCCTCCCTAAAGACCCGTGGATGCTATCTTCGACCGGATGAATGAATCAAGCCGCCTTCCGACCGAGCTCCTGACCGTCGCGGAGATGGCGCGCGCCGACGCCGCGGCGATCGCCTCCGGCGTGCCGGGGATCGTGCTGATGGAGAACGCCGGCCGCGCGGTCGAGCGGGCGATCCGCCGCCGCTTCCGCCCCTGCCCCACCGTGGTGCTGTGCGGCCCGGGGAACAATGGCGGTGACGGCTTCGTGGTCGCGCGCCGGCTGGAGCAGGCCGGGTGGCCGGTGCGCGTCGCGCTGCTCGGCGCGCGCGCGCGCCTCGCCGGCGATGCCGCGCTGGCGGCGGCGCGCTGGCGTGGCCCGGTTGAGCCACTGGTGCCTGCGGCGGTCACCCGCGCGGAGCTGGTCGTCGATGCGGTGTTCGGCGCCGGGCTTGCCCGCCCGGTTGACGGCGCCGTCGCCGAAACCTTCGCCGCCTGCCGCGCGCCTGTGGTCGCAATCGATCTGCCCTCAGGCGTCGCGGGCGATACCGGGGCGGTACTGGGCGTCGCGCCGCAGGCCGAGCTCACGGTCACGTTCTTCCGGCTCAAGCCCGCGCATCTGTTGCGCCCGGGGCGCGATCTCTGCGGCGAGGTGGTCGCTGCCGAGATCGGCATTCCGGCGGCGGTGCTCTCGGGGATCGCGCCCCGGCTGTTCCGCAACGACCCCGCGCTCTGGCGCGTCGCGTTGCGCCCACCCGGCCCAGGCGACCACAAGTACAGCCGCGGGGCGCTGACCATCGTCGCCGGCGAGGCGATGACCGGCGCGGCGCGGCTCGCGGCGCGCGCGGCGCGGCGCGCGGGCGCTGGGCTGGTGACGATCGCCTGCCCCGATGCGGCGTCCGCGGCCGCCTGCCGCGCCGGCGATCCGGGCGTGATCGTGGTCGAGGCACCGGTGACGGAACTGCTCGGCGACCTGCGGCGGCAGGTCTGGCTGGTCGGACCCGGTGGTGGCCTGCGCGCGCCGGCGACTGCCGCGGCGATCCTCGCGGCGGGCCGCACCCTGGTCGCGGATGCCGACGCGTTGCGCGGCCCGCCCGAGGCGCTCGCCGGCGCCGCGCTGATCACCCCGCACGAGGGCGAGTTCGCGCGCCTGTTCGGCAGGCCCACCGAGCGGCTGGCGGCGGCGCGCGATGCCGCCGCGCGGCTGTTCGGCGCCGTGCTGCTGAAGGGCAGCGACACGATCATCGCCGCCCCGGACGGCCGGGCCGCGATCACCGACGGCGCGCCGCCCTGGCTCGCCTCCGGCGGCACCGGCGACGTGCTGGCCGGGATCGCGGCCGCGCTGATCGCGCAAGGGGTGCCGGCCTGGGAGGCGGGCTGCGCCGCCGCCTGGACGCATGCGGCGGCCGCGCGCCGGGCTGGCGCATACATGATCGCCGAGGACCTCGCCGACCATCTGCCGGGGGTGCTCGCCGCGGTGTAATCTCCTCCCGCAAGGGCAGGAGGGTCCATGGACAGCGCAGCCGCGGAGGGCGGTCTCTTCGATCGGGCGCTCAGGCGCCTGCTCACCGCCTGGCGCGACGTTGCCGGCGGCGCCGACGAAGGCGTGGCGATCGCCGATCAGATGCGCGCCTGCCTGGAGGCGAAGGGCGGCGAGGTGTCGGCGCGCGCGCGATCCGCCCGCCTCGCCCAGGCCTATCTTGCCGCCGACAGCGAGGGCCGCGTCGCCTTCCTGCGCACCCTCGCCGCGTTCGATGCAGACCCCACCATGCTCCAGGCCGCGCTGAAGGACGCGGCCGAGGCCGAGGATGCGCCTGCCCGCGCCAAGGCGCTCGCGCGGCTGAGGCGCACGCTGGAAGCGCCGCGTGTGCGGCTGCTGACCCAGTTCATCTCGATCCCCGAGGGCGTGAAGTTCCTGGTCGACATGCGCGCCGAGCTGATGCGCCACAGCCGCGGCGACCCTGCACTCGCCGCGCTCGACGACGACTTCCGCGGCCTGCTCGCGGCCTGGTTCGATGTCGGATTTCTCGAACTGCGCCGCATTGACTGGGACAGCCCCGCCTCGCTGCTCGAGAAGCTGGTCGGCTACGAGGCGGTGCACGAGATCCGCGGCTGGCGCGACCTCAAGAACCGGCTCGATTCCGATCGCCGCTGCTACGCCTTCTTCCACCCGGCGATGGAGGGCGAGCCGTTGATCTTCGTCGAGGTCGCGCTGGTGAAGGGGCTGGCCGACAACGTCCACGCGCTCTTGGACCAGAAGGCGCCGGTGCTCGATCCGACCCAGACCGACACGGCGATCTTCTACTCGATCAGCAACTGCCAGCGCGGGCTCTCGGGGATCAGCTTCGGCAACTTCCTGATCAAGCAGGTGGTGGATCGGCTCTCGGGCGAGTTCCGCAACCTCAAGACCTTCGCCACCCTCTCGCCGATCCCCGGCTTCCGCCGCTGGATCGATGAGAAGCTCGCCCAAGGCGACCGGCTGCTGACCGAGGACGAGGATTCCGCGCTCGCCGAGGCGCTGGCCGCCCAGGGCGGCCGGGCCGTCGAGGAAGCAGCGCCGCTGGTGCGCCTGCTTGCCCGGCGCGGCTGGCATCGCGATCCCGCGCTTGCCGAAGCGGCGCGTCCCGTGCTGACCAGGCTCTGCGCCCGCTACCTGCTTGCCGAGAGCGACGGGCGCGGCCGCTCGCGCGATCCGGTGGCGCATTTCCACCTGACCAACGGCGCGCGTGCCGAGCGGCTGAACTGGCTGGCCGACACCTCGGAGAAGGGGATCAAGGAGAGTGCCGGGCTGATGGTGAACTATCTCTATGACCGCGACGCGATCGAGGCCAACCACGAGGCCTATGTCGGCGAGGGCAAGCGCGCGGCCTCGACGTCGATGAAGCGGCTGGCGCGCGGCTGGGTGTGAGCCGGGGGAGGGGATGATGGCGGACGGGCTGCGGACGATCGCCGGGGCGCCGGCGGATGCGCGCCGGGTGGCCGTGCTGGAGGCGCTGGAGAAGCGCATCCTCTGGCTGTCGTCGTGGATCATTCACCACGCCAACCACATCCGCCCCAATCTCGACGGGCTGAAGGTGGGCGGGCACCAGGCCTCCTGCGCCTCGGTCGCGACTCTGATGACCGCGCTCTATCTCGACGTGCTGCGGCCCGAGGACCGGGTCGCGGTGAAGCCGCATGCGGGTCCGGTGTTCCACGCGATCCAGTATCTGCTGGGGCGGGTCAGCCGTGATCGGCTGGAGAAGTTCCGCGCGATCGGCGGCATCCAGCCCTATCCCAGCCGCACCAAGGACGGCGACGACGTCGATTTCTCGACCGGTTCGGTCGGGCTGGGTGTGGCGATCACCAACTTCGCCGCGCTGATGCGCGACTATGTGCGGCTGAAGGGGCTCGCCCCCGAGGGTGCGCGGCCTGGTCGGATGGTGGCGGTGGTGGGCGACGCCGAGCTCGACGAGGGCAACATCTACGAGGCCCTGCTCGAGAGCTGGAAGCACGACGTCCAGGGTGTGTGGTGGATCATCGACTACAACCGCCAGTCGCTCGATTCGATCGTGCCCGACCGGCTGTTCCACCGCATCGAGGGCCTGTTCCGCGACATGCGCTGGAACGTGGTGACGCTGAAATACGGGCGGAAGCTGGAGGCGGCCTTCGCGCGCCCCGGCGGCGCGGCGTTGCGCGCCTGGATCGATGACTGCCCGAACAGCGCCTATGCCGCGCTCACCTTCCAGGGCGGGGCCGCCTGGCGCGAGGCGCTGCACGCCGATCTTGGGCGCGATCGTCGCATCCGCGCGATCATCGACCCGATGTCGGACGACGATCTCGCCGGGCTGATGACCAATCTCGGCGGGCACGACATGGGCCTCGTGCTCGACACGCTGCGCGCGGCGGCGGCGACCGATCAGCCGACCGCCTTCATCGCCTACACCATCAAGGGGATGGGCCTGCCCTTCGCCGGCCACAAGGACAACCACGCCGGGCTGATGACGAAGGAGCAGATGGAGGCGTTCCGGGCAGCGAACGGCATCGATCCGGGCCAGGAATGGGAGCCCTTCGCCGGATTCGGCCCGCTCGCCGACGAGGCGCGCGGCCTGCTGGCAGAGGCGCCCTACGCCGGCAGCCGCGGCAGCCGCCGGCTTGCCGGTGCGCCGGTGCCGGTGCCAGCCGCCTTGCCGCATCCACGCCCGCCCGAGGGGCGGAAGATGTCCACCCAGGAGGGGTTCGGGCAGATCCTCTCGGAGATCGGCCGCGGCCAGGGCGAGTTCGCTCCGCTTGCCTCCCGCATCGTCACGATGAGTCCGGACGTGACCGTCAGCACCTCGCTCGGGCCGTGGGTGAACCGGCGCGGCGTTTTCAGTCGCGCCCTGCGCAACGACGTGTTCCGCGACCAGAAGGTGGCCTCGGCGCAGAAATGGGTGATGACGCCGGAGGGCCAGCACATCGAGCTCGGCATCGCCGAGCAGAACCTGTTCCTGCTGCTGGCCGCCGCCGGGCTCAGCCACGACCTCAATGGCACGCGCCTGCTGCCGGTCGGCACCGTCTATGACACCTTCGTCGGCCGCGGCCTCGATGCGCTGATGTATGGCTGCTACCAGGACAGCCGGTTCATGCTGGTCTCGACCCCGTCGGGGATCACGCTCGCACCCGAGGGCGGACAGCACCAGTCGGTCTATACGCCGCTGATCGGCATCGGCCAGGACCGGCTGGCGTTCTACGAGCCGGCCTTCGTCGACGAACTCGCCGCGATCATGGCGTGGGGCTTCGCGCACATGCAGGCGCCGGAGGGCTCATCGGTCTGGCTCCGCCTCTCGACGCGCGGCATCGCGCAGCCTGGGCGGACACTCGATCGCGAGGCGGTGATCCGCGGTGGTTACTGGCTGGTGCCGCCCGAACCCGGCGCGGCGCTGGCGATCGCCTATCAGGGGCCGGTCGCGCCGGAGGCGCTCGCCGCGCTGGAGGCGCTGCGCGAGGACGTCCCCGGCGCCGGCCTGCTCGCGGTCACCAGCCCAGACCGGCTGCACGCGGAGTGGCTGCGCGCCACACGCGCGCGCCGTGCGGGCGGGCACGACGAGGCCTGGATCGAGACGCTGCTGTCACCGCTCGCGCCGGACGCCGCGATCGTGACGGTGCTGGACGGGCATCCGGCGACGCTCGCCTGGCTCGGCGGCGTGCGCGGGCAACGGATCGAGCCACTGGGCGTCGATCGGTTCGGTCAGGCGGGCGACATTCCCTCGCTGTACCGGCTCTACGGGCTCGACGAGGGGACAATGCTGGACGCGGCCGCCGCAGGCCTGCTGCGGCGGCTGGTCATCCCCTGAGCCGCGGCCTCAGCCGGCGGAGGGGCCGGCGGGCACCGACGAGGTGTTGACCGGCGGCGGCGGGGAACACGGCCCGGCGACGGCCGGCAGGCTGAGGGCGGCGAACAGCGCCGCGACCGCGAGAATCCGCATGGAACGATCTCCCTTCAGGGCGTGACGGGCGTACTCCTTCGGTAAAGAGTAGCGAACCCGCGGTCGTGCGTTCAAGCGCGACGCGGCATCAGCGGCGCAGCCTCGCCGGCGTCACCGGGCGCCCGACCAGCGGGATCGGCGTCGCGCGGTAGGCCGACAGGTCGCGCCCGCCCGACTGGCTCCGCACGCGGCCCGCTGGGGCGACCGCCAGCACGCGGCCCGGCCCGCCCGGCACGGTCGCCGGCCGGGCGTGCCAGGCCGCGATCTGCGCCTCGCGATGCGCCTCGGCGGCGAGCCGGCTCTCCTCCGGCCAGGCGGCCATCACCCGGCGGCGATAGGCATCGGCGAACTCGGGCGTGTGCGAGTGGTAATGCGCCGCCGCCTGCAGCCAGTTGTTCGAGCGCTGCTGGAGGTCGACCAGGAAGCGCGCGGCGTAGTCGGCGTTCCTGGCGGGATCGAACGCATCCTCGAGGCTGGCGAAGGCCTGGGGGTGGTGATGGAGGTTGACCTGCATGCAGCCGACATCGATCGAGCGCACCCCGCGCGCCTGCAGCCGGCGCACCTCGGCAATCGCTTCCGCCTTGGTGGGGAAGAACTGCCCGCGCCCCTCGGCATTGATGGTCCAGGGCCAAGGGCCGAACGCGCCGCTGTCGGGGTCGCGCCGGCCGCTTTCGACCCGCCCGAGTGCCGAGAGCAGAGCCACCGGAATGCCGTGCGCCCGCTCGGCGGCGCGGATCGCCGGCCGGCACAACTGGCCGGGATCCGCCGCCGGGACCGGTGCGGGCGCGGGTGACGCCTGGGTCGGGGTGGCGGCGAGCAGGATGAGCACGAGAACGGCAAGGCGGAGCATCATGATGCGGTCCTGGCGATCGAGGTGGCCCGCCGAGACGCACACCCCGTGCCAACAACCACGGCGGGAAACCGCGCGTCTCACATCACGCGCGCGTCACCGTCATGCGTGGATCGCCGGGTCGCCCTGCATTTGCTGCGCTGCAAAAAATCCCTTGCAGTGAGGCGCCAGCGCCCCTAGATTGTGCGGCGCAGCAACGTGGCTCCGGCCATGCTGTCTGCCTTTCTTGGACGTTTCCTCCCTAAACTTGGCCGCCCCACAAGGGCGGCCATTTTTTTCGCCCGGCGTCGTCTTGCTCAGCCTGGCCGGGCGCAGTCGGGCAGGGTGGCCGCGCCGGGGCCGAGCGCGCGCTGCATCAGCACGCCATCCACCCAGCGACCGAACTTGAACCCGACCGAGGGCAGCAGGCCGACCTGGGTGAAGCCCGCCGCCCGGTGCAGCCCGATCGAGGCGGCATTGCCGGAGTCGCCGATCACCGCGACCAGCTGACGGAAGCCGAGCGCCTCGGAGCGGCCGATCAGCCCGGCCAGCAGCGCGCGGCCGACGCCGCGCCCGAGCTGGCGCTGCGCGACATAGACCGAGTCCTCGGCGGTGTAGCGATAGCCCGGCCGCGGCCGGTAGGGCCCGGCATAGGCATAGCCGAGCACCTCGCCCTCACCGCCGGTCGCCACCAGCCAGGGCATCCCCGCCTCGACCACGCCCCCGCGCCGCCGCGCCATCTCGGCCGGTTCGGGCGGGACCTCCTCGAAACTCGCCAGCCCGGTCAGCACATGGTGACGATAGATCGCCGCGATCGCGGCGATGTCGGCCTCGCTGCTGTCGCGCACAAGCACGCCCCGCGCTCCCGGCGTGGTCACGGTCGCAGGGCCGCCCAGTCCGCCGCCGCGAGATCCTCGATCAGCCGCGTCAGGTCGCGCCGCAGGGCGGCGAAGCCGGGGCCGCGCTCGATCCGCACCTCGTCCATGTAGAGGGCGCGCGCGAGCTCGATCTGCAACGCGTGCACCCCTTCGCGCGGCCGCCCGTAGTGGCGCGTCACGTAGCCGCCGGCATAGGGCTCGTTGCGCCGCACCGCGAGCCCGAGCCGCCCCAGCCCCGCCTCCACGCGGCGTGTCGCCAGCGCCGCGCAGGAGGTGCCGTGCGCGTCGCCCAGCACCACCTCCGCCTGGCGCGGCCGCCCGAGCGGCGGCACCTGTGCGGGCATGGAGTGGCAATCGATCAGCAGGCAGCAGCCGAACTGCCGCACGGTGTCGGAGATCAGCCTGGCAAGGGCGGCGTGATAGGGCCGCCAGCAGCCCATGATGCGACCTTCGGCCTCGGCGAAGCTCAGCTTGCGGCGATAGATCGCCTCGCCGGTCGCGACCACGCGCGCGATCGTACCGAGCCCCGCGCCGACCCGCGGGCTCGCCGCGTTGACGAAGTCCGGCAGCGGCGCGTCGAACATCGCCGGATCGAGTTCCCACGGCTCGCGGTTCACGTCGCACCAGGCGCGCGGAAAGAGCGCGTGGATCAGCGGGCAGCCGGCCAGGGGGGCGGCGGCGAACAGCTCCTCGACGAAGCTGTCCTCGCTGCGGCGGATGGTGATCGGGTCGAGCCGCGACTCGGCGAGGAACGCGTCCGGGTAGTCGCGTCCGGAATGCGGCGAGGCGAACACGATCGGTGCCGTCTGCCGCGCCGGCATCAGCACCACGAACGGCTCGTCGAGCGGGGGCGTCGCGGGGGAGGGCGGGGCTGCGCCGAGCGGCAGGTCCATGGGGCGCGAATGAAAGCATCCCGCCTTGAGCGTGTCACGCGGTGGCCGTCACCGAGCGGCGTCAGCCCGGCCGCCCGGCCTTGTCCGGACCGGCCGCGGCGGGTAATGCGCCTCCGCACCACCCGCGGCGATACAGGGGAGCCCGAGTGCTCGACCGGCTGAAGACGTATCTGGAGGACCTCCGGTCGCGGCCGCTCGCAGAGCGCGTCCGGCCGCATCTCGAGGGCCCGGCCGCCGAGGTCGTGCGCCGCGCACGCGAGGTCTCGATGCTGCATCCCGAAACGCTGGCGGCGCTGAACCTGTTCGCGGCGCGGACGAGCGGGGCGGTGCTGGAGATCGGCCCCTATATCGGCGGCTCGACCATCGCCATCGCCTCGGCGACCCGGGGGCGCGTGCCGTTCGTCACCATCGAGCATGGCGGGGCGCATGACCACCCCACGCTGCCGACCCGGGACACGGTGGCGGACCTGAAGGCGAATCTGGAGCGCGTCGGGCTCTCGGATGCGGTCCAGATCCTGGTCGGCATCAGCCGCGCGCCGGGCATGAAGGAGCGGGTGGCGGAGGCGCTCGGCGGCCGCAAGATCACGCTCTGCACGATCGACGCCGATGGGCGGGTCGGTCTCGACATCGAGGCCTACCAGGACCTCATGGCCGAGGACTGCGTCCTGGTGTTCGACGACTACGAGACCAAGGACGCCGGCAATGTGAAGCAGTCGCTGGTCAAGTCCTGGGTGCTCGAGGCCGAGCGGGACGGGCGGGTCACGCGCCTCGGCGTGCTGCCGTGGTCCACCTGGTTCGGGGTTCGCGGCAGGCGCAGCAGACGCAAGGTGCTGGCGACACTCTGACGGCCCGCCGTGCCGGCGCAGCCCTGCCATTGATGGCTGCCCGTGTTCCTGGGAGTGTTGCGGCAAGGGGAGTCGCCGCGCGCCGCCACGGCTCGGCGGTCAGCGGGCGCTCCTCGCCTCGTCCCTTCAGGATGCCGTCGTGGACTTCATCGTCATCCAGTTCCTCACCGGGCTCGCGAACGCCTCGGCGCTGTTCCTGATCGCCTCGGGGCTGACGGTGATCTTCGGCGTCACGCGCATCGTTAATTTCGCGCATGGCAGCTTCTACATGCTGGGCGCCTACCTGACCTGGACCATCACGCGGGCGCTGTGGGACTGGGGCGGGCGCGAACCCGCCCTGTTCATCGCCGGCATCCTGCTCGCCGCCCTCGCGGTCGGTGCGATCGGCGCGCTGATCGAGATCGTGCTGCTGCGCCGCATCTACCGCGCGCCGGAACTCTTTCAGCTGCTCGCGACCTTCGGCGTCGTGCTGATCATCCAGGATCTGGCGCTGGCGGTCTGGGGGCCTGAGGACCTGCCGCTGCCGCGCCCGCCGTGGCTGCGCCGCTTCGTCGAGATCGCCGGCAGCCGGTTCCCACAGTACGACCTGATCCTGATCTTCGTCGGCCCGGCCGTGCTCGGGCTGCTGTGGTTCCTGTTCCAGCGCACCCGCTTCGGCGTGCTGGTGCGCGCCGCGACGCAGGACCGCGAGATGGTCGCGGCACTGGGCGTGGATCAGCGCGTGCTGTTCACCGGCGTGTTCTTTCTCGGCTCGACCCTGGCGGGCCTGGGTGGGGCGATCGTGCTGCCGAGCCAGAGCGCGTTCCTGCAGATGGATCTCGCGATCATCGCCGAGGCCTTCGTGGTGGTGGTGGTCGGCGGCCTGGGATCCGTTCCGGGCGCGTTCCTCGCCTCGCTGCTGATCGCCGAGGTGCAGGCCTTCGGCATCGTGCTGGTGCCGAAGGCGACGCTGGTGCTGGTGTTCCTGGTGATGGCCGCCGTGCTGATGGTCCGCCCGTACGGGCTGCTCGGCAAGCCGCAGGCGCATGCGCGCGCGGCCACCGGCGCGGTCGATCCGGTGATCCGCCCGGCGCCGGCGATCCTCGGCTGGGCGGGTGCGGGCGCGCTGCTGATCGCCGCGGCGGCACCCTTCTTCGCCGGGCCGTATATCGTAACCGTGCTGGTGGAGCTCGCGGTGTTCGTGCTGTTCGCCGCCTCCCTGCACTTCATGATGGGGCCGGGCGGGATCGTCAGCTTCGGCCACGCGGCCTATTTCGGGCTCGGTGCCTACGGCGCGGCCCTCGGCCTGCGCTATCTCGCCGTGCCGATGGAGGTGGGGATCGTGCTTGCCCCCTTGCTCGCCGGCGCGTTCGGGCTGGTGTTCGGCTGGTTCGCGGTGCGGCTCTCGGGCGTCTATCTCGCGATGCTCACACTCGCCTTTGCGCAGATCGTCTGGGCGGCCGCGTTCCAGTGGGTCGAGTTCACCGGCGGCGACAACGGCATCCTCGGCGTCTGGCCGTCCGAGTGGGCGCGCGCGAAGGGCGCCTATCTCTGGCTGGCACTCGCCCTCTGCATCGGCGCGACCCTGCTGCTTCGTCGTATCCTCTATGCGCCGTTCGGCTACGCGCTCCGGGCCGCGCGCGACTCCGAGCTCCGTGCCGAGGCGATCGGGCTGCACGCCGTGCGGATC
This sequence comes from uncultured Elioraea sp., assembly GCA_964533585.1. Lineage (GTDB taxonomy): Bacteria > Pseudomonadota > Alphaproteobacteria > Acetobacterales > Acetobacteraceae > Elioraea. The sequence continues at coordinate 55,351 of CAZHMM010000005.1, forward strand.
CGCCTCGGCGCGTTCGTGATCGCCGCCCTCGGCGCAGGTCTCGCGGGCGGCGTCTACGCCTACGCCAAAGGCAGCGTGTTCCCGACCTATATCTCGATCCCGAAATCGATCGATGCGCTGCTGATGGTGCTGCTCGGCGGGGTGCAGACTGTCTCGGGGCCGATCGTCGGCGCGCTCGCCTTCCACACGCTGTTCCTGACGGTGCTGCAGGCGTTCACCTGGTGGCGGCTGATCCTGGGACTCGCGATCGTGCTGCTGGTGCTCGCCTTCCCGCAGGGCATCGCCGGCTTCGTCCGCCAGCGCTACGAGCGCGCACGCGGGCTCGAAGCGGCATGAACGCGCCCGTGCTGGAGGCGCGCGGCCTCTCCAAGCGGTTTGGCGGCGTGCACGCGGTGAACGACGTCTCGCTCGCGGTCCATGGTGGCGAGATGCTGGCGCTGATCGGCCCGAACGGCGCGGGCAAGTCCACCTGCTTCAACCTGCTCAACGGCCAGCTCCGCTCGGATGCCGGCGAGGTGCGGCTCGCCGGGCAGACGCTCAGCGGCAAGCCGCCGCGCGCCATCTGGCGGCTCGGCGTGGGCCGCACCTTCCAGATCACCGCCACCTTCGCCTCGATGACCGTGCGCGAGAATGTACAGTGCGCGCTGATCAGCCATCATCGCCGCGTCTGGACGTTCTGGCGCGCCGCACGGCATCATTTCGTCGCCGAGGCGGATGCGCTGCTCGCGCAGGTGGGCATGCTCGACCAGGCCGACCGGCCCTGCGGCGTGCTCGCCTATGGCGATCTCAAGCGCGTCGAGCTGGCGATGGCGCTGGCGAACGATCCGAAGCTCCTGCTGATGGACGAGCCGACCGCCGGCATGGCGCCCAGCGAGCGCATCGCGCTGATGGAGCTGACGCGCTCGCTGGTGCGCGCGCGCGGCCTCGCCTGCCTGTTCACCGAGCACGACATGGACGTGGTGTTCGGCCATGCCGACCGCATCCTCGTCATGAACCGGGGGTCGCTGATCGCCGAGGGCGATGCGGCCGCGGTGCGCGCCAACACAGCGGTGCGCGAGGTCTATCTCGGCAGCGGCGAGACGAGCGGCGGGCACTGATGCTGAGCGTCCGCCACCTCAATGCCTTCTACGGCCGCGCGCATATCCTGCGTGACGTCGCGTTCGAGGTCGCGCGCGGCGAGGTGCTGGTGCTGCTCGGGCGCAATGGCGCGGGCAAGTCGACGACCATGAAGGCGATCATGGGCCTGGTCCGCCCGGCCCCCGGCTCCTCGATCCGCTTCGACGGCGCCGAGATCGCCGGCCGGGCGAGTTTCGAGATCGCGCGTCTCGGCCTCGGCTATGTGCCCGAGGATCGGCGCATCTTCACCGATCTGACCGTGATGGAGAACCTCGAGGTCGGACGGCAGCCCCGGCGCGACGGGCTTGATCCCTGGACCCCGGAACGGCTGTTCGCGATCTTTCCCAACCTCGCGGCGATGCGGGACCGGCCCGGCGGGCGGATGAGCGGCGGCGAGCAGCAGATGCTGACGATCGCGCGCACGCTGATGGGAAACCCGCTGCTGGTGCTGCTCGACGAGCCGTCCGAAGGGCTCGCTCCGGTGATCGTGCAGCAGATGGCCGAGGCGATCCGCGCGGTGAAGGCGGCCGGGCTGACGGTGGTGCTGTCCGAGCAGAACCTGCATTTCGCCGAGCGCGTGGCCGATCGCGCGGCGATCATCGAGAAGGGCATGGTGCGTTGGACCGGCACGCTCGCGGCCTTGCGCGCCGAGCCGGAAATCAAGGCGCAGTACCTCTCCGTGTGACAGATCGACGACAGCGAAGGCCGTGCCCTTGACATCAGCCAGGACATTGGAACTCAATAAATTGTCGCATCATTACGATAGGGTCGATTCATGCGCCACGCCATCCCACTCGCCGCAGCGTCGCTTCTGCTCGCCGCCTGCACCGCCGACCCTGCTGCGGAGCGCCCGGCCACCGGCAGCGCCCCGCCCGCCTGCGAGGGACCGCAGCGTCTTGAGGCTGACGGCCGCGGCTGTGTCGCCGTACGTCGTTTCGGCCAGGCGACGAGCGACACGCTGATCGTCATGCTGCACGGTGACGTCTCATCCGGCGGCCCCGCGAACTATCACTTCCCGTTCACCCAGCGGATCGCGGATCGCGTGCCTGACGCGGCGGTCGTCGCGCTGGTCCGCCCCGGCTATCCGGACGGTGCCGGGAACGCCTCCACCGGCACCAACTACAACCGCACCGACCAGTACACCGCCGCGAACATGGACATCATGGCCGGTGCGATCCGGGCGCTGAAGCGCGAGACCGGGGCGACGCGCGTCATCGCTGTTGGGCATTCAGGCGGTGCGGCGACGATCGCCAACGTCCTTGCGCGCGATCAGGGGCTGATCGATGCCGCCGCCCTGCTCGCGTGCAACTGCAACATCGCGGCGTGGCGCGACGGATTTGGCCGCCAGCCCTGGACACGCAGCCTCGATCCGTATCGTCTCGCGGACTCCGTGCCCATGACGGCGCGCGTCGTCGGCTATACCGGCGCGAACGACACCAATGCCTTCCCGTCGCAGAAGCGCAGCTACATCGACAAGCTGAGCGCGCGCGGCGTGCACGCCGAGATGCACGTCGTTCCGGGCGCCGGGCATAACAGCATCGACGCAATGTGGCAGGCCGGTCTGTCCGACTGGGTGGCGCGGGAGGCGTCCCGCCGCCCGACGTCCTAGCCCTGGAGCCGCGCCAAGGCGCGGTGGCTGTTCGCCGCCGCGCGCGGTCTATTCGGTCATGTTCGAGGCAAGCCCGCGCGTGTCGAGATGCGTGAAGGTCTCGCTCGGATAGGCCTTGATGAAGCCCTTGAACGAGAACCACACGCCGATCGGCCAGACATGCCAGTGCCGCGGCAGCTCGCCGAACGGGATCGTGCCGGCGCTCACCTTCTCGGCCTTCCGTTCGAACAGCACGGGCGAATAGGACAGCTTGCCCTCGTTCTGCCACGCCTGGAGGATGGTCGCGACCTTGGTGCAGGCCATGCCGGAGACGATGAAGTCGACGGCGCTGTAGGCCATGTGCTGGCTGGTCCTGGCGCGTCCGGTGTAGCCCTTCGAGGAGTCGCTCGATGCCTGGTTGTAGGCCTCGCTGCGATAGACGCTCTGCAGCGAGATCGACTTGCCGAGCTCGGTCCGCAGCGCGTCGAGCACGATGATGGTCGGGATGATGTTGTCCCAGAGCCGCATCGGCGGCTTGCTGTTCGTGGTGCCGAACTTGTTCTTCCAGGTCGTGCGGGTCAGCAGCTCCTGGTAGCCGAAGTGCTTGAGCCCGAGCCGGTTGATCTTCGTCGCGAAGGCAGTCTCGTCGAAGGACATGGACCGTTCCTTCCGTCGTAGGGTCGCGGATGGTGACGATCTAGCCGCTCCAGATCGCAGCCATGTGTCTGGATGCTCATGAGTCGCCGGCGACGCGCCGGAGGTCGTCGCGGCCGCCGGAACGTCGTCCGATTCGTCGCCGCAACGGTCAGCGGGCGGGCGGCTCCGGGACGGCGGCGCGGGCGAGAGCGGCGATCGCTGGCAGTGCCGCCGCCGCGACCGCCGCCATCGCCAGGAAGGCGAGCCCCTCCAGCCGGGCAAAGAGCACGCCGGAGGTCTGGGTCAGCAGCGCGTTCGCGAGGCCGGGGCCGAACGAGGCGTGCAGGCTCTGCGCCGTCGCGCCGCGCTCGGGCGGCACCAGCCTGCCGATCAGCTGTGCCGCGCCCAGCATCGTCATCGCGAAGCTCGCCGCGTGCAGCGGTTGCAGGATCGCGAGGGCAAGCGGAGCGGTGGTCAGTGCGGTACCGATCCATCGTACCACCGCCGCAGACGCGCCCGCCGCGAGCAGCCGCACCGGCCCGAGCCGCGAGACCACGCCGCGGCCGAAGGTCAGCAGCAGCACCTCGACCACGACGCTCTCGACCCAGAGCGCGCCGATCAGCGGCGGGCCGAGGCCGGCGCGTCCCCAGTGCAGCGCCGAGAAGGCGTAATAGAGCGCGTGGCTGCCCTGGATCAGCCCGGAGACGACCAGCAGCAGCAGGAAGCCGCGATTGCGGAGGAGTGCGAGCGCGCCGAGCGCGCCCGGTGCCGCCCGGCCAACACCGAGCGCCGGCAGCATGAGGCTCGCCAGCGCGACCGCCGCCTGGCAGGCGAGCAGCAGCAGTGGCAGCGCGACCTCCCCGCCCGCGCCGATCAGCACGCCGGCAAGGCCCGTCAATGCCATGAACGAGACCGAGCCGGCCGCGCGCATCCGCCCGAAATCGCCCTGGCCGCTCGCCGCCGCGCGCACTGCGAGCGAATCCGCGATCGGCACCAGCGGCGCGCTCGCCGCCCCCGACAGCACCACCGCCAGCGTCAGCACCCACGGCACCGGCACCAGCAGCAGGGCGCTTGCCGCCATCGCCAGGGCTGCGAACACGGACACCACCCGCCGGCGGTCGCCGAGCCGGTCGGCAAGCGCGGCCGCGCTGGGCGCGACCACCAGCCGCGCGAGCATCGCCAGCGCGAGTGCCCGTCCGATCGCCTCCGGCCCGAGGCCGCGCGCGGCGAGGAAGGGCGGCAGGAAGGGCAGGGCCGCCCCGGGTCCCGCGAAGGCCGTCGCGTAGAACAGGGCCAGCCGCCGCGCCGGGGTCATGGCCGCCCGCATACGGAGGCGCGGGCCGCGCCGCAAGCGGGGCAGCGCGTCGGGCGCGGGGGGCATCAACCGGATCGTGATGCCGAACCGCCACACCTGTGGCGCGCTTCACGCGCGTGTGGCTTGGCCATCGCCCCCTGCCCGCCGATTGTTCTCTGCCATGGCCCGCCTGCTGTTCGCCGCCCTCGCCCTTGCCGTCGCCCTTTGGCCGCGCACCGCCGACGCGGGCAACGAGCGCGGGCCGTTGGTGCTGGAACTGTTCACCAGCCAGGGCTGCTCCGCCTGCCCGCCGGCCGACAAGGTCCTGGCCAAGCTCGCGCGCGACAACGGCGTGATCGCGCTGTCGTTCCACGTGCCCTACTGGGACCACATGGGCTGGCGCGATCCCTTCGCGCTGCCGGTTTCGGTGCAGCGCCAGCGCGCCTATGCGCGGGCGATGAAGGAGCGCTCGGTCTATACGCCGCAGCTCGTGGTGCAGGGCAGCGCCCACACCGTCGGCCATGACCGCGCCTCGATCGAGCGGCTGATGGCGGCTGCGCCGCCCTCCGCTGCGCTCGCGATCGCGCTTGCGGCCCGTCAGCCGCCGACGCTCAGGGTGGAGATCCCCGCGCTGGCCCTGCCGCAGGGCGGCGCGCAGCTCTGGCTGATCGCCTTCGTCCGCAGCGAGGTCCGCCAGGTGTTGGATGGCGAGAACGCCGGCCACACGCTGCACCACACCAACGTCGTGCGCTGGGCGGCGCCGATGGCGGCGATCGAGGCCGTGCCCGTCGCGCTGACGGTGAGCGCCGCCGAGGCCGACGGGGCGGACGGCATCGCGCTGGTGCTGCAGCGCCAGCGTCAGGGGCCCATCCTTGCCGCCGGGCAGGTGGCGCTGCGCTGATCCGCGTCCCGACTTCCCGGTTGCACCTGCCCGCGCTCTCTGCTCACTCTGGGCCCATGCACGGGGCCGTCGAGTCTGCCCGCGTCCGGGCCGTGCTGGGCCCGACCAACACCGGCAAGACGCATCTCGCGATCGAGCGGATGCTGGCCCACGCGACCGGCGTGATCGGCTTCCCGCTGCGCCTGCTGGCGCGCGAGAACTACGACCGGATCGCCGCCCGGATGGGCCCCAACCGGGTCGCGTTGGTGACCGGCGAGGAGAAGATCGTCCCGCCCGGCGCGCGCTGGTTCTGCTGCACGGTCGAGGCGATGCCGCTCGACCGGCCCTTCGCCTTCCTCGCAGTCGATGAGATCCAGCTCTGCGCCGATCCCGATCGCGGCCATGTCTTCACCGACCGGCTGCTGCAGGCGCGCGGGCGCGAGGAGACCATGTTCCTCGGCGCCGAGACGATCCGCCCGCTCTTGCGCCGGCTCGTGCCCGAGGCCGAGATCGAGACCCGCCCGCGCCTCTCTGCCCTGGCCTATGCCGGGCACGCCAAGCTCTCGCGCCTGCCGCCGCGGAGCGCCATCGTCGCCTTCTCGGCCGCCGAGGTCTACGCGATCGCGGAGGCGCTCCGCCGCCGCCGCGGCGGCTGCGCGGTGGTGCTGGGCCGGCTCAGCCCGCGCACGCGCAACGCCCAGGTGGCGATGTACCAGGCCAAGGAGGTCGATTTCCTGGTCGCGACCGACGCGATCGGCATGGGGCTGAACATGGACGTGAACCATGTCGCTTTCGCCGGGCTCGCCAAGTTCGACGGCCATCGCGCGCGCGGTCTCTACGCCACCGAGGTCGCGCAGATCGCCGGCCGTGCCGGGCGCGGCATGGCGGACGGCTCCTTTGGCACCACCGCGGAGGCGCCGGCGCTCGGCTCGGAGATCGTCGAGGCGGTCGAGGCGCATCGGTTCGACCCGCTCGATCACCTCGTCTGGCGCAACAGCCGCCTCGAGTTCCAGAGCGTCGGCGCGCTGCTCGCGGCACTCGACCGGCCGCCGCCCGGGCCAGGGCTCGTGCGCGGGCCTGACGCGGCCGACCATCTTGCCCTCGCCGCGCTGGCGCGCGACCCGGAGGTGGCGGAGCTTGCCCGCGGCACGGCGGCGGTGGCGCTGCTGTGGGATGCGTGCCAGGTGCCCGACTACCGCCGCCTCGGCGACGACACGCACGCGCGCATCTGCGCCCGCATCTTCCGCTTCCTGCGCGCGGCCCCGCACCGGGTCGATCCCGGCTGGGTGGAGCGCGAACTCGACCTGCTCGACCGCACCGACGGCGAGCTCGATACGTTGATGGCGCGCATCGCCTCGGTCCGCACCTGGTCCTACATCGCCGGCCGGCCGGGCTGGCTCGCCGAGCCCGCACCGCTGATCGAGCGCTGCCGCACGCTCGAGGACCGCATCTCGGACGCGCTGCACGAGACGCTCACCGCGCGCTTCGTCGATCGCCGTGCCGCGCATCTGATCCGCCGGCTCGACGCCGCCTCGGACGCGGAGCTGCTCTCGGCGGTGACGCGCGACGGCGCGGTGGTGGTCGAGGGCCATCCGGTCGGGCATGTCGAGGGGTTTGTCTTTCACCCCGATCCCGAGGCCGAGGGGGTCGGCCGGCAGGCGGTGCTGCGCGCCGCGCGCCGGGCCATGGCCGCGGAGGTGCCGCGCCGGGTCGCCGGGCTCGAGGCCGACGAGGACGCGGCCTTCGCGTTCACCCAGGCCGGCCGGATCGCCTGGCGTGGCGCCGACGTGGCGCGGCTGAAGCCGGGCGCCTCGGTGCTGCGGCCGCTGGTCGAGGTGCCGGGCGGGGAGTTCCTCGACGGCGCCCAGCGCGAGCGCATCCGCGCGCGGATCGCTGGCTGGCTCGGCGGGCAGATCGCCACCACCCTCGGACCCCTGCTTGCGCTGGGCCCGGCCGCCGCTGACCCGGGGCTGCGCGGGCTTGCGCATCTGCTTGAGGAAGGGCTCGGCGTGGTGCCGCGCGACGGGGTTGCCGCGACGGGGCTTGACCGCGTGCGGCTGAAGGCGCTCGGCGTCCGGCTCGGCCGGCACGCGGCCTTCCTGCCGGCCCTGCTGCGGCCCGCCGCAACCGCGCTGCGGGCCCGGCTCTGGGCGGTCTGGCGCGGGGTCGCGACGCCCGAACTGCCGCAAGCCGGCACGGTCGCGCTGCGCCCCGAGGCGTGCTGGCCGGAGGGCTGGGTGGAGGTGCTCGGCTATCTGCGGCTCGGCCCGGTGGCGGTGCGGCTTGACGTCGCCGAGCGGGTCGGCGCCGAACTCGCCCATCTCACGCGCGCCGGCGCCCAGGCGTTGCCGTCCGGCCTGCCGAGCCGGCTCGGCTGCCGCGCGGGCGAGTTGCCGGCGGTCTTGCGCGGCCTCGGCTTCGCGCTGCGCCCGGGCGAGGACGGGGCGATCATGGTGCGCGCGCGCCGCCGTGCCCCGGCCGGGCAGCGCGCCGAGCCGCGCGGCGGCGGCGACGGACCGTTCGCGGCCCTCGCGGCGCTCCGCGCCAAGGCGTGAGCACGGACGACCCGGAGGACGGCGCGCTCGGCTGGCAGCGGCTCGACCGCTGGCTCTGGTGCGCGCGCTTCATCAAGACCCGGGCGGCCGCGGCGCGGCTCGCCGAGCAGGGGCGCATCCGCATCAACCGCCAGCGCACCGAGAAGGCGCATGCGCGGGTGCGGCCGGGCGATGTGCTGACCTTCGGCATCGGCCCGTCGGTCCGCGTTGTGCGCGTGCTGGCACTCGGCCTGCGGCGTGGCCCGGCCGAGGAGGCACGCGCGCTCTACGAGGATCTCGAGCCGCCGCCGGGCTGACATGCCGCCGTCCTCTTGCGTTGCAGCACGGTTTGCCCCAAGTGCAG
>CAZHMM010000006.1:0-49568 GCA_964533585.1 uncultured Elioraea sp.
AGAGGGATAGGGGGTTTGGGGGACAAGGGCCAATGGCCCTTTCCCCCAAGGGGTTCTTGCTTGGCTGGCCGAAGGCCAGCGAAAGGACGTTTGTCGCGGTTGGTCGTTCGTCGCCGAGCGCCCCTCTCCCGCTTGCGGGAGAGGGCGGGGTGAGGGTCAGCGATTTCTGGTAGATATACCGAGCACACTAAAGAATGGCCAATTACGCTTTCTTGCCATCGCTAGCATCTTATCATAACTTAGAACCTCGACGTACGCACCCAAGTCATCCTGAAAAGCATAGAACCCACCTTGATCTGGTGTCCTCCTCATATTTGCGTCTCTCAACTCCCGCTCAAGAGCCGGCTCAAGGTCTGCAATAACATATACGCAAACAGGAATATTATTACCTATTCTTATAGTTCTTCCCTCAAAGTCTTTAAATCTGCCCCGCCTAAGCCGTTCAAGGTAGTCATATACTTGTGTTGTCACTCTCTCTTTTCCATAGTCTGTCCTGCCGGGCCTCTTAAATTCTATAATTGTTGCAGTCATTAGAGGTATCTCTTGGTCTCCGACAATAAACGGTCTATCAAATATTATTAAATCTGGCTCTTGGCGACTCTGAATTTCTCCGACGTCCATCGCTCTAAACGGCAGATCTGAGTACACGCGCCAGTTATATGCCAGCCGCTCATCAAGAAGCCAAAGGTTGTGCCCGTAGTAATCGACATCTAACGACGTTTTACGCATCGGATACACAATAGAGTGGACCGCATCTTCTCGGCCAAATTTTCCTGTGCCGGAATCCATCTTGAGCGATTTTTCAAATAGCTCAAGAATTACACGGCGATGACAGATATATCTTGCCAAGTCAGCCATCCCAAGCTGATTTTGTTCTTGTACCGTCTTTTCCATCATCTCTCGATATGCATCTGGATCAGCTTGATCGACCTTCTCAAGATCGCTCAGTAGCTTCTCGCTTTCCAATTTAAGGCGCTCTCTTCTTTCGAAGAGCCTTCGACTCAATACACGATCAAGGTCACTTGGCGCTGGATTTGGTGGCAAATCGGGAAGGATGTCCTCTGCGTCTCTTATGAGCACCTTATAGTGTGGCTCTTGAGTATCAACAAACCTCTCAAGCAGCCTCCGTTTCTCTTGCTCAATGTCCTGAATCCACGGATCCAACACCCGCCGAGTGCAGCCGAGCGCGCCATCTCGTATGTCCTTCCATGTCAGTTCCCGCAGCAGCGCTGGCTCGTTGGGATCACGTTCGTCAGGAAGCAGAAACGAAGATCGGTCATGGTCCACATTGCGATCCAATGCGACCCCTTGGACTACGCCGACAAAGTGGAACGATCCGCTGTCATCTTCAAACGGATTAGGCAATCCGGGCAGAAGCGCGCTCAGTCGCTCTGTTTTCACCTCGCGTTCGTCAGCCAGATAGAGAAGCCTATGGAACCGTCCACCCTGGCTTCGACGTAGGCGGAAGGGAGTGAAATGGAAGTGTTGATCCCCAACCTGAAAATCGATTCGGGTCGTCGATTGATCATAGGTTCGGGCAAACTCAGCTCCCATATCGATCCGATCCCCGTCGTCAACGAGCCAAATCTTGGGGGCACGCGAACTCGCAAAAAGTGCAATGAAGTGCTCGATCATGTCAGCGGCGATCAACTCCGCGCCGATGGGTACTCGGTCGCGCCAGGGCTCGTTTAGGCCAGACAGCTGCACGCGTGTTCCAACATCGGGGATCAGCACTCCATCTGGCTGGTCAATCAACTCAACGCCGTTCCGCGAAAAGCTGAAGACGCGACGTTGCGCATCAGGCCCGAAGCTGCTTGCGACCGTGACGGAGTCAAATGCAACAAGCCACGTAAATCGCCCAACGCCTTTGCCACCGATCGCTGCCTTCCGCATCGTGTCGGCGGTCTGGAATGCCGCGAAATTATCATCCGTGAAACCGACGCCATTGTCACTTATGACCACGTCACTGATCGGCCCTTTCTTTCCCTGGTCAAACGTTGGCCCGCGCCGAAGCTCGACCTCGATCACGCCGTCGCCGCGCTTCGCATCGAAAATGGCATGGACGGCATTCGCGACGGCCTCAAACACAGGGAGCAGCGGTCGGGAGACGGGGACACGTGTCTTCCGGAGCCGGCCAATCAGATCAACACGCAACGCCTCCTCCCTTGATCCGCTTAGTGCCCACATCAGCCGGTAGTGTCAGGGGCAGTTGTATGCCGAGGCGAGGGTGTGGGTCCAACGTGGCAGGCCGCAACAGCATTTTCGCACCTCAGCGTAGCAACATTGACTGGGAGGGCCCTGCGGCCCTCCCAACATGAAGAAAACCCCTTGGGGAAAGGGCCATTGGCCCTTCCCCCAAACCCCCATCCCTTTAATCTGCCCCCCATGCCCCTGCTTGAAGTCCGCGGCCTCACCCGCAGCTTCTACGGCGTCCACGCGCTGACCGGCCTCGACCTCGACGTCGAAGCCGGCACCATCACCGGCCTCATCGGCCCCAACGGCGCCGGCAAAACCACCGCCTTCAACGTCATCTCCGGTCTCGTCCCACCCGACGCCGGCACCGTCCACTTCAACACCGCAGACATCACCGGCCTCCGCCCGGACCGCATCACCACCCTCGGCCTCGTCCGAACCTTCCAGATCGCCCGCGGCTTCCCACGCCTCTCCGTGCTCGAAAACCTGATGCTCTACGGCGCACACCAACCAGGCGAATCCCTCCCCCTCGCCATCCTCCCCTCCCGCAACGCTCGCACCCGCGAATCCGAACTGCTCAGCCGCGCCATCGAAACCGCCCGACGCCTCAACCTGCTGCGCGTGGCAAACAATCCGGCCTCGGACCTTTCGGGCGGACAGAAGAAACTGCTCGAAATCGGCCGCGCCCTGATGACCGACCCCAAGCTCATCCTGCTCGACGAACCGATCGCCGGCGTGAACCCCACCCTCGCCGCCGAAATCGGCGACCACCTGATGCGGCTGCGCGACGAAGGCCTCACCTTCCTCATCATCGAACACCACATGGACGCGATCGCCCGCCTCTGCGCCCCCGTCATCGTCATGGCCGAAGGACGCAAGCTCGCCCAAGGCGACTTCGAAACCATCGCCGCCGACCACACGGTGCAGGAAGCCTACATGGGCCGGCGCTTCGCCTCCGCATGACCACGCCCCTGCTCTCCGCGCGCGGCGTGGTCGCCGGCTACGCCGCCGCCGACATGATCCTCAAGGGCGTGGATCTCGACGTGCACCCGGGCGAGGTCGTCGCCATCATCGGCCCCAACGGCGCCGGCAAATCCACACTGCTGAAGGCGATCGCCGGCATCCTCACGCCCTCCGCCGGCAGCATCACGCTCGACGGCGCCGCCATCGCCGGCCACCCCCCGCGCGAGATCGCTGCCCTCGGCCTCGCCTTCGTGCCGCAGGAACAGAACGTCTTCCCCACCATGTCGGTGCGCGAGAACCTCGAAATGGGCGGCTTCATCCAGCCCAAGGAAACGCCGCGGCGCATCGAGGCGATCTTCGCCCGCTTCCCCATCCTCGCCGAGAAGCGCCGCCAGGCCGCCCGCACCCTCTCGGGCGGGCAACGCCAGATGCTGGCCATGGCGATGGCGCTGATGGTCGCGCCGCGCGTGCTGCTGCTCGACGAACCCTCGGCCGGGCTCTCGCCCGTCGCGGCCGAGGCGCTGTTCGACACCATCCGCGGCATCAACGCCGAAGGCACCGCCATCGCCATGGTCGAACAGAACGCGCTCGAGGCGCTGTCGATCGCGCGCCGCGGCGTCATCCTGGTGGACGGGCGCAACGCCCGGGTGGGAGACGCCGCCACCCTCGCCGCCGACCCGGAGGTGAGGCGCATCTTTCTCGGCGGCTGATTTCGGGTCATCATCGGTCTCGCAGGCCCCAGGGAGACCACCCATGCTCGTCCGTCTGAACCGCCGCGCGCTGCTCGCCGGGACGGCCGCCGCGCTCGCCGCCCCCTCCGTGCTCCGCGCCCAGGCTGATCCCATCCGCTTCGCCGCGCTGAACCCGCTCACCGGCGCCGGCGGCCCCTACGGCCCCTCCATGCGCAAGGCGATCGAGGGCGTCATCGAGGCGGTGAACGGCGCGGGCGGCATCAACGGCCGGCGCGTCCAGCTCGTCGGCGAGGACACCCAGACCAACCCCGACGCCGCCGTGCGCGCCGCGCGCAAGCTGATCGACGTCGATCGCGTCGTCGCCATCATGGGCACCTGGGCAAGCGCGGTCACCACCGCCGTCGCCCCGCTCTGCTGGGAGAGCCGGACGATGCTGTTCACCGTCTCGGGCGCGGACAGCATCACCCAGCTGCCGCACAACGGCTACATCATCCGCACCCAGCCCAACTCGACCTTGCAGATCACCAAGCTCGCCGAGTTCCTGGGCGAGCGCGGTGCGAAGAACATCTTCATCCTCGCCGCGCAGACCCCGTTCGCCGAGCCGAACCGCGTCATCCTCGAACGCGAGATGCCGAAATATGGCGGCAGGGTCGCCGGCCAGGTGATCTACGACCGCGACAAGACGGTGTTCCGCTCCGAGGTGGATCAGGCGCTGCGCGCGCGGCCCGACTTCATCTTCCTCAACGGCTACCTGCCCGACGTCACCATCCTGCTGCGCGAGCTCTATCGCGCCGGCTGGAGCGGCGGCAAGGTCGCGCCGGCCTACGCGGTGAACCAGCGCCTGCTCGACAGTCTGCCGGCCGAGGTGACCAACGGCACCGTCACCTGGGCACCGAGCCCGGATGTCGAGAGCCCGGCCTTCAAGCGGCTGCAGACGCTGCTCGGCACCAACGATCCCGATCCGTATTCATGCCAGACCAACGACCACGCCTCGCTCGCCTGCCTCGCCGCTGCGGTCGCGCCCGCGGTCACCGGCGAGGGGCTGCGCGGTGTCGTGCGCACGATCAGCCAGGGCGGCGGCGAGCGCGTCACCGATGTGCTCGACGGGCTGCGCCTGCTGAAGGAAGGTAAGAAGATCGACTACACCGGCGCCTCCGGCGCCTGCGACTTCACCGATACGGGCGACATCCTGACCTGCCCGTTCCGCTACGAGATCGCCGAGGGCGCGAAGCTGCGCACGCTGCGCATCTCCTGAGCGCGTGCTGTCCCATGTGATCGAGGAGCTGCCCCAGCTCCTCGTCAACGGGCTTGTCGCCGGCACCATCCTCGCGCTGCCGGCGATCGGCTTCACCGCGATCTATGCGGTGCTGCGGTTCCCGAACTTCTCGATCGCCTCGCACGCCACCATGGGCGCCTATGCCGGCTATGTCGCAAATGTGTGGCTCGGCCTGCCGGTGATCCCGAGCCTGCTGTTCGCCTTCGCCGTCCCCGCCCTCTCCGGCGCCGCCTGCGACGAGATGATCCTCAAGCCGCTGCGCCGCGCCGGCCCGCTCACCGCCGCGATCGCCGCCGTGGCGCTGACCATCGCGCTCGAGAACGTCATCCGCTTCTTCTTCGGCAACGACCTGCGCGGCTACGACCTGCCGGTCTGGCGCGACTGGCGCTTCGATCTCGGCTTCGCCTTCCTGCGCGTGGGCCCCCAGCAGGTCGAGAACGCGGCGATCAGCGTCGCGGTGATGGCGGCGGTGTTCCTCTTCCTCGCCTTCACCCGCACCGGCAAGATGATGCGCGCGGTCGCCGACAATCCGATGCTCGCCGGCATCAAGGGCATCAACGCCGATACGGTGGCGCGGCTCGGCTCGTTCATGGGGATGGGGCTGGTCGGCGTGGGCGGCATGCTGCTCGGCCTCGACACCTCGATCGATCCGCTGACCGGCTTCCGCGCCGTGCTGTCGGTGTTCGCCGCCGCCGTGGTGGGGGGCCTCGGCAGCATCCCCGGCGCGGTCGTTGGCGCCGCCGTGGTCGGCGTCGGCGAGGAGCTCTCCATCCTGATCCTCGACGCCTCCTACCGCACCGCGGTCGGCTTCATCGCCATCCTGGTCGTACTGATCTTCCGGCCCAGAGGCATCCTCGGGGAGCGCGCCTTCTGATGGAGAACTATCTCGTCGCGATGGCCGTGTTCGCCGGGCTCTACGGGCTGATGGCGCTCGGGCTGAACGTGATCTGGGGCATGGCCGGGATGATCAATCTCGGCCTGGTCGGCTTCATGGCGGTCGGCGCCTACACCTCGGCGCTGCTGACCGTGCGCCACGCCACCTGGCCGATGCCGCTCGGCATCCTCGCCGCCGTGCTCGTCACCGCGACAGCAGGCGCGCTGGTGGCGCGGCTGACCGCGAAGATGAAGGGCGACTACCTGGCGATCGTCACGCTCGGCTTCTCCGAGGTGGTGCGCATCATCGCCTCGAACGAGATCCGCTTCACCAACGGCACCGACGGCATCTCCGCGATCCCCGGCCCCTGGCGCGGCCAGGTGGCGCCCGCCACCTTCAACCTGATCTTCCTCGGCATCACCGCGGTCTCGGTGCTGGTCGTCTATCTGATCTGCCAGCGCATCCGCCACTCGCCCTATGGCCGCGTGCTGCGCGCGATCCGCGACGACGACCAGGTGACCGCGGTCGCCGGCAAGCCCGTGCTGCGCTTCAAGACCGAGGCCTTCGCGGTCGGCGCGGCGATCACCGGCTTCGCCGGCGCGCTGTACGGCCACTACAACGCCTATATCGCGCCCGAGGGCTTCGTGCCGCTGATCACCATCTACATCGTGCTGGCGCTGACCGCCGGCGGCACCGGCACGAATGCCGGCGCGGTGATCGGTGCGGCGCTGGTCGTCGCCTTCATGGAAGGCACGCGCTTCGTCGTCGCCGAAATTCCCGCCCTCGCCGCGGTGCAGGTCGCCGCGGTGCGCGAGTTCATGATCGCGACGCTGCTGATCGTGCTGCTGCGCTTCCGCCCGCAGGGCCTGTTCCCCGAACGCCACATCCGCCACCCCCTCCCTGAGGCGAAATGACCGACCGCCCCGACCCGCTGCCGCATCTGCTCGCCGTCACCCACGCGCTGCGCCGCGAGGGCCAGCCGCGCGCGAGCTTCGCCGCCCTCCAGGCCGGCATGGGCGAGGCGATCGGCCACATCCTGTTCACCGTGCTGCTGCACCACCACGACACCGGCGAGAGCGAGCGCTTCTGGACCAGCCACCCGACCCAGTATCCCGTCGGCGGCCGCAAGCCGCTCAACCCCACACCGTGGACGCAGCAGGTGCTGGTCGGCCAGCGCGCCTATATCGGCCGCACGGCCGACGACATCCGCGCGGTGTTCTTCGACCATGAGCTGATCGCCTCGCTCGGCTGCGACTCGGTGCTGAACGTGCCGGTGGTGTGGAACGGCCGCGCGCTCGGCACGCTGAACCTGCTGCACCGTGCGCACTGGTACACCGAGGCCGACGTGCCCCTGGCGGAGGCGTTCGCCGCCCTCGCCGTGCCGGCCTATCAGCTGCTGCTCAGGCGCTGAGCCCCGACCGCGCCGGCGCCGAGCGGGTGGCGCGCGTGGAAGCGGCGCTTCACCTGCTCGACCACCGCCAGATATCCGAGCGTCATCGCCGCGAGGGCCGCCAGCAGCGCGGCTGACGGCGGCACGAAGCCGAACCAGGCGCCGAGCGGCGTGAACGGCAGCCCGACCGCCACCGCCACCACCGCGATCGCGCCGGCCGCGAGCAGCGGATGCGGCAGGCTCTGCCACGCCGGGCGCACGGTGCGGATGGCGAAGATCACCAGCACCTGGGTCGCCATCGACTCGATGAACCAGCCGGTGCGGAACAGCGCCGCATCGGCGCCGAACACGACCAGCAGCAGGCCGAAGGTGAGCAGGTCGAAGGCGGAGCTCACCGGCCCGAGCACCAGCATGAAGTCGCGCACGAAACGCATGTCCCACCGGCACGGCACCGCGATCGTCTCCTCGTCGACACGATCGAGCGGGATCGCGATCTCCGAGACGTCGTAGAGCAGGTTGTTCAGCAGGATCTGCACCGGCAGCATCGGCAGGAACGGCAGGAACAGCACGGCGGCCGCCATCGACACCATGTTGCCGAAGTTCGAGCTGGTGCCCATCATCACGTATTTCATGATGTTGGCGAAGGTGTGCCTTCCTTCGCGCACGCCCTCGGCGAGCACGCCGAGATCGTTGCGTGTCATGACCATCACCGCCGCCTCGCGCGCGACATCCACCGCGCTGTCCACCGACAGCCCGACATCCGCCGCATGCAGCGAGGGCGCGTCGTTGATGCCGTCGCCGAGATAGCCGGTCACCCGGCCCGAGCGCCGGAGCGCGCGGATCACACGCGCCTTCTGCGGTGGCGTCATGCGGCAGAACAGCGTCGTTGTCGCGAGCCGCGCGGCCAGCGCCTCGTCGGTGAGCTCGGCGAGCTCGGTGCCGGTCAGCACGCCGGTCACCTCAAGGCCGAGCTCGCCGCAGACATGGGCGGTGACGCGCTCGTTGTCGCCGGTGACGATCTTCACCGCGACGCCGAGGCGCGCGAGCTCGGCCAGCGCCGGCCGCGCGCTTGCCTTCGGCGGGTCGAGGAAGGCGGCGAAGCCCGCGAACACCAGATCGGACTCGTCGTCCACCACGGCATGATCATGGTCCGGACCGACCTCGCGCCAGGCGATGCCGAGCACGCGGAAGCCCTCGCTGCCGAGTTGCTCGAACACCGCGGTCGCGGCCGCGCGGGCTTCGTCGTCAAACGGCGCGGGCGCGGCATCGCCCTCGCGCTGCATCCGCGAGGCGAGCCGCATCACGTCCTCCGGCGCGCCCTTCACCACCAGCATGCGCGCCCCGTCGCGCTCCACCAGCACCGAGACGCGGCGGCGCTCGAAGTCGAACGGCACCTCGTCGATCTTGCGCCAGGCGGCGGTGTCGATGCGCGCCGCCTCCAGGATCGCCTCGTCGAGCGGGCTCCGGATGCCGGTCTCGAAGGCGGCGTTCAGGCAGGCGAGGTCGAGCACCCGCCGGCTCTCCGCGCCGGCCGGATCGAGCTCGCGGATCAGCCGGATGCGCGCCTCGGTCAGCGTGCCGGTCTTGTCGCAGCAGAGCACCTCCATCGCGCCGAGGTCGTGCACGGCGGAAAGCCGCTTCACGATCACCTCCTTGCGCGCCATGCGCATCGCACCGTGCGCCAGCGTGACCGAGACGATCATCGGCAGCAGCTCGGGCGTCAGCCCGACCGCGAGGGCGAGCGAGAACAGGAACGATTCGATCAGCGGCCGCTCGAGCAGCAGGTTGGCGAGCAGCGCAAACAGCACCAGCAGCACGGTCAGCCGCACGATCAGCATGCCGAAGCCGTGGATGCCGGTGGCGAAGGCGGTCGGCGGCGCGGGAAGCTGCACCGCACCGGCGATCCGGCCGAGCTGCGTCGTCCGCCCCGTGGCGACGACCACCGCGCGCGCCGTGCCGCTGATCACCGAGCTGCCCATGAACGCCGCATTCGCAAGCCGCGTCGCGTCGCGCGCCTCCACCGGCGTCAGCGCACGGGCGACCTTCTCGACCGGAAATGCCTCGCCGGTCAGCAGCGCCTCGTTGACGAACAGGTCGCGCGCCTCGATCAGCCGGCAATCCGCGGGCACGAGGTCGCCGGCGGCGAGCTGGATGACGTCGCCCGGCACGATCTCGGCGGCCGGGATCTCAGCCGCCCGCCCGTCGCGCAGCACGGTGCTGCGCAGCGCGACGCGGGCGCGCAGGCCCTCGGCCCTCGCCTCGGCGCGCCGCTCCTGCACCAGGTCGAGCGCGAGCGAGAGCAGCACGATCGCGGTGATGATGACGAAGCTCGCCGGGTCCTGCACCACCGCCGAGACGCCGGCCGCGAACAGCAGCACCAGCACCAGCGGATTGGCGAGGCGGCGCAGGATGTCGAGGACGAGCCGGCGCCGGCCATTGGCCTCGATGCGGTTGGCGCCGTGCGCGGCGAGCCGGCGCGCCGCCTCCTCGGCGGAAAGACCCGCCGGCGCCGCGCCGAGCCGTGCCAGCGCCTCGGCGCTCGGCGCGGTCCAGAGCCCGTGCGGGGCTTCGTCATCCTCGGCCACGCGCATCCCTCCGCCTCGATCGCGCTGCGGCGCCGACTATAGCGCGGCGCGCCGGGGCCTTCGCGCACCGCGCGCGATTTGCCATGCTCCGCGCCGCACCACCGAGAGGGACCGACCGATGGCCACCTTCCTGAGCCGCGCCGTGTTCGACTACCGCCGCGCGCTGATGACCGCGTTGATGGACCGCGAGCGCTGGGACGCGATCGCCTTCACCACGCCGGATTTCTTCCAGTTCGGCACCAACTTCCACACCGACGTGCAGACCTGGGAGCGGCCGATCCTGCTGGTCGTGCCGCGCGACGGCGCGCCCTTCGCGGTGATGCACGAGCTCTCGACCAACCACATCCGCTTCGCGCGCGAGGCGCAGCGGCTGTGGGTGGACGACATCGCGATGTACGCCGAGCACCCGCGCGTCGGCGCGCGGCTGCCGCTCTATCCGCAATGGCCGGCGCTGGTCGCCGAGACGCTGAAGGCGAAGGGGCTCGGTCGCGCGCGGATCGGCGCGGATGCGGCCGGCGGCCCGCTCGCCCGCGCGGTCGGGCTGCTGCCCGAGGCGAAGCTGATCCCCGCGACCGCCGAGCTGCGCACGCTCCGCTTCGTCAAGTGCGACGAGGAGATCGCGGTGATGCGCGAGGCCGCGGCGCTGTCCGACTGGGTGCAGGACCGCTACCGCGAGCACATCCGCCCCGGCCGGCTGGTGCAGGAGCTCGACATGAGCATGGCCGCGCTGATGGCCGAGGAGGCGGCGCGCCGCTTCCCGGGCCAGAACGTGGAGCTGCGCTGCTGGACGCTCTCCGGCCCCGCCTCCTGCGCCCCGCACGGCGACGGCCAGCCAACCGGCGCGCGCATCGAGACGGGCCATGGCCTGGTCAACATCGTCATCCCGCGCGTGAACGGACTTGTCGTTGAGAACGAGCGCACCTGGTTCTGCGGCAAGCCGTCCGACCTCCAGGTGAAGGCGTTCGAGGCGGCCAACGCCGCCAACCAGGCCGCGATCGAGGCGCTGGTCGAGGGCAATCCCGTCTCCGCCTTCGACGCCGCGGCGCAGAGCGTGATCGAGAGGGCGGGGTTCGGCGCCAACATCCTGCACCGCACCGGCCACGGCATGGGCACGCTCGGCCACGAGTTCCCCGACGACACCGCCTTCCTGCACCGTCCGCTGCTGGCCAACGAGGTCTATTCCTGCGAGCCGGGCATCTATCTCTGGGGCGTGGGCGGCTTCCGCCAGGACGACACGGTGGTGGTCGGCAAGACGCCGGAGGTGCTGACCAGGGCGCCGAAGGACCTCAGGAGCCAGACGGTCGGATGAGCCGGCCGGGCTGGGCCGGGCGGCTGGCGCGGACGTGACCTAGATCAACGACGGAGGGCGGGCGGCGGCACTATCCGGTGCCTTCGAAGGTAAAAACCTTGTCGGAGGAAGCATCATGCCGGGTCCCGCCCCCTCCCGCCCGGGCCGCCGCGACCTGCTCCGCTTCGCCGCCGCGGCGGGCGTCGCGGCCCCGCTCGCCGGCGCCGCCCGCGCCCAGCCGCTTCGCACGCCGGCCCGCATCGTCATCGCCGGCGCGGGCGCCGCCGGGCTGACCATGGCGTCGAAGCTCTCGCGCATGCTCGATGGCGCGCGCATCACCCTGATCGGCGCGCGTGCTGCGCACTGGTACCAGCCGGGCTTCACCATGGTCGCCTCCGGCGTCTGGCCGGCGAGCAAGGTGGTGAGCCAAACCGCCGACTACATCGCCCCGGGCGTCAACTGGGTGCGCGCCGATGTCGCTGCCTTCGAGCCCGAGGCCAAGCGCGTGGTCGCGACCGACGGCTCGGCGCACGGCTACGACGCGCTGGTGGTCGCCACCGGCTGCACGCTCGAATGGAGCCGGATCGACGGCATGGACCCCGCGCTGATCGGCCGCGAGGGCATCGCCTCCGTGTATGCCGGGCCCGACGGCGCGGAGGCGACCTGGCGCGTGTTGCAGCGCTTCATGGAGACGGGCGGCGTCGCGCTGCACGGCCGGCCGCCGACCGAGATGAAATGCGCCGGCGCCCCGCTCAAGGGCGCGATGCTGTGGGACGCGCGGCTGCGCGAGGCCGGCGCGCGGGGCCGCGCCGAGATCCACTATCTCACGCCATTCCGCAACCTGTTCGCGGTCGCGCCGGTGCACGCCAAGGTGCTGGAGCTGTTCGCCGCGCGCGACATCGCCTTCTCCTACGACCACACGCTGAGCGCGATCGACCCCGGCGCGAAGACCGCGACCTTCCGCACGCCGGACGGGGCAACGACGCGGCACTACGACTACCTGCACGTGGTGCCGCCGATGGCCGCGCCGAAGCCGGTGCGCGACAGCGCGCTCGCCTGGCAGTCGGGCCCGCTCGCGGCCGATGGCTGGGTGGAGGCGAACCGCGACACCCTGCAGCACCCGCGCTTCCCGGAGGTGTTCGCGGTCGGCGATGTCGCCGGCGTGCCGCGCGGCAAGACCGCGGCAAGCGTGAAGACGCAGGCACCCGTGGCGGCGGCCAACCTGGTCGCGTTCCTTTCCGGCAGCGGCATGGATGCGACCTATAACGGCTACACCTCCTGCCCGCTGATCACCCAGCCTGGCCGGGCGATGCTGGTGGAGTTCGACTACGAGGGCCGGCTGATCCCGACCTTCCCCTTCATCGATCCGCTGACCGAGCAC
Organism: uncultured Elioraea sp.; assembly: GCA_964533585.1. GTDB lineage: Bacteria > Pseudomonadota > Alphaproteobacteria > Acetobacterales > Acetobacteraceae > Elioraea. The sequence goes on from CAZHMM010000006.1 coordinate 12,643, forward strand.
TGGGTGCCGTGGGTGATGAAGGACAAGCTGCTCGGTCCGATCTACCGGGCGATGCTGCACGGCTCGATCTGAGGGAGGCGGCGATGGAACTGTTCGCACCGCGGGCACTCGCGGGGATCATCGGCGAGATGTTCGGCGGCGTGCTGTGGGCGGCCGCGATCGTGCTGCTGCTCGACCTCGCCCTCGTGCTGGTGGCGCTGCGCCGCGGCGCGCAGTGGCGCCCGGCCGTGCGGATCGCCGCCGGCTTCGGCCTGCTCGCCGCGCTCGGCGTGCTCGCCGCGCTGCCGGGCTTCACCAACGCCACGCACGGCGACCTCTCCGGCGCGCTCGACTGGCTGATCTGGGCCGCGGTCGGCCTCGGCGCCGGCGTGGCCGCCGCGCTCGCGGTGCTGCCGACGCTGGCGGTGGCGCTGGGGCGGCCCGCCGGGGCGCCGGCGGCGGAGCTTCAGCGCGGCGCTGCCTCCAGCTTGCGGTGATGCATCCGGCGTGACAGCACGGTGGTGCCGACGATCGTCAGCACCAGCGTGGATGTCATCAGGATGAAGGCGAGCGCGGCGCCGAACGGCCAGTTGGTGGTGCGCGTGAACTGGTCGTAGAGCGCGGGCGCCATCATCTTGAACTGCGGCCCGCCGAGCAGCACGGGCGTGGCGTAGGCGTTCATGCACAGGATGAACACCAGCGTGCCGCCGGCGATCACCCCCGGCAGCGACAGCGGCAGCAGCACGCGCCGGAACGTCGTCATCGGCCCCGCACCGAGATTCGCCGCCGCCTCCTCGACATCGCGGCCGATCCCCTCGATCACGCTCTGCAAGGTCAGGATCATGTAGGGCAGCACCACCGCGATGATGCCGACATAGACCGCGAACGGCGTGTACATCAGCCGCATCGGCTGGCTGATGAGGCCGAGGCTCAGAGCCGCGTGATTGACGATGCCCTCGTTGCCGAGCACCGCCATCCAGCCCGCCGCGCGCACGACGTTCCCCACCATCAGCGGGAACACCACGGCGATCACGAGCGCGCTCTTCCAGCGGCTCTCGGTGCGGGCCATCAGATACGCCAGCGGATAGGCGAACAGCAGCGACACGACCGTGCACACCGCGGCCACCTGCACGGTCGTCGCCAGCACGCCGATGAAGTAGGTGTCGGTGAAGAAGCGCGCGTAGTTCTCGAGCGTGAAGGCGTCGATCATGAACTCGCGCGGGCTGTAGCGGTTGAAGCTGTACCGGAACAGCACCACCAGCGGGGCGGCGAGGAAGGCGACGACGAGCAGGCTCGCCGGCACGAGCAGGAACGGGCCGAGGCTGAATGCCTCGGCCCGACCGCGTGCCGGCCGCGCCGCGATCGTCGCCGCCGTCGCCATGTGTCAGCCCTTGAACTCGCGCGTCCACCAGTCGAGCAGGCGCGCGTTGTTGTCGGCGACGTACTGGTAGTCGATCCTGACGAAGTTGGCCTGCTCCTCCGGCGTGAAGCTGATCTCGCGCGCCAGCGCCTCGGGCAGCGTCGCGTTCGTCACGGTCGGCACATAGCCCATGCGCTCGGCGAAGCCGGCCTGGGCGGAGGGCTCGAGCATCGCCTGCATCCACTTCCAGCCATTCGCCTTGTTCGGCGCGTTGCGCGGCACCGCCTTGTCGAACACGATCGGTGTCGCACCTTCCTTCGGCACGGCATGCGTGATCGGGATGCCGGCCTTCTTCCACATGAAGCCGCGCGCGAGCCACATGATCGTCGCCCACACCTCGCCGCTGTTCAGGGCCGCCGCCAGCGCCTCGTTCGAGGGATAGACCTTCGCCTCCAGCCGCTTCCACTCGAGCAGCTTCGGCTTGGCCGGCTCGAAATTGCTCGGGCTGCCGCCGTTGATCAGCGCGGCACTCTCGAAGAACTGCATGTAGAGCCCGTCGGCGAGCCCGACGCGGCCGCGCAGCTTCGCGTCCCACAGGTCGTTGTAGGAGGTCGGCTTGTCCATCCGGTCCGGGTTGTAGAGGATCACCTTGCCCGAATAGATGTGCGGCAGCGCGTAGGGCTTCCGGAGCGCCTCGATCACGTTCGCCATGTTCGGCACCAGATCGGGTGTGGGCGCGTCGAACAGGTTCTGCTGCGACATCTCGAACATGTCGATGTCGGACAGGCAGGCGACGTCGAAGGTGCCGCGCCGGGTCATCCGTTCCGCCAGCAGCTTGGTCTTGCGCGGTGGCGCCACCGAGACGTCGTACAGCACCTCGATCCCCTGCGGCTTCAGCAGCGGGTCGGCGATGTTCGCCGCCAGCAGGTCCTGGTAGTCGCCGCCCCAGGTGCCGACCACCACGCGCCCGCCGCTCTGCGCACGCACGATCGCCGGTGCGGCGAGCAGCCCGGCCGTCGCGCCGAGCAGGGCGCGGCGGCCGATCGTCAGTCGTGTCATCACAAGCCTCCTTCGTCGGGTGTGGCGCCCGGTGCGGGCGCGAGCAGCCGGCAGGTCTCCGCCGGCCAGGTGAGGGTCACGGCATCGCCGGCCGAGACCAGCTTCAAGGGATCGCCCGGTCGCGGCGTCGGCACCGAGGCGGTGATCGTCTCGCCGCCGTCCAGCGTGACGCGGTATTCGGTGGTCGCGCCGAGATAGGTGACAAGCGCCACACGCCCGACCACGCTGCCATTCGCGGCACCGGGCACGACGGCGATCCGTTCCGGGCGCAGCGCGAGCGCCACCTCGCCCGGCGCGAGCCCGTCGGACGGCACGGCGAGCGCGAGCCCGCCCGTGCTCACGAATCGCCCGCGCTCGACCAGCCGGCCGCGCAGCACGTTCGAGCGGCCGATGAAGCCGGCGACGAACAGGTTGGCCGGCGATTCGTACAGTTCCTCCGGCGTGCCGACCTGCTGCACCACGCCGTGGTCCATCACCACCAAGCGGTCGGCGAGCGTCAGCGCCTCCTCCTGGTCGTGGGTGACGAACACGGTGGTGAGCCCGAGCCGCTTCTGCAGCTCGCGGATCTCCACCCGCACCTCCAGCCTGAGCTTGGCGTCGAGGTTCGAGAGCGGCTCGTCGAGCAGGAACACGCCGGGGTTCACCACGAGCGCACGCGCCAGCGCGACGCGCTGCTGCTGCCCGCCCGAGAGCTGGCGCGGCAGGCGGTCGGCCAGATGGCCGAGCCGCACCAGCTCCAGCGCCTGCTTCACGCGCGCCTCGGCCTCGGCGCGCGCCACCTTGCGCATCTCCAGCCCGAAGGCGACGTTCTGCGCCACCGTCATGTGCGGAAAGAGCGCGTAGGACTGGAACACCATCCCCGTGTCGCGCCGGTAGGGCGGGTCCCAGGTGACGTCGCGCCCGCCGATCGCGATGCGCCCGGCGGTCGGCTCGATGAAGCCCGCGATCATGCGCAAGGTGGTGGTCTTGCCGCAGCCCGAGGGGCCGAGCAGCGCGACGAGCTCGCCCTGCTTGACGCCGAGCGAGACGTCATCGACCGCGACGAAGCTGCCGTATTCCTTGCGCAGGCGTTCGAGAATCAGTTCGCTCATCGGCTCAGACGATCCGCGAGAGCTTCACGAAGCGGTCGGTGATCAGCATCAGCGCGCCGATCAGCACGATCTGCACGCTCGCGACCGCGGCGATGGTCGGGTCGATGCGGAATTCGAGGTAGTTCAGCATGGCGACCGGCAGGGTGGTGCGCCCGGGCCCGACCAGCAGCAGGGTGAGCTCCAGGTTCTCGAAGGACTGGATGAAGCTGAACAGGGATGCCGCGACCAGCCCGGGGCGCATCATCGGCAGGGTGATGCGGCGGAACGTGGTCCAGGGCCCCGCGCCGAGGTTCATCGCCGCCTCCTCGACCGCACGGTCGAGCCCGACCAGCGAGGCCGAGACCAGCCGCACCGTCCATGGGATGGTCAGCAGGATGTGGCCGAGCACCAGCCCGTGCAGCGTGCCGCGGAAATCCACGTCGAGCAGGTTCTCGACCATGATGTAGTAGACGTAGAGCGAGGTGCCGGCGACGATCCCCGGCACCACGAGCGGGCCGAGCAGCAGGGTGTTGAACGCCTCGCGGCCGGGGAAGCGGAACCGCACGAGCGCATAGGCGCCGGCCGCGCCCGAGGTGACGCCGATCACCATGGCGATGAACGCGACCTGGAGGCTGAGGCCGAAGCCGTGGCGGAACTCGCTGCGCGCGAAGGCGTTCTCATACCACCGGAGCGTGTACCCCTCGGGCGGGAACGAGACGATCTGCTGCTGGAACAGACTGATCCAGAGCACGAAGATCACCGGGATGAAGATGAAGACGAACACCAGCGCCGCCAGGCCGCGCAGCGCCCAGCGTCCGGCCCGGCGCTTCAGCCGCGCATGCGCGCCCGCCGGCGCCGCGGCAGCCCCACCTCTCGCCGCCTCGAGCGCGCGCGTGGTCACCCTGATCCGATCTCCCGTGCCTCTCCGGCGGCGATCCTAGGAACCGGCCGAGGCTGCGGCAAGCGCGCTCAATGCAGCCGGTTGCGCCGGATCGCCCCGGCCAGCATGACCAGCGGGATGCGCTCGCCCTGGCCGGTCAGCACGCCGATGTCGCGGATCGGGTCGCCGTCCACCACGATCAGGTCGGCCGCCGCGCCGCGCGCGACCGTGCCGAGCTCGCCCGCACGGTTGAGCAAGCTGGCGTTGCCGCTGGTCGCCTGGACGAGGATCTCGGCCGCCGGCAGCACCTCGCGGCGGATCACGAACTCGTCCGACTGGCGCCGGTGCATCTCGGCCAGCAGATCGGTGCCGAACCCCATGCGCACCCCCGCCGCCTTCAGGATCTCCAGGCTCTTGAGCCCCGCCGCGCGCACCACCTTCAGCTTCTCCTGGCTCTCCTTCGGCAGGCCCATGGCCGGGCCGTCCTTGTCGAGCGCGTCGTAGGTGACGAGGGTCGGCACCGCGAAGGCCCCCTTCTCCGCCATCAGCGCCGCGGTCGGCGCGTCGATCAGGTTGGCGTGCTCGATCGAGCGCACGCCGAGGCCGACCGCGCGGGTGATCGCCTCGGGCGTGTAGGCGTGCGCGACCACGTAGGTGCGCCACGCCTTCGTCTCCCACACGGCGGTGGCGATCTCCTCGTCGCTGTACTGCAAGGTCCAGATCGGATCGGAGGGCGAGGCGACCCCGCCCGAGGCCATGATCTTGATCGCATGCGCGCCGCGCTTCAGCTCGGCGCGGATGGCGCGGCGCACCTCGTCCACCCCGTCGGCGATCACGCCGATCGACAGCGCCGGCGCGCAGCAGCCGCAGAACTGGTCGAGCCAGGCATTCGGGCGGGAATCGCCGTGCCCGCCGGTGGGCGAGAGCGCGCGGCCGCAGAACAGCAGCCGCGGCCCGTCGATCAGCCCGGACTCGCAGGCGACCGCGAGGCCGAAATCAGCCCCGCCCACGTCGCGGATCGTCGTGAAGCCGCGGCTGAGCGAGGCTTCCAGGAAGCGGCGCGCGTGCAGCGCCATCAGGCTGCGCGGCATCAGGTCCAGCCGGCCGATATTCGCGTCCGCCGCATAGGCGTGATAGTGCGCGTCGATCAGCCCGGGCATCAGCGTCCGCCCGCCGAGATCGATCACATGCGCGCCGTCATGGCGGATCGGCCGGTCGGACACCTCGGCGATCCGCTCGCCCTCCACCAGCACCTCCGCGCCCTCGATGAGGGTCGGGGTCGATCCGTCGAACAGGCGCAGGTTGCGGAACAGCGTCGATGGCATGGCGGCCCCCTTCATGGCCCGGCGATGGTCCGCGCGCGGGCCGTGCGGGTCAACGGGTGGACGACCGGCGGGGGCTGGGGCAGGGTGCGCGCCGCCAGGGCAGGGGGAGTGCGCATGACGGTCGGTGTCGGCGGGTCGGATGCGGCGACGGAGCTCGCCGCGATCGCGAGCGAGCGCGATGCGGTGCCGCCGATCGCGGTGGAGGAGCACGAGCGCCGGGTCGCCGCCGCGCGCGCGCTGATGGAGGAGCGCGGGCTGGAGGCGCTCTGGCTCGATGGCAGCACGAACCTCGCCTACTTCACCGGCGTCTCACACGGCCAGTCCGAGCGCATGGTCGGCGCGATCCTGCCCAGGCGCGGCGAGATCACCTGGATCTGCCCCGAGTTCGAGGCCGAGCGCATCCGCACCATGCTGAAGATCCCCGGCCCGGTGCGCGGCTGGGAGGAGGATGAGAGCCCCTATGCCCTGTTCGTCGAGGCGCTGAAGGAGCTCCAGATCGGCTCCGGCACGATCGGCGTCGATGACCATGCCCGCTTCTTCATCGCCGACGAGATCCGCGCGGCCGGCGGCGAGGACTACCGCTTCGTGCGCTCCGCCGCGATCGCCTCCCATCTCCGCCAGCGCAAGACCGAGCACGAGCTCGCGCTGATCCGCCAGGCCATGCGCATGACGGTGAACATCCACATCGCCGCCGCGCGCATCCTGCGCGAGGGCATCCCGACCACCGAGGTTCAGTCCTTCATCGACGCCGCGCACCGCAAGGCCGGGTTCGACGGCGGCTGCCCGTTCAACATCGTGCTGTTCGGCGAGGCCTCGGCCTATCCGCATGGCGTGCCCTATGCGCAGACGCTGAAGCCGGGCGACGTCGTGCTGATCGATTGCGGTGCCGCGCTGCACGGCTATCGCAGCGACATCACGCGCGCTTACGTGTTCGGCGAGCCGACCGAACGGCAGCGCTTCCTGTGGAACACCGTGAAGGCGAGCCAGGCGGCTGCCTTCGCGGCGGCGCGGCCCGGCGTCGCCTGCGGCGCGCTCGACGATGCGGCGCGCGCGGTGATCGTCCAGGCAGGCTTCGGCCCCGGCTACAAGGTGCCCGGCCTGCCGCACCGCGTCGGCCATGGCGTGGGCATGGACGGGCACGAGGAGCCCTATTTCGTGAAGGGCAACGACCTGCCGCTCGATGTCGGCATGTGCGGCTCGATCGAGCCCACCCTCGCGGTCTATGGCGAGTGCGGCATCCGGCTCGAGGACCACATCCACGTCACGGAGACCGGGGCCGCGTGGTTCACCACGCCGTGCAAGTCCGTGGACGATCCGTTCGATCTCGATCGCTGAGGGAGGAGTTCGATGCTGCCACCGAAGGACCAGCTCAAGCTCTGCTTCGCCCACGTCGCCTACCGCTTCGGCGAGCGCTTCCCGCTGCGCAACACCGGGATCGGCTTCTATGAGGTGCGCACGCGCGAGGAGATGGAGGCGCGGATCGGCGAGGCCGACGTGCTGGTCGTGTCGGGGATGTGGAAGAACGACCTGGCACCCAAGGCCAAGAAGCTGCGCTTCATCCAGTCGATCAGCGCCGGCGTCGATCAGTACGACAAGCAGGTGCTGGCGGCGCACAAGATCCGGCTCGCGAGCGCGCAGGGTGCGAACGCGAACGCGGTCTCCGAGCATGGCATGGCGCTGATCCTGGCGATCGCGCGGCGCATCCCGGAGGCGGTGCGGAACCAGGAGAAGCGCGCCTGGCGCGGCATGATCGGCGACCTCGCGAGCCGCGAGGACGAGCTCGGCGGCAAGACGCTGCTGGTGGTGGGCATCGGCCGGATCGGCGGGCGGCTCGCGCGGCTCGCGAAGGCGTTCGACATGCGCGTGATCGGCGTCCGCCGCGATCCTTCCGCCGGCGCGCAGGGGGCGGATGAGATTCACGGCTTCGATGCGCTGCCCTCGCTCTGGGGCAAGGCGGACATCGTCGCGCTCACCTGTCCGCTGACGCCGGAGACGACGGGGCTGGTGAACGCGAAGGCGCTCGGCGCGATGAAGCCCGGCGCGCAGCTCGTCAATCTCGCGCGCGGCAAGGTGGTGGACGAGGCGGCGCTGATCGAGGCGATGCGCGCGGGCCATCTCTCGGCTGCCGCGCTCGACGTGACGGTGGAGGAGCCGCTGCCTGAGACGAGCCCGCTCTGGACGCTGCCGAACGTGCTGATCACGCCGCATACCGGCGGCGAGACACGGCGCTACGAGGACGCGGTGATCGACCTGCTGCTGGAGAATCTCGACCGGCTCTGGCGCGGCGAGACGAGTTTGCGCAACCAGGTGGTGTAGCGCTCAGACGACGTTGCGCTCCAGCACCAGGCGCCCCTCTCCGAGCCGCGCGAGCGCGAGCGGCGCGAGGTCCATGGCGACGTAGCGGCCATGCATCGCGAGCTCGGCGAGACCGCGCCCCATCGCCGGCGCCTGCTGGATGCCGTGGCCCGAGAAGCCGCAGGCCGCGAGCAGTCCCTCGACCCCGGGTACCGGGCCGACCAGCGCGTTGTGGTCGGCGGTGTTCAGGTCGTAATGCCCCGCCCAGGCGCGCTCCACGCGCAGGTGGTCCAGCGCCGGAATGCGCGCGGCGAGCACCGGCCAGACGCGCTCCTCGAAGAAGTCGGGTGTGACGTCGAAATCGTCCTCGGCCACGTCGGGGTCGGCCTCGGCGGGCGGTGCGGTGCCGCAGATGAACCCCTCGCCCTCGGGGCGGATATAGACGCCCGTCGGGTCGATCAGCAGCGGACAATCCGGCAGCGCGGCGGGCGTGCGGATGTAGAAGATCAGGCGCTTGCGCCGCCGCACCGGCAGATCGACGAACGGGCGCAGCAGGTCCGGCGTGGTCGTGCCCGCGGTCACGATCACCGTGCCGGCCTCGATCCGCGTGCCGTCGGCGAGGCGGAGGCCGTGCGCGCGGCCCGAGCCGGCCTCGATCGCCGCGACCTCCGCCGCGCGCCACACCACGCCCGCTTCGCGCGAGGCGCGCCGCATCGCCTGCATCACGCCGAAGCCGTCGAACCAGCCCTCGCCCGTGCGGCCCCAGGTGCCGGCGACCAGACCGTCGAGCGCAAGCCAGGGGAAGCGCGCGCGCAACCCGTCCGGATCGAGCCAGACGATGTCCGCGCCCTCCGCGGTCTGCACCGCGTGGTTCGCCGCCAGCGTCGCGCGCCCCGCGTCGCTCGCGAGGAACAGATACCCGCCCTCGCGGAACGACGCGTCGATGCCGAGCCGCGCCGGCGCGGCGCGCAGCAGGGCGACGCCGTAGCCCGAGACGCGCACATTGATCGCGGTCGAGAACTGCCGGCGGATCGAGCTCGCCGAGAGCGCGGTGGCAGCGCGCCCATAGGAGGGGTCCTTCTCCAGCACCAGCACGCGCCCCGTGAAACCGAGATCGCAGGCGAGATGCCACGCGGTCGAGGCGCCCATGGCGGCCCCGCCCACGATCACCACGTCGAAGCGCTCGCTCATGCGGCCACTCTGCCGTGCGGGTGGACGGTCGGGAAGCCACCGCGCATCCTGTGCCGATGCGCGTCATCGACGGACCCGAACTCGAACGCCGCACGCCCTATCCGGCGCTGATCGCCGCGCTGCGCCGGCGGCTCGCCGAGACGCTCGCCTCGCCGCAGCGGCTGATCCTCGACCCGACCGGACAGGGCGATGCGCTGCTGCTGATGCCGGCCTGGCGCGAGGGCGGACTGATGGTGGTGAAGCTCGTCACCGTCTATCCGCGCAACGCGGCATCCGGCCGCCCCGCGCTGGATGCGAGCGTCACCGTGTTCGACCAGCGCGACGGGCGGTTGCGCGCGATCCTCGACGGCGTGGTGCTGACGGTGCGGCGCACCGCGGCCGCCTCGGCGCTCGGCGCGGCGCTGCTGGCACGGCCGGAGAGTGCCACGCTGCTGGTGATCGGCACCGGCGCGCTCGCCCCGGCGCTGGCGCGCGCCCATCTCGCCGCGCAGCCGGGCCTCTCCCGCGTGCGCGTCTGGGGTCGCGCGCCCGCGAAGGCCGAGGCGCTGGCGGCCGGGCTGCGCGCCGAGGGTGTCGATGCCGACGCCGCGCCCGAGCTCGACGCCGCGATCGCCGAGGCCGACACGATCGTCACCGCCACCACCGCGACACAGCCGATCATCCGCGCCGAGGCGGTGCGGCCGGGGACGCATCTGTCGCTGGTCGGCGCCTTCACGCCCGCGATGGCAGAGGCCGAGCCCGCGCTGATGCCGCGCGCGCGCATCTTCGCCGACGACCGCGCCTCGATCCTGGTGAAGGGCGGCGAGGTCGCGCAGGCCATCACGGCCGGGCTGATCGCCGAGGCCGCGATCGAGGCCGATCTCGCCGCGCTGGTCGGCGCCACGCCGCCGCGCCGCCCCGACGACATCACCGTGTTCAAGTCCGTGGGCTTCGCCGCCCTCGACCTGATCGCCGCCGAGCTCGCGCTCCAGGAGGACGCATGACCGAGATGAACCGCCGCATCGTGCTGACGCGCCGCCCCGTCGGCATGCCGACACCGGACGACTTCGCCTTCGAGGAGGTGCCGGTGCCCGAGCCGAAGCAGGGCGAGGTGGTGCTGAAACACCTCTACCTCTCGCTCGATCCGTATCAGCGCGGCAGGCTGTCGGAGGCGAAGTCCTACGCCGCGCCGGTGCCGATCGGCGGCGTGGTCGAGTGCCGCACGGTCGGGCGCGTGCTCGCCTCGCGCGACCCGCGCTTCGCACCGGGCGAGGTGGTGCTCGGCGGGTTCGGCTGGCAGACACATTCGGTGATGCCGGGCAAGCAGCTCTTGAAGCTCGATCCGGCCGAGGCGCCGGTCTCCACCGCGCTCGGCGTGCTCGGCATGCCGGGGCTCACCGCGCATGTCGGGATGAGCGATATCGGCCAGCCGAAAGCGGGCGAGACGGTGGTGATCTCGGCCGCGTCGGGCGCGGTCGGCGCGGTCGCGGGACAGATCGCGAAGCTCGCCGGCAGCCGCGTGATCGGTGTGGCGGGCGGGGCCGAGAAGTGCCGTTTCGTTACCGAGACGCTCGGCTTCGATGGCTGCATCGACCATCGCGCCGATCATCTCGGCACGGCGCTTGACCGCGCGTGCCCGAACGGCATCGACGTCTATTGGGAGAATGTGGGCGGCGCGCTGCAAGGCGCGGTGTTCCCACGCCTGAACGACTTCGGCCGCATGGTGATGTGCGGGATGATCGCGCAGTACAACGACGCCGATCCGCCGGCCGGCCCCAATCTCGGCCCGGTGGTCAGGAAGCGCCTGCGCATCCAGGGCTTCATCGTCTCCGACCAGTGGCAGCGTCTGGCCGAGTGGCGGGCACTCGCCGCGCCCATGCTGCGCGACGGCCGGCTCAAGTACCGCGAGGACGTGGTCGAGGGGCTGGACGCGACCCCCGCAGCGTTCATCGGTCTGCTGCAGGGCCGCAACTTCGGCAAGCTGCTGGTCCGCCTGCCCGACTGAGCCGCGCGCTTGCCCTGCCGCGCCGGCCGCCCTACCTCTAGCGCCCAGGGCCGGCATCCAGCGCACGGCCGAAGGGAGGACCTGATGAGCATCACGATCGGACGCCGCGGCCTGGTCGCCGGCGCGGCCCTCGCACCCTTTGCCCTGCCCGTCGCCGCCCAGGGCCGCGGCGAGGAGATCTCCGTCACCCACTGGGGCGTACTGATGTACGGCGCGCCCTATGCGGTCTCGATCGAGAAGGGCTTCTTCCGCGAGGCCGGCGTCAACATCACCGGCATCCTGACCAGCAAGGGCGGCGGCACCACCGTGCGCAACGTGCTCGCCGGCGGCCTGCCCTATGGCGAGGTGTCGCTCGCCGCCGCGGTGGCGGCCGCGCGCGAGGGGCTGGAGATCAAGATCGTCAATGCCGGCGCCGCAACGGTCGCCGACATCCTCTGGGTCACCACGCCCGACAGCCCGATCCGCACGATCAAGGACCTTGAGGGCCACAAGATCGCCTACACCAGCCCGAAATCGGTCACCGAGATGCTGGTGATCATGTCGCTCACGGCCGCCGGCGCCGATCTCGCCAAGGTCGAGCGGATCAGCACCGGCGGCATCGGCGCGGGCCTCACCGCGCTGCGCCAGGGCGGCGTGCAGGCCGCGCCGATCATGGACCCGATCTGGGCGCGCGATCATGCACGCTGGCGTCCGCTGTTCTTCGTCAAGGACGTGCTGCCGCCGATGACGCAGACCGTCGGCATCACGACGACGCAGTTCATCCGCGAGCAGCCCGACAAGCTGCGCGCGATCATCGCCGGCCGGCGCAAGGGGGTGGATTTCCTCTACGCCAACCCCGAGGAGGGCGGGAAGATCTTCGCCGAGGCTTATGAGCTGCCGCGCGAGCTCGGCGTGCGCGCGGTGAAGAACATGGTCGATGTCGGCTACTGGAGCCGCGGCAACATCGACACCCGCGCGCTCGACAACATGGTTGAGGGCCTGCGCATCATCGGCGAGGTGGACGGCCCGATCGACTGGACGCCGCTGGTCGATCGCAGCTTCTTGCCGTCCGACCTCCAGGCGACGGGTTGACCGTCGCCTCCATGGCCGGCCCGGGCACCCGGGCCGGCGCCGCGCATGCGGTGCTGCGCGGCGTGACGCGCATCTTTCCGCCGGCCGATCGAGGGCAGGCGCCGGTGCACGCGCTCGGGCCGCTCGATCTGGATCTCGCGCATGGCGAGTTCTTCGCCGTGGTCGGTCCCTCGGGCTGCGGCAAGTCGACGCTGCTGGAGATTCTCGCCGGGCTCTCCGCGCCGACCGAGGGCACGGTGATGTTCGAGGACAGTGCGGTGCGCGGCAGCCCGCCCGACGGCGTCGGCGTGGTGTTCCAGGAGGACGCCTCGTTCCCCTGGCTCACGGTGTGGGACAACGTGGCGTTCGGGCTGCGCCGCGCCGGGATGGACAGCGCCGAGATCGCGCGCCGCGTCGATCACGCGCTCGGCTTCATGGGGCTCACGGGCTTCGCGCGCGCCTATCCGGCGCAGCTCTCGGGTGGAATGCGCCAGCGCGTCTGCATCGCCCGCACGCTGGTGCTGGAGCCGCGCCTGATCCTGCTCGACGAGCCGTTCGGCGCGCTCGACCAGCAGACGCGGCTGCTGATGGGCGACGAGCTGTTGCGGCTCTGGCGCGACACCGGCGCCACCATCCTGCTGATCACGCATGCGCTCGACGAGGCTGCGATGCTGTCCGACCGGATCGGCGTGATGAGCGCGCGGCCCGGCCGCTTCATCGACATGGTCGCGACCGGCTGGCCGCGCGACCGCGACTCCACGATCGTCTCCGACGCCGCCTTCGGCGAGGTCACCGCGCGGCTCTGGTCGTCGTTGCGCGCCGAGAGCCTGAAGGCGCTCGGGGCCGCGCCATGACGCGGGCGGGCTGGATCCGAATCGCGATCGTGCTCGGCGCGATCGCCGCCCTCGAGCTCGTCACGCAGGCCGGGCTCGTCAGCCGGCACACGATCATCCCGCCCTCGGCGATGGCGGCGGCGCTTGCGTCGCTGATCGGCTCGGGCGAGATCATGCCCGACATCACCAAGACGCTGTCGAACGTCGCCGCCGCCTTCGTGCTGTCGGTCAGCGGGGGCTTCGTGCTCGGCCTCTTGATCCACGCCGCGCCGCGGCTGCGCCGCGCGCTCGACCCGCTGCTCGCGACCTACTACGCGGTGCCGTTCTTCGTCTTCTACCCGCTGTTGATCGTGATCTTCGGCATGTCGGACCTGCCGATCATCGTGATCGGCTTCCTGTTCGGCGTCGTCGCGATGATCATCGCCACGCTGAACGGGCTCGACCGCGTGCCGCGCGTCGCGCTGAAGGTGGCGCAGCTCTCGCGCATGGACCCGGTTTCGATCGCGCTGATCATCAAGTTCCCCGCCGCGACGCCGTATCTGTTCACCGGCGTCAAGCTGGCGGTCGCCTACTCGTTCATCGGCGTGATCGCCTCGGAGTTCATCCTCTCCGGTGCGGGGCTCGGCTTCGCGATCTCCTACGCCTACAACAACTTCGACACGCCGAAGATGTATGCGCTGATGCTGTTCATCCTGGTCAGCGTCACCGCGGTGAACATGGTGCTGCACTCGATCGAGCAGCGCATGCTGCGCCGGCGCGGGCTCGCGCGATGACGGAGCGCGCGCCGGCCTGGAAGCGCTACGGCGACATCCTGGCCCTGCTCGCCGGGCTGGTGGTGCTGTGGTGGGTGCTCGCGCGGCTCGCCGGGCCGGACGCGATGACCGGCCCGGCCGAGACGCTCGCCCGCGCGAGCGAGCTGCTCGAAAGCCGGCGCTTCCATGCGCATATGCGCGAGAGCCTGATCGCGCTCGGCTACGCGCTGCTGCTTGCGGCGCTCGGCGGCCTGGGGCTCGGCACCTGGCTCGGCGTGCGACGGCTCGCGGGCCAGGTGGCCGAGCCGATCCTGGTGGCCCTCTACGCGCTGCCGAAGATCACGCTCTATCCGGTGATCCTGCTGATCTTCGGGCTGGGGCTGCCCGCCAAGGTGGCGTTCGGCGCGATCCACGGCATCATTCCGGTGACCATCTTCACGCTCAACGCGGTGCGCACGATCCGCCCGGTCTATCTGAAGGTCGCGCGGACGATGCGGCTGACGCCGTGGCAGGCCTTCTGCACCGTCTGGCTGCCGGCGGCGCTGCCGGAGATCGTCTCGGGCCAGCGCGTCGGCTTCGCGCTCACCCTGCTCGGCGTGCTGATCGGCGAGATGTTCGCCTCGCAGCGCGGCGTCGGTTTCGTGCTGATCAACGCGATCGGGCTGAACGATGTGCCGACCATCATGGCGGCCGCGTTCCTGCTCGCGGTGTTCGCCGCCACCATCAGCGCCATCCTGCTGAAGATCGACCGCGCCCTGCACCGCCGCACCCTCCGCGCCTGAGGGCTGGTCGGCCCCCGCCTGGCGCGCCATAAATAGCCGATGGCTCATCTGGGAGAGGCCCAAGACATGACGAAGACCACCTCCGCCATCCGCCGGCGCAGCCTGCTCGCCGCCACCGCCGCCCTGCCGCTCGCCGCGCCGCATGTGCGCGCGCAACCGGCGGCTGTGAAGATCGGCATCATCCAGCCCGTCACCGGCGCGCTCGCCCAGGACGGCGAGCACGGCCGGCTCGGCGCCGAGATCGCCATCAACGAGATCAACCGCACGGGCGGCATCAAGGCGCTCGGCGGGGCGCAGATCCAGATGGTGTTCGGCGATGCGCGCTCGAGCCCCGAGGGTGGCGTGGCCGAGGTCGAGCGCATGCAGGGCGAGGGGGTGGCGGCGATCGTCGGCGGCTTCGCCTCGCCGATCTGCCTCGCCACCACCCAGGCGGCGTCGCGCTACGACATCCCCTACATCGTCGATGTCGGCGTGTCCGACCAGATCGTCACGCGCGGGCTGAAGAACACCTTCCGCTTCGCCCCCGGCTTCGGCACGGTGACCCGCACCGCGCTCGACAACCTGGTCGCGATCAACGAGGCCGCCGGCAAGCCCGCGCAGACCGCCGTGATCGTGCACGAGGACGGGCTGTTCGGCTCCGGCATGGCGCGGCTGCTCAACACCCAGCTGCCCGAGCGCGGCTTCCGCGTGCTGGAGACGATCGCGCACCCCACCCCCTCGCGCGACATGTCGAACGTGGCACTGCGCATCCGCGCCCTCCAGCCCGACCTGATCATCCCCTCGTCCTACTATGGCGAGTTCGTGCTGCTCGCGCGGACCATGCAGCAGCAGCGCATCCGCCCCAAGGTCGGCATCTACGCGGTGCTGAACGGTGCGGCCTCGAACTTCCGCTTCGTGCGCGAGTTCCCGGATGCGGCGAACAACATCATGGACTGCAACCACTGGGCCGATCCGCGCAAGCCCAAGACCGCCGAGGTGCGCGCCGCCGCCGAGGCAACGGGACGGTTCTGGCTCTACAACATTCCGCTGAACTACTCCTGCGTCCGGCTGCTCGCGGACGCGATCGAGCGCGCGGGCTCGACCGACCGGGTGAAGATCAACGAGGCGCTCGCCGCCTCGAGCTTCGCCGACCACATCATGCCCTACGGCCCGACGATGTTCGAGAACGGCCAGAACATGGGCGCGCGGCCGGTGAACACGCAGGTGCAGGGCGGCGACATCAAGCTGATCTTCCCGCGCGAATTCGCCGACGCCCAGCCGGTGTTCCCGGCGGCCTGACGATGCGCACCGGGCGGGGCAGGCGCCCCGCCCGCCCTTGGTCTTCCCTCCACGGCGTGTGATGTATTCGCCCGAGATCCTGCTCACCGCCGTGCTGAACGGACTGATGACCGGTTCGGTCTATGCGCTGATCGCGCTCGGGCTGACGCTGGTCTATGGCGTGCTGCACATCATCAACTTCGCCCATGGTGCCACGCTCACCGCGGCGATGTTCGCGGTCTATGTGCTGCATGGCGCGGCCGGGCTCGATCCGTATGTCGCGATGATCGTCACCGTGCCGGGGCTGTTCGCGCTCGGCTATGCGGTGCAACGGCTGGTGATCGGCCCGGCGAGCCACGGCGATGACGGCAACATCCTGCTGGTGACGCTCGGGCTCGCGATCATCATCGAGAACGCGCTGCTCGCCTGGTTCCGCTCCGACACGCGCTCGATCGACGTGCCCTACGGCTTCTCGGTGATCGAGGTCGGAACGCTGTTCCTGTCGCTGCCGCGCGTGATCGCGGTGGTCGTGGTTCTGCTCGTCGCGCTGCTGCTGTGGCTGTTCCTCGCGCGCAGCACGACCGGCCAGGCGATCCGGGCGGTGGCGAAGGAGAAGACCGGCGCAGCCCTGGTCGGCATCGATGTCGGGCACATCTACGCGGTCACGTTCGGGCTTGGCGCGGCCTGCCTCGCGGTCGCGGCGTCGCTCTTGATGCCGACCTTCCTGGTGAACCCGCGCATCGGCAACGCGTTCGTGCTCGTCGCCTTCACCATCGTCGTGCTGGGCGGCATGGGCTCGATCGCCGGCGCGCTCGTCGGTGGGCTGTTCATCGGCGTGGTGGAGAGCCTGTCGGGCCTGTTCATGGGCGAGAGCCTGGGCCAGATCGGCATCTTCCTGATCTTCATCCTGGTGCTGCTGTTCCGCCCGACGGGGCTGTTCGGGGCCAAGGCATGAGCCGGCTTCGCCCTTACGCGGCGATCCTGGCGCTGCTCGCGCTGCTGGCGGTGCTGCCGCTGGTGTTCACCTCCGGCACGATGCAGAACTTCCTGATCTTCACCCTGATCGTCGCGCTCGCCGGGCAGGGCTGGAACCTGCTCGGCGGCTATGGTGGGCAGTTCAGCTTCGGCCATGCGAGCTTCTTCGGCACCGGTGCCTACGCCATCGCGATCCTGCAGGAGCGGCTCGGGCTGAATCCCTGGATCGCGCTGCCGGTCGCGATCGGGCTCGGCGCGCTGGTCGGCGCGGTGATCGGCACGCTCGCCTTCCGGGCGCGGCTGCGCGGCTCCTACTTCGCGCTGGTCACGCTCGCCTTCGCCGAGGTGTTCCGCATCGTCGCCAATGTGCTGCCGGTGACCGGCGGCGCGGCCGGCATCCTGATCCGGCTGAACGTCGATCCGCTGAACTTCCAGTTCGCCGACCGCGCGACCTTCCACTGGCTGACCGTCGCGGTGCTCGGCGCGGTGATGCTGCTGATCCGCGCGCTCGAACGCGGGCGGTTCGGCGCGCGTCTCGTGGCGGTGCGCGAGAACGAGGACGCGGCGCGCGCGCTCGGCGTCGATGTGCTGCGCGTCAAGATCGCCGCCATCACCCTCTCCGGCGCGATCACCGCCTCCGCCGGCTGCCTCTACGCGCAGAAATTCCTCTATCTCGACGCGATGATCGCCTACGGGCCATGGATCTCGGTCGAGGCGCTGCTCGCGCCGATCATCGGCGGCCTCGGCACCGTGTTTGGCCCGGTGCTCGGCGCCTTCGTGCTGCACGGCATCGGCGAGTTCACCAAGACGTGGATCGCCACGCTCACCGGCGGCGCGCTGCCGGGTGTGGATCTCGTGCTGTTCGGCGTGCTGCTGATCATCACGGTCGGCTTCGCCCCGCGCGGCATCCTCGGCCTGGTCGCGCGCCTTAGGGTCCGCGCCGCATGAGCGCGCTGCTGGAGGTCGAGCGCGTCACCATGCGCTTCGGCGGACTGACCGCGGTGGACGATGCCTCGATGTCCGTGCCCGCGGGCTCGATCACCGGCCTGATCGGCCCGAACGGCGCGGGCAAGACGACGCTGTTCGCGGTCGTTTCCGGCTTCCTCGCGCCGAGCGCGGGTCGCGTGCGCTATCGCGGCGACGACATCACCGATCTCTCCGTGCATGTGCGCGCCGGGCGCGGCATCGCGCGGACCTTCCAGGTGGTGCAGCCCTTCGCCGGGCTTTCGGTGCGCGAGAACATCGCCGTCGGCGCCTATCTGCGCCACGCCGCGCGCGAGGACGCGCTGGCGGCGGCCGGTGCGGTGGCCGAGCGCGTCGGCCTCACGCGCATGCTCGACCAGCAGGCCGGCGCGCTGACGGTCGCCGGGCGCAAGCGGCTGGAGCTCGCCCGCGCGCTCGCGACCGAACCCACGCTGCTGCTGCTCGACGAGGTGCTCGCCGGGCTCAACCCGTCCGAGATCCGCGACATGATCCCGGTGATCCGCCGCATCCGCGACGGCGGCATCACCATCCTGATCGTCGAGCACGTGATGCAGGCGGTGATGAACCTGTGCGACCGCGTGCACGTGATCGCGCAGGGACGCCTGATCGCCGAGGGCACGCCGGCGGAGGTCGCGCGCGACCCGAAGGTGGTCGAGGCCTATCTCGGCCACGGCGCGGCCGAGCGCATGCTGCGGACACAGGGCCATGGCTGAGGCGATGCTCCGCGTGGAGACCATCGTCGCCGGCTATGGCGGCGTGCCGGTGCTGCGCGGCGTCTCGCTGGAGGTCGCGGGCGGCGAGGTGGTCGCGGTGCTCGGCGCCAACGGTGTGGGCAAGACGACGCTGAACAAGACGATCTCGGGCCTAGTGCGCGCGAGTTCGGGCAGCATCACCTTCGAGGGTGCGCGCATCGAGCGCGCGGCACCGCCGGCGATCGTGCGCGCGGGCCTGATCCACGTGCCCGAGGGGCGGCGCATCTTCCCCAACCTGACCGTGCGCGAGAACCTGGAGCTCGGCGCCTATGCGCGCGCGCGCGCCAACCGCGCGGGCAATCTCGACCGCGTCTTCGCGATCTTCCCGCGGCTCAACGAACGCACCGGCCAACTCGCCGGCACGCTGTCGGGCGGCGAACAGCAGATGCTGGCGATCGGCCGCGGGCTGATGGCCGAGCCGCGCCTGCTGATCCTCGACGAGCCCTCGCTCGGCCTCTCGCCGCTGCTGGTCGAGGAGCTGTTCGCCCTGATCGCGCGCATCGCCGCCGAGGGGCTCGCGGTGATGCTGGTCGAGCAGAACGTCGTGCAGTCGCTTGCCCTTGCGGCGCGTGCCTATGTGCTGGAGAACGGCGCGGTGGTGATGCAGGGGCCTGCGGCCGAGCTCGCGCGCAACCCCGATCTGGAGAGAGCCTATCTCGGGCTCTGAGCGACGATGAACGTGATCCGCGCCAGCCAACTCACCGTGGACGACGCCTGGCTCGTCGCATGGTCGCGCTTTGCCGCCGGGCTGCGCTTCGAGGACATCCCCGCCGCGGTGGTCGCGCATGCGCGGCTCGTTCTGCTCGACACGATCGGCGCGATCGCCGCCGGCGCGCAGGAGCCGGAGATGGTCGCGCTGACCGGCCGCATGGCGGCGCTGCACGGCACCGGCGGCATGACGACGGCGGTGGTCGGTGGGCGCACGCGCCTGCCGCTGCCGACCGCGGCGTTCCTGAACGGCACCGCCGGCACGATGCTGGAGCTCGACGAGGGCAACCAGTACTGCCGCGGCCATCCCGCGATCCATGTCGTGCCGGCAGCACTCGCCGAGGCCGATCGACGTGGCGCCTCCGGGCGCGCGCTGATCCGCGCGCTGGTGCTCGGCTACGAGATCGGCGCGCGCATCGGCATCGCCTCGACCCTGCGCGTGACCATGCATCCGCACGGCACCTGGGGCACCGTCGGCGCGGCGGTCGCGGTGGCGGCACTCGCCGGCGCGGATGCGGCAACGATGCGCGAGACGATCAACGTCGCCTCCACGCTCGGCCTCGCGACCAGCCGCCGCACCATGCTCCAGGGTGGGACGGTGCGGAACACCTATGCCGGGGTGTCGAACCAGCTCGGTCTGACGGCGGTCGAGCTGGTCGGCGCAGGCTTCGTCGGCGAGCCGGACGGGGTCGCGACCGTGTTCGGCACCGTATCGGCCGATGACTTCCGCCCCGAGGAGATGACGCGCGATCTGGGCTCGCGCTGGGAGATCGCCCGCAACTACTTCAAGCGCCATGCCGCCTGCCGCTACACCCATGGCGCGCTCGATGCGCTCGGCGCGATCCTGGCCGAGACCGGTCCGGTCGCGCCCGACGACGTCGCCGCGCTGGAGGTGGACACCTATGTCTGGGCCGCCCAGCTCGACGATCCGGCGCCACGCAACATGCTGGCGGCGAAGTTCTCGCTGCCCTTCGCGCTGGCGACGCTGATCGTCAACGCCAGCACCGGCGTCGCGTCGTTCCGCGAACCGGCGCGCGTGGACGCGGTGACGCGTGCCCTCGCCGCGCGCGTGACCGTGCGCGAGGACCCCGCGCATACCGCCGCCCTGCCCGGACTGCGCCCGGCGCGAGTCACGCTCGCCCTGCGCGACGGACGGCGCGTGCAGCGCGAGGTGACGACCAATCGCGGCGACACCGAGGCGCCCTACCCGCCGCAGGAGGTTGTCGCCAAGTTCAGCGAACTCGCTGCCCCCGCCTGGGGCGCGGACGGCGCGGCGGCGATCCGCCGGGTAGTGGAGACGATCGACGAGGCGCCGGACGTGCGCGGATTCGTCGCGAAGCTGCAAGGATGACCATGGGACTGAGAGAGCGCCTCGCCGAACCACGCATCGTGCTCGCACCTGGCGTGTGCGACGCGCTCACCGCCGCGATCGCCGCCGATTCCGGGTTCGAGGCGCTCTACGTCTCCGGCGCGGCGATCGCCTACACGCGGCTCGGCCGGCCCGATATCGGCCTCGTCTCGATGAGCGAGGTTGCCGATCACGTCGCGCGCATCGCCGACCGCGTGGCCACCCCGCTGATCGTCGATGCCGACACCGGCTACGGCAATGCGCTGAACGTGCAGCGCACGGTGCGCGCGTTCGAGCGCGCCGGTGCAGCGATGATCCAGCTCGAGGACCAGACCTTCCCCAAGCGCTGCGGCCATCTCGACGGCAAGGGCGTGATCCCGATGGCCGAGATGGTCGGCAAGCTCCGCGCCGCGGTGGATGCGCGGCAGAGTGCGGCGACGCTGATCCTCGCGCGCACCGATGCGGTGGCGATCGAGGGGCTGGAGGCGGCCGTGCGGCGCGCGCACGCCTACGCCGAGGCCGGCGCGGATGCGCTGTTCGTCGAGGCGCCGCGCACGCGCGAGGATCTCGCCCGCGTCACCGCGGCCCTCGGCACGGCGCGGCCGCTGCTCGCCAACATGGTCGAGGGCGGCAAGACGCCGGTGCTGTCCGCGCCCGAGCTGGAGGCGATCGGCTTCCGCATCGTCATCTTCCCGGGCGGCATCGTGCGCGCCCTCGCCCGCACCGCGCGCGACTACTACGCCTCGCTCGCGACCGCGCGCACCACCGAGCCGTTCCGCGACCGGATGCTCGACCTTGGTGGGCTGAACGACCTGATCGGCACGCCCGAGATGCTCGCACTCGGCAAGCGCTACGACGCATGAGCCTCGATCCCGTCACGCTCGCGGTGCTGAAGGGCCGGCTCGAGCAGATCGCCGACGAGATGGACGCGACGCTGGCGCGCTCGGCCTTCAACCCGATCATCGCCGAGGCGCGCGACCTCTCGCACGGGCTCTACCACGCCGAGACCGGCGAGACGCTGGTGCAGGGCAATGCCGGGCTGCCGATCTTCGTCGGCGCGACCGCCTTCGCCGTGCGCGCGGTGATCGCCGCGGTGGCGAAGGAGGGTGGCGCGAAGCCCGGCGAGACCTGGATCTTCAACGACCCCTACGATGGCGGCACGCATCTGAACGATTTCCGCCTGGTGCGGCCGGTGTTCCGCCAGGGCCGCCTGTTCTGCTGGATCGCCTCGGTCGGGCACTGGCTCGACATCGGCGGCAATGTGCCCGGCGGCTACAACCCGCGCGCGACCGACGCGCACCAGGAGGGCGTACGCATCCCGCCCGTGCGGCTGATGCGCGAGGGTGTGGTCGATCCGGCGATCGTGGCGATCCTGCAGGCGAACACGCGCGTGCCGCTCTCCAACTGGGGCGACCTCAACGGGCAGATCAACGCGCTCGATCTCGGCGAGCGGCGGCTGAACGCGCTGCTCGACGAGACCGGCGAGGACGTGGTCGCGGAGGCGCTCGCCGCGCTGACCGCGCGCGCCGAGGCGCTGATGCGGAGCGAACCCGCCCGCCAGCCCGACGGCGTCTACGCGGCGGAGGACTTCCTCGACAACGACGGCATCACCGATGAGCCGCTGCCGATCCGCCTCGCCATGACGATCGCCGGCGATGCGATGACGCTCGACTTCACCGGCTCCGCGCCGGCCTGCGCGGGGCCGTTGAACATCAGCCGCGCGACCACCATCGCCTGCTGCTACGTCGCGCTGAAGCACCTGTTCCCGGAGGTGCCGGCGAATGGCGGCTGCCTCGCGCCGATCCGCTTCGTCGTACCCGAGGGCTCGATCCTGGCGGCGAACGCACCCAAGCCGGTGGCGGGCTACACCGAAACGATCCTGCGCGTGATCGACACGGTGTTCCGCGCCTTCGGCACCGCCGCGCCCGAGCGCGCGACCGCCGGGCCGTTCGCGACCATCAACGCGCTCTCGATCAGCGGCTGGCGCGAGGCGGCGGCGCGCTGGGTGATGTTCTGCTTCTTCGGCGGCGGCCTGGGCGGCAACCCGGAGACCGACGGGCTGAACCACGGCAACAACCCGATCAGCACCGCGACCATTCCGCCGCTGGAGATCCTGGAGGCCGCCTACCCCGTGCGGTTCACGCAATGGGCGCTGCGACCGGACAGCGGCGGCCCGGGCCTGCATCGCGGGGGCCTCGGCGCGATCTACGAGATCGCGGTCGATGACGCGCGCGGCGCGGAGGCGTTCCTGCTCGGCGAGCGCGGCCGCTTCCCGCCCTTCGGCGTGAACGGCGGCGGCGATGCCGCGGCGAACCGGTTCGGCTACGAGACGGAGACCGGCTGGGCGCAGCCGCCGATGGTGTCGAAGGTGTTCGGCGTGCGGTTGCGCGAGGGCGCGCGGGTGCGGCTGGAGACGCCGGGTGGCGGCGGCTGGGGTGACGCGCGCGCACGCGATCCCGCCCGCGTCGCGCGCGACGTGCGGCTCGGCTACGTCACGGTGGAGGCCGCGCGCTGCGACTACGCCGTCGTGGTGGGCCCTGACGGCGCCGTTGACGCCGCCGCGACCGAGGCGCTGCGCAAAGGCCGCGCGGCATGAGCGCGATCGTCGGGGTGGATGTCGGCGGCACCTTCACCGATCTGTTCGCACTCGATCCGGCGACCGGCACGTTCCGCACCGCCAAGGTGCCGTCACGCCGCGGCGACGAGGCGGCTGGCTTCATCGACGGGCTGAACGCGGTTGGCGGCGTGGCCGGGCTCGCCGCGGTGGTGCACGGCACGACGGTCGGCACCAATGCGCTGCTGGAACGCAAAGGCGCGCGCATCGGCCTGATCGCCACGCGCGGCTTCCGTGACGTGCTGGAGATGCGCCGGCGCGACCGCCGCCGCACCTGGGGCCTCTGGGGCGATTTCGAGCCGGTGGTGGATCGCGACCTCCGGGTGGAGGTGGATGAGCGGACGCGCGCCGATGGAACCGTTCTGCTGCCGGTCGATCCGGCGCAGGTGGCGGAGGCGGGACGCGCCTTGCGCGCGCGCGGCGCGGAGGCGATCGCGGTCGCCTTCATCAACGCCTACGCCAACCCGGCCAACGAGCGCGCGGCCATGGCGGCCTTGCGCGCACTCTGGCCGGAGGGTCATCTCTGCTGCTCGTCCGACATCCTGCCGGAGATCCGCGAGTTCGAGCGCACCAGCACGACGGCGCTGAACGCCTATCTGCAACCCGTGGTCGGCGCCTATCTCGGCCGGCTCGAAGCGGCACTCGATCGGGGCGGATTCGGCGGCAAGTTCCACATCGTGCAGTCGAACGGCGGCGTGATGAACACCGTGATGGCGCGCAGCCTGCCGGTGCGCACGGCGCTTTCCGGCCCGGCCGCCGGGGTGATCGCGGCGGCGGCGATCGCGCGCGCTTCCGGCTTCCCCGACGTGATCACCGGCGATCTCGGCGGCACGAGCTTCGACGTCTCGCTGGTCGCGAATGGACAGCCCGCCTTCGCGGCCCAGGCCGCGATCGATTTCGGCCTCGTCATCCGTACGCCGATGGTGGAGATCACGACGATCGGCGCCGGCGGCGGCTCGATCGCGCGCGTCGATGCCGGGGGGTTGTTGCAGGTTGGCCCGGAGAGTGCCGGATCGGTGCCCGGACCGGTCTGCTATCGAGCCGGCAACGACCGCCCGACGCTTACGGATGCGAACGTGGTGCTCGGGCGGATCAATGCCGAGCGTCCGATCGGCGGCGCGCTCGCCCGGCTCGATGTCGAGGCGGCGACGGAGGCGATTGCGCGCCACATCGGCGCACCCCTCGGGCTCGACGCGCTGGCGGCGGCGGATGCGATCGTGCGGGTCGCGAACGCGAAGATGGCCGGCGCGATCCGGCTGCTGTCGATCGAGCGCGGCCACGATCCGGCGCGCTTCGCGCTGATGCCATTCGGCGGCGGCGGCGCGCTGCACGCGGGCGCCTTGATGCGCGAGGTTGGGCTGAAGGCGACGCTGGTGCCGCGCTTCCCCGGCGTCACCTCCGCGCTCGGCTGCGTGCTCGCCGATCTGCGCCATGACCAGGTGCAGACGGTGAACCTGATGCTCGCCGGCCTCGATGCCGCGGCACTGGATGCGCGGCTGGTCGCCGCCGGCGAGGAGGCGCGCAGTGTGATCGAGCGCGGCGGGTTGCCGATCGAGGGCGTCGAGGTGCGGTTCGAGGCCGATATGCACTATGTCGGCCAGACGCACACGGTGGCCGTCAAGCTGCCGTTCCGGCTCGACGGCGGCACGGTCGGCGTGAGCGCCGAGGCGATCCGCAGCGCCTTCGAGGCTGCCTACACCACAGCCTTCTCGCGCCTGCTGCCCGAGATTCCGATCCGCATCGCCAATGTCCGCACGATCGCGATCGGCCGGCGGCCGGCGCTCGATCTCGCGGCCCTCGCGCCGCCCGCGACTGCGACGCGCGCGGCGGCCGAACGCGGCCGGCGCCAGGTGTGGTTCGACGGCACGGCGCAGGAAGCGACCGTGTGGTCGCGGCTCGACCTGCCGGCGGGCGCGGAGATCGCGGGCCCGGCGATTCTCGAACAGGCGGATGCAACGATCGTGGTCGATCCCGGGCTTACCGCGCGGGTCGATCGCCTCGGCAACCTGGTGATCACACGCGCATGACCGACCCTGCGACCACGGCGCTGCTGCTCTGCGACCTGCAGAACGACTTCATCCATCCCGAGGGCGCCTATGCGCGTGGGGGACAGTCCGCGCCCGAGATCGCCGCCCTGCCGGCGCGGCTCGCGCCGCTGGCGCAACGGATGCGCGCGCGTGGCGGGTGGGTGGTGGCGACGCTGTTCACGCTGGTGCCGGGCAAGGCGGGCGAGCCGTTCATCTCGCCGCACCTGAAGGCGATGCGGCCGTTCCTGCGCGCGGGCGACTTCGCGCCCGGCTCGTGGGGCCAGGCGATGGTGGAGGAACTCGCGCCGGCGGACCTGACGGTGGAGAAGGTCGCCTACAGCGCGTTCTACATGAGCCGGCTGGAGTGGGTGCTGCGCAAGGCCGGGATCGAGCGGCTGCTGGTGGCCGGGATCGTGACGAATGGCGGGGTCGCCTCGACGCTGCGCGACGCGGCGGTGCGCGACTTCCCCTGCACGCTGCTGTCGGATGGCTGCGCGGCGTTCGATCCGCGCACGCACGAGGTGGCGGTCGAGGCGCTGCGGCCGGTCGCGCGCATCGCGACGGTCGCCGAGGCGATGGGCACGCTTGGATGACGGAGCCGACCGTCGCGCCGGCGGAGGGTGTCGCGTTCGGCGCCGAGGCGGAGGTGCTGATCATCGGCGGTGGTGCCGCCGGAATGGTGGCGGCACTCGCTGCCGCCGAGGCCGGGGCGGAACCGGTGGTGGTGGAGCGCGACGCGGTGCCGCGCGGATCGACCGCGCTCTCGGCCGGGCTGATCCCGGCGGCGGGCACGCGCTGGCAGCGCGAGGCGGGGATCGCCGATGACGCCGCGCGGTTCGCCGCCGATATCCGCCGCAAGGCGAAGGGCGAGGCGGACGAGGCGGTGCTCGACGCGGTGTCGCGCGGGATCGCGGGCACCCTGGAGTGGCTCGCCGAGGCGCACGGGCTCGCCTTCTCGGTGGTGACGGATTTCCTCTACCCGGGGCACTCGGCGCATCGGATGCACGGGCTCGCGAGCCGCTCGGGCGCGGAGCTGATCGATCGGCTCCGCACGGCGGTGGAGCGCGCGGGTATCGCGGTGCTGACCGAGGCGGTGGCGCGCACGCTGTTCGTCGATGATGACGGGACGGTGCGCGGGATCGGCATCGCGCGGCCGGATGGCAGCGAGGAGCGGATCGGCTGTCGTGCCTTGGTGCTTGCCTGCAACGGCTATGGCGGCAACCGTGCGCTGGTGCGGCAGCACATCCCGGAGCTCGCCGAGGCGGTGTGGTTCGGCCATGACGGCAATCGCGGCGAGGCGGTGCTGTGGGGCGAGGCGTTGGGGGCGGAGCTCGCGTACCTGTCGGGGCATCAGGGGCATGGGTCGGTCGCGCATCCGCACGGCATCCTGATCACCTGGGCGGTGATCATGCAGGGTGGCGTGCAGGTGAATCCGCTGGGCGAACGGTTCAGCAACGAGTCGGAGGGGTATTCCGAGCAGGCGGCGCGCGTGCTGGCGCAGCCTGGCGGGATCGCGTGGGATGTGTTCGACGAGCGGATCGCGGGGATCGCTCGGCAGTTCGAGGATTTCCGCGCGGCCGAGGCGGCCGGTGCGGTGCTGCGGGCGGACAGCGTGGCGGCGCTGGCGGAGGCGATGAAGGTGCCGGCGGCGGCGCTGGCGGTGTCGCTCGCGGAGCGGGGTGCGCCGGACCGGTTCGGGCGCGACTGGACGGGGGTTGCGCCGCTCGCGCCGCCCTATTGCGCGGTGCGCGTCACGGGGGCGTTGTTCCACACGCAGGGCGGGCTCGCGATCGGCGCCGATGCGCGGGTGAAGCGCGCGGCGGGTGGGGTGTTCCCGAACCTGTTCGCCGCCGGCGGTGCGGCGGCGGGACTCTCGGGGTCGCGCGCGGCGGGATACCTGTCCGGCAACGGGTTGCTGACGGCGGTGGCGCTCGGCGCGATCGCGGGCGGCGAGTCGGCGCGTCTCAGCCGCGCTGTGTAGCGGGTTCCAAGGACCGGGTCCCATCGCAGCAAGCTGCGATGGGCGCCCGTCAATGGCCCTTGGTGGGGGGTGCGGGGGGCGGAGCCCCTCGCCTGTACTGTGTGTCTTGCTCACCAGGTCTGGCGTTGGAGACGAGTGCGTGATCCGGTGCGAGCACGCAGGCGGGGTCGGTGCGTGCGGCGTCGCCTGTCAGCGCGAATGCTTGGCACCGGCACCCACCGAAATCGATCGTGCGTCGATCGCAGCTCCGGCACGGCTCCGGCATCCAGTGTTCGCCGCGATAGGCGTTGAAGCCAGGGTTGTCGCGCCAGATCGCGCCGAGCGAATGCTCGCGCACGGTCCACCATTCGAGCGGCAGCGTGTGCGCGGCGTGGCAGGGCAGTGTCGTGCCATCGGGTCCGACGACGATGAAGCGCTGGGCCCAGCCGTCCATGCAGGCCTTGGGCTTGCCGGTGAAGTAGTCGGGCAGCACGAACAGCACCTCCATGCGGCCTTTCAGCCGCGCGCGCGCCTCGGCGGCGGCGATACGGGCGCGCTCGATCTGGTCGCGCGTCGGCAGCAGCGAGTCGCGATTGGCGAGGGCCCAGCCGAGATACTGGGTGTTGGCGAGTTCGAGCCGTTCCGCGCCCCACTCCTCGGCGAGCGCGATGATCTCCGGCACGTGGTCGAGATTGGCGCGGTGCAGCACGACGTTCAGGGTGAGCGGCAGGCCGAGGTCGCGCACCCAGGATGCGACGTCGCGCTTCTGCGCGTAGCTGCGCGTGCCGGCGATGCGGTCGGACCGCGTCTCGTCGGCGTCCTGCACGGAGAGCTGCACGGCATCGAGCCCGGCGTCGCGCAAGCCGGCGAGGCGGTCGCGTGTCAGCGGCAGGCCGGAGGTGATGAGCGTCTGGTAGAGGTCGAGGCGGCGGCCATGGGCGACGATGGCTTCGAGGTCGTCGCGGAGCAGCGGCTCGCCGCCGGTGAGCGTCACCTGCATCACGCCGAGGGCTTCGGCCTCGGTGAGCACGCGGGCCCAGTCCTCGGTCGTGAGCGCGTCGTGGCGCTTCGTCCAGTCGAGCGGGTTGGAGCAGTAGCCGCAGCGCAGCGGGCAGCGATAGGTGAGCTCGGCGACCAGGGTGTAGGGGCGCGGCGCGGTCATGGCGCGACCCGGACGAGCGCGCGCTCGGCCAGCGCCGAGAGCAGCGCGATCGCCTCGGCCTCGATCCGGTCCGCGGGTGCGGCGTGCGTGGCGGCGAGGGAGGCCGCGACCTCGCGCACCGAGCGCGTGCCGTCGAGGGCGCGCAGCACGGCGACGGCGGAGGCGTTCAGTTCGAGGCCGCGCTCGGGCGCGAGCAGCACCGTCTTGCCGGTGATGCGGTCCTCGCGCAGCCGCACCTTGGGGGCGAGCGCGACGACGCTGTCGGGCGCGATCACGAGGCGTCCTCGGCGAACACCGGCGGGGCCATGCGCGGCTCGGCGAAATGGGCGAGCCAGACGCAGTCGAGCAGGTGCCAGAGAATCTGCGTCTTGGTGATCAGCGCCTCGACGCATTTCTTCTGCATCGCATAGGTGTCGGCGTGGGTGACGACGTATTCGATCGCCTCCTCGCTGTCGCGGCGGGCGCGCGGCACGCGCGAGCGGAAATAGGCGAGCATGTCGGGGCTGACCCAGGGGTAGTGCTTCTCCCAGGCGGCGATGCGCCGGCTCATCAGGTCGGGGGCGAAGAACTCGGTGAGCGAGGAGGCGACGGCCTCGACGAAGGAGCGCTCGCGCACGAGCTGCACATAGGCGTCGCAGGCGAAGCGCACGCCCGGCAGCACGTCGGCGCAGGAGGCGACGCGGTCGCGATCGAGCCCCACCCCCTCGGCGAGACGCAGCCAGAGCGCGAGCCCGCCGTCGCCGTCCTCGGCGCCGATATGGTCGTGGATGCGGCGCACCCACTGGCGCGAGAACCCTGCATCCTCGCTGCGGCTGACGATGATCGCGTCCTTCACCGGGATGCGCGTCTGGTAATAGAAGCGGTTCAGCACCCAGGCCTGGAGCTGCTCCTTGCTGAGCGTGCCCTCGTGCATCCGGATGTGCACGGGATGATGGTCGTGGTAGCGGCGGGCACCCTCGCGGCGCAGCCAGTCGATGAACGCGTCCTTCGGCAAGGGTGCGCGCGAGAGCTCGGTCACAGGGCGATCTCCATCCCGTCCTCGGCGACCGTCCAGCCGGCCGCCTCCACCCTGGCCCGTTCGGCGCTGTCCTCGCGCAGGATCGGGTTGGTGTTGTTGATGTGCACGAACAGCTTGCGCGCAACGGCGAGATCCGCAAGCCGGGCGAGCGAGCCCTCCGGGCCGTCGATCGGCAGGTGCGCCATGTCGGCCGCGCGCTTGTCCATCAGCTTCGGCCGCGCGAGTTCGTCCTCGGACCAGAACGTGCCGTCGAACAGCAATGCGTCGGCGCCGTCGATCGCCGCGCGCATCGCGGGCGTGATGCCGCCGGCGCCGGGAAACGCGGCGAGGCGGCGGCCCTGCCGGTCGCGCACGATCAGCCCGATCGCTTGGTCGTCGGCCGGCGGCGCGCGGCCTTCGCGATGCACGGGCGGCTTGCCCGGCACCTTCACGGGGGTGGCGAACAGCGCGGCGCGCGCGGGGTCGGGGTCATCGAGCGGCGCCTCCAGCCCGGCGAGGAGCCGGCGCCAGGTCACCTGACCGGGGAAGCGTTCGAGCGTGCGGTAGAGCGCGTTGCCGTCCACGAAGCCGGCGCGCACCGTTTCGGTCGCCAGCACCGTGAGCGGGTGGTTCTCGCGGAGCGAGAGCAGGCCGAGCGTGTGGTCGAGATCGCCGCAGGTCAGCACGATCGCGGCGATCGGCGAGTGGCGCGGCGCGCGGGGCCAGAGGGCGGGGAAGGCCTCGATCTGGGCGCGGATCTCGGGGCCGCAGTTCAGCAGCACCCAGCGATCGGCATCGCCCGAGAGCGCGACCGTGACCTGGCTGCGCGGCTTGGCGCGGATCGTGCCGCGGCGCAGCCCGTCGCAGTTCGGGCAGCCGCAGTTCCATTGCGGGAAGCCGCCGCCGGCGCCCGCGCCCAGAATCCGGATCCGCATCGGCGAAGGCGGCGGCCGCGGGCGCGCCCGCGGCCGCCGTCGGGATCACTCGGCGCGGTCGTCCTCGCCGAACTCGCCCTGATAGCTGGAGATCTCCGCGTCCATCTTGATCTCGACGAACGCCGGGGTTTCCCAGGTCATATGGACTCTCCCGTTACCGGTTGTGCCGCGGGCACGAAGCCCGGCAGGCGGTTGTCTCCGCCCGCACTATATGAGCCCCCCGCGCCCCCGGTTGCAATGAGGCATGCGTTCACCCGAGCGTCAGCCCGGCATCGACCACCAGGGTCTGGCCGGTGATCGGCGCGGGGGTGGTGGCGAGGAAGACGATCGCCTCGGCGATGTCCTCGGCCGTGCACATGCGCTTGAGCAGGGCGCGATCGGCGGCGGCGCGCTTGCGCTCCTCCGGCCAGTCGGCCTGCCAGGGGGTGTTGACGGCGCCGGGCGCGACGGCGTTGACGCGGCACTCGGGGGCGAGCGCGCGGGCGAGGTTCCTGGTCATGTCGATCAGCGCCGCCTTCGAGGCGCCATAGGCGAGCGAGGAGCCGAGGTGGCCGAGGCCGGCGATCGAGGCGGTGTTGACCACCGCGCCCTTGGCGGCGCGCAGCGCGGCGGCGGCGGCCTTGGTGCAGCGGAACGGACCGATCAGGTTGGTGTGCAGGATCTTCGCCCAGAACGCCTCGGTCATGGCGTCGAGGTCCGAGGGCGGGATCGGCGCGCGGGTGTTCGGCGTGCCCGCGTTGTTGACCAGGATGTCGAGCCGGCCGAGCTGGTCGAGCGCGCGCGCCACCATCGCCTCGGCCTCGCCCGGCACCGAGACGTCACCGGGCGCGGTGCCGACCTTCAAGCCCTCGGCGAGCAGGCGCGCGGCCTCGCGCGGCCCGGCCGGATCGTCCGGCAGATGGTTGAGCAGCACGAAGCAGCCGCGGCGCGCGAGCTTCTCGACGGTGGCAAGGCCGATGCCGGAGGCGCCGCCGGTGACCAGCGCGGTCGCGCCTGCGAACTCGAACGTCATCGGATCATGCTCCCGATCTGCTTCAGCGCGCGCTTGAGCGCGACCAGCCGCCGGTCGCGCTCCTCGAACAGCGCCGCCGGGCTCGCCTCGCCGTAGTCGTAGAAGCCGCGCCCCGCCATCACGCCGGTGGCGCCCTGGGCAATCAGCGTGTCGAGCGCCTTGCTGTTCCGGATCGGTGGCGGCGGCGGCACCATGCGCGCGGCCAGCGCCTTCTGCACCAGCGGCAGGCCGGTGAAGTCGGCCTTCATGAAGTGGCCGAGCAGCGGCAGGCGCAGGCTGAGTCCATGCACGATCGCGGCGTCGATCTCGGCCGCGTCGGCCACCCCCTCATCGAGCAGCGTGTAGAGCTCCATCGCCATCACCGCCTGGATGCGGTTGGCGATGTAGCCGGGCACGAACTTGCGCAGCACGATCGGGTGCTTGCCCATGCCGGCATAGAGGTCGCGCAGCCGGATCGGCACCTCGGGGTCGCAGCGCGGCCCGCCGACGACATCGACGAGATCGACCAGATAGGGCGGCGTGTACCAGTGCGCGATCGCCGCGCGGTGCTGGCGCCCGTCGGGGATCAGCGGGAACGGATCGAGATAGGAGGTGTTGGAGGCGAGGATGGCATCGCGCGGCGCGTGCGGATCGAGCGCCGCGTAGAGCGCGCGCTTCGCCTCCGCGTCCTCGGTGATCGCCTCGACGATGAGGTCCGCGTCCGCGACGGTCTCGGCGAGGCCAGTGTGGGTGGTGACGACCGAGGCGAGCCAGGCCGCGTCGCGGTCGGTCTCGCCGGCCTCGCGCAGCGTCGCGAGCGCCGCGGCGATCAGCCCGGGCGCACGCTCGAGCGTGGGCGCGTGGGAGTCGGTCAGGCGGACGCGGCAGCCGCCGAGCGCGTGCACCAGCGCGAGCGCATGGCCCATCAGGCCGGCGCCGAGAACGGCCACCCGCATCATCGCTGCTCCTCCGGGATCCAGGGTTCGGGCGCGCGTGTCTCGATGTCGGTCGCGACATCGACGACCACCGGGCCGGGATGGGCGAGCGCCGCGCGCAGCGCCGGCGCGATCGCGGCCGGGTCCTCGACGCGGATGCCGCGCACGCCGAACGACTCGGCGACGGCCGCGAAATCGGTCGGGCCGAAGCGGATGATCTCCTCGACGTTGCCGGGCCGGTTGCCCTGCATGCGGCGGACATTCGGCAGGCCCTGGGCGAAGCCCGAGTTGTTGTTGATCACCAGCACGAGCGGCAGGCCGAGCCGGCGCGCCGTTTCGAGCTCGGTCAGGTGGTAGTAGATCGCGCCGTCGCCGGAGAAGCAGAGCACGGGCCGGTCGGGGCAGGCGCATTTGGCGCCGATCGCGGCCGGGAACGACCAACCGAGCGAGCCGGCCGCGCGCAGGTAGGTCTGCGGCGGGGCGAGCTCGATGCAGGTCGCGGTCCAGATGCCCGAGTAGCCGGTATCGGCGACCAGGATCGCATCCGCCGGCAGGGCGGCGGTGATCTCGGCGCAGAGCCGGTCGGGGCGGATCGGCACCGCATCCGAGGCGAGCTGCGGCGCCATGGCGTCACGCCAGGCGGCGACACGCGCGGCGGCCCAGCGGGCGAAGGCATCGTCGCGCGGCGTGGTCGCGACCATCTCGGCGAGCGCCTCGACCGCGGCGCGCGGATCGGCCGGCAGCGGCACGGTGTTGGGGTAGTTGCGGCCGATCTCGGCCGGATCGGCGTCGATCTGCACGATGCGCGTGCCGGGCGCGGGCACGCGCCAGTCCAGCGTCGGCTGGTCGCCGAGATGGCTGCCGACCGCCAGCACGCAGTCGGCCGCGTGCACGATCTCGTTCGCCGGCGGCGCGCCGTAGCTGCCGACCGTGCCGACCGAGAGCGGATCGCGCGTGTCGATGATGCCGCGCGCGCCGAGGCTGGTCGCGACCGGTGCGGCGAGCAGGCGCGCGAGACGGTGCAGCGCCTCGCCGGCGCCGGAGAGCGCTGCCCCCGCGCCGGCGACGATCGCGATGCGCCGGGCCGAGGCCAGCACCGCAGCGGCGGCGGCGAGATCGGCCGGATCGGGCGGCGCGCGATAGGACGGCACCGCGCCGTGGCGCGGCTCGACCGAGGCGTCGGCCGCGAGCTCCGGCACCTCGATCCCCTCGGCCTGGAGCCCGAGCAGGTCGAGATGCGCCGGCCGCGGCGTCGGGCCGGTGGCGGCGCGGAAGGCCTGGCGGAGAAGACGCGGCAGATCGTCCGGCACATCGACCCGCTCGGAGAACAGCGTCACCGGCGCGAACAGCGGCGCGTGCGCGATCTCCTGGTAGGCATTGCGCGACTGCGCGGCCTTGCGGCCGGTCATCGCCACGATCGGCGCGCGGTGCAGATAGGCGTCCTGCAACCCGGCGGCGAGATTGGCCGCGCCAACGCTCTGCGCGAAGCACACCCCCACGCGGCCCGAGGC
The DNA here is from genome assembly GCA_964533585.1 of uncultured Elioraea sp. Classification (GTDB taxonomy): domain Bacteria; phylum Pseudomonadota; class Alphaproteobacteria; order Acetobacterales; family Acetobacteraceae; genus Elioraea. The sequence continues at coordinate 46,359 of CAZHMM010000006.1, forward strand.
GCGCGCATAGCCGTCGGCCATGTACACCGCCGCCTTCTCGCTGTGCGCGAGCACGCGCCTGACGCCGAGGCCCTCGAGCTCGATCAGGGTGCGGCGCAGCACCGCATCGACGAAGAACACATGGCTGACGCCGTAGCCGGCGAGCATCCGCGCGATCACGCTCGCGCCGGTCGGTGCGGTCATGGCGTCTCCTTCTCCCCCGCCTGTGTTCCACGGCGGGGCACGGCCGGCAAGGGTGCGCGGTTGCGGCGCACGCTCCCGCGCGGCTAGCGTGAGGCCAACGAAACACGGGAGGAGACCGATCATGCCGGCACGTCTGTTCGCCGCCGCGCTTGCGGCCTCGCTGCTGGCCACGCCGGCGGCGGCGCAGGTGACGATGGTGATCGCCTGGCCCGCCGGGGGCGCGACCGACATCAGCGGACGCATCATGCAGCCGGTGCTGGCCGAGGCGCTGGGCGAGCCGGTGATCATCAGGAACGTCACCGGCGCCGCCGGCACGATCGGCGCGGCCGAGGTCGCGCGCGCGCGGCCCGACGGCAAGACCATCCTGATCACGCCGGTCGGGCCGATGATGATCCAGCCGCAGCTGCGCCGGAATGTCGGCTACACGCCCGCCGACTTCACGCCGATCTGCCAGGTGCTCGACAGCCCGGTGATCATGATGACGCCGAAGACCTCGGGGCTGCGCACGCTCGCCGACGTGATCGCCAAGGCGAAAGCCCAGCCCGGCGCCTTCCCCTATGCCTCGACCGGGCCGGGCACGATCCCGCACATCTCGATGGTGGCGTTCGAGCGGCTGGCGGGGATCAGCATGAACCACATCCCCTATCGCGGCTCGGGCCAGGTGATGCAGGCCTTCGGCGAGGGCTCGGTCACGCTGTTCAACGACCAGAGCAACCTGATCCGCCAGTACGATCTGCACGCGATCGCCATCTTCAACGAGGCCCGCAACCCCGACTTCCCCGACACGCCCACCATGCGCGAGCTCGGCCACGATCTGGTCTATTCGATCTGGACCGGCATCTACGGCCCGGCAGGGATGGCGCCGGACCTCGTCGCGCGGTTCGAGCGCGCCTGCCTCGCCACGATGGCGAATGCCCAGGTGCGCGAGGGGCTGGCGCGGGTGCAGATCCCGATCGTGGTCCGCAATGCGGCCGAGTTCGCCGCGTTCAACCGCGATCAGTACGCCCGCTTCGGCGAGGTGATCCGGGCCGCCAACCTGACGCTCGACTGAACGCGCTCAACCGGCCGAGGCCGGCTCGGCGAGCGCGTCGAGACTGCGGCGGCCGAGTGCGAGGACTTCGCCGGCGAGGCGGTCGGCACGCTCGGCCGCGCCGTCACGGCAGGTCTCCTCGAGCAGCGTCGCCGCACGCCCGAGCGCGGCCGCGCCGAAGGTGCCGGCCGCGCTCTTCAGCACATGCGCGAGCCGGCCGATCGCGGCGATGTCGCCCGCCGCGCGCGCGGCCGCGAGTTCGGCGAGCCGCGCCTCGGTCTCCTCGACGAACACGGCGATCAGGTGGGGCAGCCGTCCAGGCTCGACCGCGCTGCGCAGCTCCTCGAGCGCGCCGCGATCGACGAGCGGCAGCTCGCCCGCCGCGTCGCTCGCGCCGCGTCCCGCCCGCCGGCCGGCGAGCGCCTGATCGACCGCGCCGAGCAGGGCGATCAGGTCGATCGGCTTCGAGACATAGCCGGTCATGCCGGCCTCGAAGCAGCGGTCGCGGTCCTCGGGCCGCACCGAGGCGGTGAGCGCGATGATCGGCACGTTCGAGGCGGGTGGCGGCAGGGCGCGGATCGCCGCAGTGGCGCCGAAGCCGTCGAGCTTCGGCATCTGCACGTCCATCAGGATCAGGTCGTAGGGCTGGGCGGCCGCGCGCGCGACCGCCTCCTCGCCATCGGCCGCGACATCGACCGCGAACCCGGCCCGGCGCAGGATCGCCGCGGCGACGAGCTGGTTCGAGCGGCTGTCCTCGGCCAGCAGCACCCGCCCGCGCGCCCCGTGCGGGCCGGGTGCCACGGCTGCCGCCGAGGGCACGAGCCGCGCCGGCGCCGCCCCTGCTCCGACGACCGGGCGGACGGGCAGGGCGAAGGAGAAGGTGGTGCCGCGCCCGGCCTCGCTCGCGAGCGCGAGCTCACCGCCCATCAGCGTCACCAGCTGGCGGCAGATCGTCAGCCCGAGCCCGGAGCCGCCGAAGCGCCGGCTGATCGAAGGGTCGGCCTGGGCGAAGCGCACGAACAGCCGCTTCTGCGCCGCCGGCGGGATGCCGATGCCGGTGTCGCTGACGGCGACGCCGAGCGCGAACGGTTCGGCCGAGGCGCGCTCGATCCGCACCGTCACCCCGCCGATCGCGGTGAACTTCACCGCGTTGTCGACCAGGTTCAGCAGCACCTGGCGCAGCCGGTGCGGATCGCCCTCGACCATGTCGGGCACCTCCGGCGCGATCGCGGCGGCGAGCCCGATCCCCTTCTCCGAGGCGGTCGCGCCGAACAGGTCGAGCACGCCGAGCACCACGTCGGCGATCCGGAACGGCACGGATTCGATCCGCAGCATGCCGGACTCGATGCGGCTGATGTCCAGGATGTCGTTGACGATCGCGAGCAGGTCCTGGCCGCAGCGGCGCGCGGTCTCGGCATAGGCGCGCTGCTCGGCGGTCAGTTCCGTCTCCAGCAGCAGCGAGATGGTCCCCATCACGCCGTTCATCGGCGTGCGGATCTCGTGGCTCATGGTGGCGAGGAAGTCGGACTTGGTCTGGTTCGCCCGCTCGGCCGCGCGCTTGGCGCGTTCGAGCGCCAACCCGGCGCGCCGGCGCGCGGTGACGTCGTGCTGGATGCCGAAGAACAGGGCGGGGCGCCCGTCCGGCCCGGGCACCGGGGTGATGCGCAGCTCGTTCCAGAACCGCGTGCCGTCGCGGCGGTAGTTCAGCATCTCGACCGTGACGGGCTTGCCGGCGGCGATCGCACGGCGCACGCGCGCGACCGCCTTCGGGTCGGTGTCGCGGCCCTGGAGGAAGCGGCAGTTGCGCCCGAGCACCTCCTCGGCCGGGTAGCCGGTGATCGCCGTGAAGGCCGGGTTGAGGAAGACGATCGGGCAATCGGGCCGGGACGGGTCGGCGATCGTCACCCCGGTGGGCGCGACGGCGATCGCGCCGGCGAGCACACCGGCGGCGTCAGGGTCGAAATCGGGCAGCGCGGCATTCCGCGCGCCGCCCGCCA
>CAZHMM010000006.1:49668-60762 GCA_964533585.1 uncultured Elioraea sp.
CCGGCGGCGTCAGGGTCGAAATCGGGCAGCGCGGCATTCCGCGCGCCGCCCGCCAAGGGGTCGGGTTCAGCGGTCGTAGGCGACCAGCGCGTCGAACGGGACATCGAGCTTCGCCCTTCCGTGCAGGAAGGTGAGTTCGATCAGCGCCGCCGCCCCCGGCACCTCGGCGCCGAGCCGGCGCAGAAGCGTGATGCCGGCGGCCATCGTGCCGCCGGTGGCGAGCAGATCGTCCACCACCACCACCCGGTCGCCCGGGCGTACCGCATCCGCCTGCGCCTCGATCCGGTCGGTGCCGTATTCGAGGGCGTAGTCGTGGCCGACCGTGGGGCCCGGCAGCTTGCCCTTCTTGCGCAGCATGATGAAGCCGCAGCCGAGCTTCAGCGCCAGCGGGGCGGCGATCAGGAAGCCGCGGCTCTCCACCCCGGCGATCAGGTCGGGCTGGTGGCGGCGCACCAGCCGCGCCATCCGTCCCATCGCCACCTGCCAGGCATCGGCATGCGCGAGCAGGGTGGAGATGTCGTAGAACAGGATGCCGGGCTTGGGGAAATCGGGGATGCCGCGGATGTGGTCCTTGATGTCCATGCCGTGCCGGCCTTCCCCTCGCGCCGCGATCCTCGTGCTGCGGCGCAGCTTAGAGGACGGCGGGCGGCCGGGGCAACGCACGGCGGCGGCGTGCGACGCGGAAGCTTCATCTGGCTGTCACCGTGACGTAACATGCACCCGCTACACGCCGCGAGGCCACGAAACGGGAGAGACCCAAATGCATCGCAGGATCCTTCTCGCCGGCGCCGCCCTGGCGCTGGCTGTCACAACCGGGCCGGCCTCGGCGCAGCAGCGGACCGAGATCCAGTTCTGGTACGGGCTCGGCGGCGCGCTCGGCGAGCGCGTCCAGGAGCAGGTGCAGCGCTTCAACGCCAGCCAGGACCGCTACACCGTCACCGCCACCTTCCGCGGCAGCTATGTCGAGGTGATGACCGGCGCGATCGCCGCCTGGCGCGCCGGCAACCCGCCGCACATCGCCCAGGTGTTCGAGGTCGGCACCGCCACGATGATGGCCGCCGGGCCGGCGATCCGGCCGGTCTGGCAGCTTTCGCAGGAGTCCGGGATCGAGATCGATCCGGCGAAGTATCTCGCCGGCGTGCGCGGCTACTACAGCGACACCCAGGGGCGGCTCGTGTCGATGCCGCACAACTCCTCCTCGGCGATCATGTGGCTGAACATGGACGCGCTGGCGAAGGCGGGCGTGACCGAGCCGCCGCGCACCTGGCGCGAGGTCCGGGCGGTGGCCGAGAAGCTGAAGGCCGCCAACGCCACCCCCTGCGTGATGACCACCACCTGGCCGACCTGGGTGATGTTCGAGCAGCAGTCGGCGATCCATGATGTCGGGCTGGCCACCAAGGCGAACGGCTTCGAGGGCATGGATGCGGAGATGAACCTGACGCATCCGTTCTTCCTCAAGCATGTGCAGTTCCTCGCCGATCTGCAGCGGGACGGGCTGTTCCGCTACGGCGGGCGCGACAACGCCGCCGGCAACCTGTTCCCGTCGGGCGAGTGCGCGATCGGCTTCGGCTCCTCGGCCGGGCGGGCGCAGATCGAGCGCGACGCCAAGTTCAAGTGGGCCTCGGTGCCGCTGCCGTACCATGACGACGTCATCCAGAGCCCGCGCAACGGCGTGATCGGCGGGGCGAGCCTCTGGGCGCTGACCGCGCGCAACCGCACCGCCGAGGAATACCGTGCGGTCGCCGCGTTCTACGCCTTCATCAGCCGGCCGGAAGAGGACCAGTGGTGGCACCAGGTGACCGGGTATGTGCCGCTCACCCTGGCCGCCTACGAGAAGGCCAAGGCCGAGGGCTACTACGAGCGCAATCCCGGCGCGGATGCGGCGATCATCCAGCTCTCCCGCGCCGCGCCGACGCCGAACAGCCAGGGCTTCCGCCTCGGCGGCATGGTCGAGATCCGCAACATCATCCAGGAGGAGCTGGAGAAGGTGTTCCAGGGTCAGCAGACCGTGCCGCAGGCGCTGGAGACGGCGAACCGCCGCGGCAATGCGGTGCTGCGGGCGTTTGAACGGGCGAATCGCTCGTGACGCGGAACGCTGCCTGAGGAGCAGGGCGGGCCGTTCCCCGAGCGGGAGCGGCCCGTCCGCGCGAGAGGCCGATGCGCAAGCGCGTCATCTTCAACGACAAGGGCCTGCCCTATCTGCTGCTCGCGCCGCAGCTCGCGATCACCTTCGTCTTCTTCTTCTGGCCGGCCGGGCAGGCGATCTGGTTCAGCTTCCTGCGGCAGGACGCGTTCGGCATCCGCACCACCTTCGTGGGGCTGGAGAACTTCGTCGAGCTGTTCCAGGACCCGCTCTATCTCACCTCGGCCTGGAACACGGCGGTCTTCTCGTTCTGGGTCACGCTGGTCTCGATGGCGGTGGCACTCGGCCTCGCGGTGCTGGCCGACCGGCACATCCGCGGCGCCGGCGTCTACAAGACGCTGCTGATCTGGCCCTATGCGATCGCGCCGGCGGTGGCGGCGGTGCTGTGGATCTTCATCTTCCACCCGCAGGTCGGCCTGTTGGGCCGGTTCCTGCGCGAGATCGGCATCGCCTGGGACTACAAGCTGAACGGCGGCCAGGCGATGCTGGTGGTGATCGTCGCCTCGGCCTGGAACCAGATTCCCTACAATTTCCTGTTCTTCCTCGCCGGGCTGCAATCGATCCCGAAATCCGTGCTGGAGGCGGCGGCGATCGACGGCGCGGGGCCGCAGCGGCGGTTCTGGACCGTGATCTTCCCGCTGCTCTCGCCCACCACCTTCTTCCTGCTGGTGGTGAACATCGTCTTCGCCTTCTTCGGCACCTTCGGCGTGATCGACGCGCTGACCAAGGGCGGGCCGGCCAAGGCGACCGAGACGCTGATCTACAAGGCCTATATCGACGGGCGGGTGAACCTCGATCTGGGCTCGTCCTCGGCGCAGTCGGTGGTGCTGATGCTGGCGGTGATCCTGCTGACCGCGATCCAGTTCCGCTACATCGAGCGCAAGGTGCACTACTGATGCGGCGCGGCCCATGATGCACGGCCCGATCGACGCCACGCGGCTTGCCGCGGCCGAGCGGGCGGCCGCCCGGGCCGAGGCCGCGCGCCGGCGCACCGACATCGTCACGCACGCTATCCTGATCCTCGGCGTGGTGCTGTTCGCGCTGCCGATCTGGATCGTGCTGATGGGCTCGACCCACGATGTCGGCACGATCGCCCGCGGCGAGGTGCCGCTGCTGCCGGGGCCGCACGCGGTCGAGAACTACCTGACCGCGCTCGGCGAGGGCTCGGCGCGCACCACGCGCGTGCCGGTCGCGCTGATGATGGTGAACAGCTTCATCATGGCGCTGCTGATCACGGTCGGGAAGATCGCGATCTCGCTGACCTCCGCCTATGCGGTGGTGTTCTTCAGCTTCCCCGGGCGGATGGTGGCGTTCTGGTCGATCTTCATCACCCTGATGCTGCCCGTCGAGGTGCGCATCTTCCCGACCTTCAAGGTCGTGTCCGATCTCGGCATGATCAACACCTATGGCGGGCTGATCATCCCGCTGATCGCCTCCGCCACGGCGACGCTGCTGTTCCGCCAGTTCTTCCTGACCATCCCGGACGAGTTGGTGGAGGCGGCCAAGATCGACGGCGCGGGGCCGCTCCGCTTCTTCAAGGACGTGGTGCTGCCGCTGTCGGTGACCAACATCGCCGCGCTGTTCGTGATCCTGTTCGTCTATGGCTGGAACCAGTATCTCTGGCCGCTGCTGGTCACCACCTCGGGCGATGTCGAGACGATCGTGATCGGCATCGTGCGCATGATCGGCTCGGAGGCCGACACGGACTGGAACCTGGTGATGGCGACCGCCGTGCTGGCGCTGCTGCCGCCGGTGGCGGTGGTGATCCTGATGCAGCGCTGGTTCGTCAAGGGCCTGGTCGAGACGGAGAAGTAAGGCACGCCATGGCGACCCTCGAACTCCAGGGCATCCGCAAGTCGTTCGGCACGACGCAGGTGCTGCACGGCATCGACCTCGCGGTGGCCGAGGGCGAGATGATCGTGATCGTCGGCGCTTCGGGCTGCGGCAAATCGACGCTGCTGCGCATCGTCGCCGGGCTCGAGACCGCGACCGGGGGCCGCGTGGTGATCGCGGGGGCGGACGTGACGCGGTTGGAACCGAAGGACCGCGACATTGCGATGGTGTTCCAGAACTACGCGCTCTACCCGCATATGAGCGTGTTCGACAACATGGCCTACGGCCTGAAGATCCGCGGCCTGCCGAAGCCCGAGATCAGGGCCCGTGTTCAGCAGACCGCCGATCTGCTCGGCATCGGGCAATTGCTCGAGCGCAAGCCGCGCCAGCTCTCGGGCGGGCAGCGCCAGCGCGTGGCGATGGGGCGCGCGATCGTGCGCGAGCCCAAGCTGTTCCTGTTCGACGAGCCGCTCTCCAACCTCGACGCCAAGCTGCGCGTGCAGATGCGCGCCGAGATCAAGCGGCTCCAGCGCCGGCTCGGCGTCACCAGCCTGTTCGTCACGCACGACCAGGTGGAGGCGATGACGCTCGGCGACCGGCTCGTGGTGATGCACGAGGGCCGGGCCGAGCAGGTGGCGAGCCCGATGGAGATCTGGCGCGCGCCGGCCAACACCTACGTCGCCGGGTTCATCGGTGCGCCGGCGATGAACTTCCTCGCCGCCGAGCTTGCTGAAGGCGGCACGGCGGCACGGCTGAAGGCGGGGAGCACGATCGCCTTCGCCGACGGGACGCATCCCGGCGCCGAGGGCACGCCGCTCACCATCGGCATCCGCCCCGAGCACATCCAGGCGGGCTCGGGCCCCGGCAGTCTTGCGCTGAAGGTCGATCTGGTGGAGCCGCTGGGGGCGGAGAGCCTGATCCACGGCGCGCTGCCCTCGGGCGAGGCGTTCACGGTTCGGATGTCGGACTGCGCCCCGGTCGCGGGCTCGGTGCTGCCGGTGGTGCTGCCGCCGGCCAGCCTGCACGTGTTCGATGCCGAGGGGCGGCGGATCGAGGCGGTGCGCCGGCGCGAGCGCGCGGCCGCCGCCGGGGCGATCGGCGGCTGACCCTGGCCTCGGGGCGGCCAAACCGGTTGCGCGTCCCGTCTCGGCCCGGTAACACTTTCGCGCCATACGAGAACCCCAGAGGAGCATCCGGGGTGCAGCGCGGATGAGCACTACGGGCGGGCTGTCGGCCGCCGTCATCGCGAAGCCGGCGGCGGGGCGCGCCGCGCCTGCGGCCACGCCGGTGCCGGCGGCGCCGCCGGCGGTCACGCGCGACGAGGTGGACGTGCTGGTGCGGCGCGCCGGGCTGAACCTGAATGCCGGCCAGAAGGCCGATCTTGCCGTCTCCTACCAGCACATCGTCGCCCTGACCGCGCGCATCCCGCGCGCCCGGCCGATCTGGGACGAGCCCTGCTTCACGCCCGCCTTCGGCGCGCCCGAGGTTCCGTCCCCCTCGCCTCCGCCGGCATCCGCGCCGGCCCGCAGGCCGCCCAAGGCCAAGCCGGCCGCCAAGGCGCCGGCCAAGCCCGCGGCGCGCGCCGCCAGGCCCGCCAAGCCCGCGCCCAAGCCGACGCGCGGCCAGCCGGCGAAGAAGCCCGCGCGCGCCCCCGCCAAGCCCGCCCGGAAGGCCGCCCGCCCGCGCCGATGAGAGCGGCCGACACCCTCCACCATCTGACCATCGCCGACGCGGCGGGCGCCATCCGTGCCCGCCGCCTCTCGCCGGTCGAGCTCACGCGCGCCCTGCTCGCGCGGATCGAGCAGCTCAACCCCCGGCTCGACGCCTTCCTGACCGTGACCGAGCGCGAGGCGCTCTCCGCCGCCCGGGTGGCCGAGAAGGCGATCGCCGCGGGCGGCTGGAAGGGCCCCCTGCACGGCATCCCGCTCGCCTACAAGGACATCTACGAGACCGCCGGGGTGCGCACGACCGCGCATTCGCGGCTGATGCTGAACCATATGCCGAAGCGCAGCGCCGCCACGGTCGAGCGGCTGGCCGAGGCCGGCGTGGTCATGCTGGGCAAGCTCGCCACGCATGAATTCGCCACCGGCGGACCCGCCTTCGACCTGCCCTGGCCGCCGGCGCGCAACCCCTGGGACACCGAGCGCTTCACCGGCGGCTCCTCCTCCGGCTCGGGCGCGGCGATCGCCGCCGGGCTCTGCCTCGGCAGCCTCGGCTCCGACACCGCCGGCTCGATCCGCCTGCCGGCCGCCTATTGCGGCGTCGCCGGCATCAAGCCGACCGCCGGGCTGGTCAGCCGCCGCGGCGTGGTGCCGCTGTCCCACTCGCTCGACACCGCGGGGCCGATGGCCTGGACGGCCGAGGACTGCGCCATCCTGCTCGCCGCGATCGCCGGCCACGACCCGGAGGACAGCGCCTCGGTGCATGCGCCGGCGGTCGATTACCTCGCCGAGTGCCGCAAGCCGGTGAAGGGGATGCGGGTCGGGCTGATCCGCCGCTTCCACGAGCATGACCTGCCCGCCTCGGCCGAGGTGCGCGAGCAGATGGCCGACGCGGTGCGGCTGCTGAAGGAGCTCGGCTGCACGCTGGTCGAGCTCGACGCCGCGCCGTTGCAGGACTTCAACGCGGTCGCGCGGCTGATCATCGTCTCCGAGGCCTATGCGATCCACGAGCATGACCTGACCACCCGGCCCGAGCTCTACTCGCGCGCCTTCCGTGTGCGGGTGATGGCCGGCGGTCTGGTGCGCGCCGCCGACTACCTTCAGGCGCAGCGCCAGCGCAAGACGCTGGCGGCGCAGTTCAATGCCCTGTTCGAGCGCGTCGACGCGGTCGTGACCGCGACGGTCCCCTCGCCGCCGCCGAAGCTCGCCGACCAGGACCCGCGCGAGGGGCTGGCGCGGCCGATGTTCACCGCGCCGGCCAATGTCTCGGGCGGGCCGGCCATGGTGGTGTGCTCGGGCTTCGCGGCGAACGGCCTGCCGCTCGGCTTGCAGATCGTCGGCCGCCCGTTCGACGATGCGACCGTGCTGCGGCTCGGCCGCGCGGTCGAGGAGGCGGCGGGGACGCGGGCGCGGCGGCCAGCGCTGTAGCCGCCGCCCGACCTCACGGCAGCAGCCGGTCGCGGATCGCGTGGTAGGGCACCGTGTCGTTCCGGTGAGCGGCGCGCGCGCCGGCGTCAACCTCGACGGCCGGCCATGGCAGCCGGCCCGCCTCGGGAAGATGGCCGGCGCCGCGGCGCTGCTATAAGCCCGCCGATGACCCGCGCCAGCCGACTCGCCACCGCGAGCCTCGCCATCGCCGTCACGGTGCTGGCGCTGAAGGGTGCTGCCTGGTGGATCACGGGCTCGGTCGCGCTGCTCGCCGATGCGGTCGAGAGCATCGTCAACGTCGCGGCCTCGACCACCGCGCTCGCCGCGGTGCTCTACTCGCAGCGCCCGGCGGATGCGAACCATCCCTACGGCCACGCCAAGGCCGAGTACTTCTCGGCCGTGTTCACCGGCGCGCTGATCGTGATCGCCGCGGTCTCGATCCTGCGCGAGTCGTGGTTCGCCCTGCTCAACCCGCGCGCGCCCGATCAGCCGGCGCTCGGCCTCGCGGTCAGCGCGGTCGCCACCGTGGTGAACGCCGCCTGGGCCTGGGTGCTGATCCGGCGCGGCCGGCGGCTGGGCTCGCCCGCGCTGGTCGCCGACGGGCGCCACCTCGTCGCCGACGTGGTCACCTCGCTCGGGGTGATCGTCGGCGTCGGGCTGGTCGCGCTCACCGGCGAGTTGTGGCTCGACCCCACGCTCGCCGCCGCCACCGCCGCCAACATCCTCTGGTCCGGCTGGCGGCTGATGCGCGAGAGCGTCGGCGGGCTGATGGACGAGGCGGTCGCCGCCGAGCAGCTGGAGAAGATCCGCGCGCTGGTCTCGTCCCATGCCGAGGGCGCGATCGAGGCGCATGACCTGCGCACCCGCCAGGCCGGACGCTTCACCTTCATCGAGTTCCACCTCGTCGTGCCCGAGGAGATGCGCGTGGGCGACGCGCACGCGATCTGCGACCGGATCGAGGCGGCGCTGAAGGCGGAGCTCGAACCCGCGGTGATCACCATCCATGTCGAGCCGCCGCACAAGGCCAAGCATCGCGGCGTGGTGGTGGTGTGACGCCGTCCGGCCAGAAGCCACGCATGCTCGCGGGCGAGCCCTATCTCGCGCATGACCCCGAGCTGGTCGCCGAGCGCCGCCGCGCCCAGCGCCTGCTCGCGCGCTTCAACGGCGCCGATCCGGACGATGACGCCGCGCGCGCCGAGGCGCTGGCCGCGCTGCTCGGCGCGCTCGGCGCGGGCGCGGTGGTCAACCCGCCGTTCCGCTGCGACTACGGCGCGCAGATCACGATCGGCGCACGGTCCTTCCTCAACTACGGCTGCGTCCTGCTCGACTGCGCGCGGATCGTCATCGGCCAGGAGGTGCAGATCGGCCCGGGCGTGCAGCTCTACACCGCGACCCACCCGATCGACGCCGCGACCCGGCGCGCGGGCTGGGAGTCCGCCCTGCCGATCGCGATCGGCGACGGGGTGTGGCTCGGCGGCGGGGTGATCGTCTGTCCCGGCGCGTCGATCGGCGAGAACACCGTGGTCGGCGCGGGGTCGGTGGTGACGCGCAGCCTGCCGGCCAACGTGGTGGCCGCGGGCAACCCGTGCCGGGTGCTGCGCCCGTGCTGATCCGTGCGGCGCTGGCGCTGCTGCTGTTCGCCGGCTCGGCCACGGCGAAGCCCGCGCGCGTGGTCTCGCTCAATCTCTGCGCCGACCAGTTCGTCGTCGCCCTCGCCGAGCGCGGCCGGATCGCCGCGCTCTCGCCGCTCGCCGCCGACCCCGCACTCTCGGCCGTCGCCGCCGAGGCGGACGGGATCCCGCGCGTGCGCACCGTCGCCGAGGAGGTGCTGCCGCTGAACCCGGACCTCGCGATCGTCGGGCCCTGGGGGGCGGCGCGCGTCGCCTCGATGCTTCAGGCGCGCGGCGTTGCCGTGCTCCGGCTCGGGCTCGCCGAGGATTTCGACGCGATCCTGCGGCACCTGCGCAGCGTCGCCGCCGCGCTCGACGAGCGGGCGCGCGGCGAGGCCTTGGCCGACGCGATCGCGCGCGACCTCGCCGCGATCCCGCCCCGCGCCGACGCGCCACGCGCGCTCGTCTGGCAGGCGCGCGGCTTCGTGCCCGGGCGCGGCACCCTGCCCGACGCGGTGCTGCGCGCGGCGGGCCTCGCCAACGCCGCACCCTTCGCGGGCTACGGCTTCGTCCCGCTGGAACGCCTGCTCGCCGACCCGCCCGACCTGCTGGTGACGGCACCCGCCGCCGGCCCGCCCTCGCTCTCCGAGGCGCTGCTGGAGCACCCCGCGCTCGCCCGCGCCGCCATCCCGCGCGCGCGGCTCGATCCGGCCTGGCTCGCCTGCGGCGGCCCGCAGACCGTGCGCGCGGCCGCCGCCCTGGCGCGATGACCGCGGCGCTCGCGCTGCTCGCGGCGCTGCTCGCCGCTTTCTCGCTGCTCGTCGGCGCGGCCGGGCTCGGCGTGCCCGACGCGGTGATCCTGTGGGAGGTGCGCGCGCCGCGCACCGTGCTGGCGGTGCTGGTCGGCGGGGGCCTGGGGCTTGCCGGCGCGGTGATGCAGGGGCTCTTGCGCAACCGGCTCGCCGATCCCGGCCTGCTCGGCGTCACCGGCGGGGCGAGCCTCGGCGCGGTGCTGGCCTATTACTGGGGGCTCGCCGCCGCGGTGCCGCTCGCCCTGCCGGCCGGCGGACTTGCCGGCGCCCTGCTCGCCGCCGCGCTGGTGTTCGCGCTGGCCGCGCGCGCGGGCACCGGGACGGCGCTGATCCTCGCCGGCATCGCGGTGGCCGCGATCGTCTCGGCCGCGGTCGCAATGGCGCTCTCCTTCGCGCCCAACCCGTTCGCGCTGGCCGAGATCACGATCTGGCTGCTCGGCAGCCTGGAGGACCGCTCCTGGCGCGACGCCGCCCTTGCCGCGCCCGTCGTGCTCGCGGGGGCGGCGCTGCTGCTGCCGCTCGGCGCGCGCCTCGATGCGTTGGCACTCGGCGAGGCGACCGCCGAGAGCCTCGGCGTGCCGGTCGCATCGACCATGCGGCTGGCCGCGCTCGGCGCAGCCCTCGCGGTCGGCGGCGGCACCGCGGTCGCGGGCGGCGTCGGCTTCGTCGGGCTGATCGTGCCCAACCTCGTCCGCTTCGCCGCCGGCGAGCGGCCAGGCGCGCTGCTGGCGCCGTCGCTGTTCGCCGGCGCCGCGCTGGTGCTCGCCGCCGACATCGCGGTCCGTCTCGTGCCGCTGCAACAGGAGCTTCGGCTCGGCGTGCTGACCGCGCTGCTCGGCGCGCCGCTGCTGCTGCACCTCGCGCTCCGCCACGCGAGGCCCGGATGATCGCGGCCGAGAACCTCCGCCTGCGGCTCGACGGCCGGGCGGTGCTGGACGGCGTGTCGCTCGCGGTCGCGCCGGGCGAACTCGTCGCGCTCGTTGGCCCGAACGGCGCGGGCAAGTCGACGCTGCTGCGCGCCCTCGCCGGGCTGATCCGGCCGGACGCGGGGCGGGTGACGCTGGACGGCGCGCCGCTCGCCGCCCTCGCCCCGCGCGCCCGCGCCCGGCGCATCGCCTGGCTGGAGCAGGGCGCCCGCGCCGCCTGGGGCATGACCGTGCGCGAGATCGCGGCACTCGGCCGCCTGCCGCATGGCGATGCGGCCGAGCCGCCGGTGACCGCCGCGCTCGCCGCGGTCGGGCTCGATCACATGGCCGACAGGCGGATCGACCGGCTCTCGGGCGGCGAGGCGCGGCGGGCCATGATCGCGCGCGTGCTCGCCACCGCCCCCGACGTGATGCTGCTCGACGAGCCCTGCGCCGATCTCGACCCCGCGCAGGGCTTCGCGGTGATGCGCCTGCTGCGCGCCGCGGCCGCCGCAGGCCGCGCGGTGGTCGTGATCCTGCACGACCTCGCCCTCGCCGCGCGCCATGCCGATCGGATGGCGCTGCTGGAGGCCGGCCGGCTGGTCGCCGACGCGGCACCCGAGGCGGTGATGGCCGACGCGCTCGCCGGCCGGGTGTTCGGCGTGCGCATCGGCGCCGGCATCACGGTGCTGCCGGCATGAG
>CAZHMM010000007.1:0-4927 GCA_964533585.1 uncultured Elioraea sp.
ATTGCGGCGCAGCGCCTGCACGGTGGCCCAGAGCGCGTCGACCACCTGCTGCGCGGTCGCCTCGGACGCGAGCCCGGCGGCCGCGCGCACGACCGGCCGCGCCTCGCGCATGAGCCGTCCGGGCCACTGGTCCGACAGCCGGCCGGACGCCTCGACGGTGGCGATCTCGTAGAGCATCAGCGCGTAGGCCGCGTTGGCGGGCTGGTCGTGCAGGGCGTCGGCGCGCGCGACCAGCATGTGATGCGCGGTTTCGCTCGCCTGGAACAGCGTCTCGCCGGTGCCCTGAAGGGCACCGGGTGGGATGTGGACGGTCTCCACGGGGCCTCCGTCGCAGGCGGCGAGCGCGATGGCGCCGATCAGGGCGATGCGGCGCAGAATCATTCCGCGGCGCGGGCGAGTGCGAGCGCGCGGTACTCGCGGCGGTACTCGGCGGCGAGTCCGGCATAATGCGGCGCGGTGCGGTCGAAGAATGCGTCGCCCGGCTTGTCGAGCTTGCGCATGAACTGCGCCGGCGCGCCGGCCCAGAGCTCGCCCGGGGGGATGACCTTGCCCGGTGTCAGCACGGCGCCGGCGGCGAGCATCCCGCCCTCCTCGATCACCGCGCCGTCGAGCACGATCGCGCCCATGCCGACGAAGGCGCGGTTCTTCAGCGTGCAGGCGTGGATGATCGCCATGTGCCCGACCGTGACGTCGTCGCCAATGATGCAGGGGAACTTCTCGCGGTTCACGTGGATCAGCGTGCAGTCCTGGATGTTGGTGCGCGCGCCGATGCGGATGATGTTCACGTCGCCGCGGATGACGCAGTGAAACCAGATGCCGGTGCCCTCGCCGATGTGGACGTCGCCGATGACGGCGGCGGTGGGAGCGATCCAGGCGGTCTCGTGCACGGTCGGGGTGATGCCGCGGAAGGGGAAGATGGGGCCGTGCATCAGGGTCTCCTAACAGGTATTGGGGGACCACGCTGGTCCCCCAAACCCCCTGCCGAGATAGAAGGGGGGTCCGGGGGGCCAATGGCCCCCCGGGTCTTACGCTGCCTTCCTGGCCTCGCTGAGCCCGAACATCGTTTCGATGTTCTGCACCGCCGCGCCCGACGCGCCCTTGCCGAGATTGTCGAGCCGCGCCACCAGCACCGCATGCCGCCGCGCCTCGTTGGCGAACACGCGCAGCTCCAGCGTGTTGGTGCCGTTCAGCGCCTGCGGCTCGAGCTGCTTGGCACCCTGCGCCGGAACGACCGTCACGTACTCGCACCCGGCATAGCGCGCGACCAGCGCGGCCTCGAGATCGGCCGCCTTCGGCGCGCCCGGCAGCGTGTCGAGATGCAGCGGCACGCTCACCAGCATGCCCTGGCGGAAATTGCCGACCGAGGGCACGAAGATCGGCCGGCGCGAAAGGCCAGTGTAGCGCACCGTCTCGGGCAGGTGCTTGTGCTCAAGCGTCAACGCGTAGAGCTCGAAGGCCGGCGCCGTGCCCGCGTCGTAAGCCTCGATCATCGACCGTCCGCCGCCGGAATAGCCGGAGACGGCATTGATCGTGACGGGGTAGTCGGCCGGCAGCAGCCCGGCATCGACCAGCGGGCGGATCAGCGCGATCGCGCCGGTGGGATAGCAGCCGGGATTGGCCACGCGCTTCGCCGCGCGGATCAGCGCGGGCTGCCCAGGCGTGAGCTCCGGGAAGCCGTACACCCAGCCCTCGGCGACGCGGTGCGCGGTCGAGGCATCGAGGATGCGCGGGCCGCCGTTCGGCAGCCCGGCGGCGAGCGCCACCGCTTCGCGCGCGGCGTCATCGGGCAGGCACAGCACGGCGACATCCGCCTGTGCCATGGCGTCCGCGCGCGCGGCGGGGTCCTTGCGTCGGGCGGGATCGACCTGGACCAGCGCGATCTCGCGTCGGCCGGCGATCCGCTCGCGGATCTGAAGCCCGGTGGTGCCGGCTTCGCCGTCGATGAACACGCGGATCGGGTCCATGGCGTCCTCCTTGGTGACCCAACTGTCGGGGCGGGATGCCCCGGAACGCAAGAGGGGCGGAACCTTGCGGCTCCGCCCCCATCCTGCATGTCTCTGTTGCAGTGTCGTGTCCGGGCGCGGCGCCTCAGCGCTTCGAGAACTGGAAGCTGCGTCGGGCCTTGGCGCGGCCGTACTTCTTGCGCTCGACCACGCGCGGGTCACGCGTCAGGAACCCGGCCGACTTCAGGATCTTGCGCAGATCCGGCTCGTAGTTGACCAGCGCGCGGCTGATGCCGTGGCGCAGCGCGCCGGCCTGGCCCGAGAGCCCGCCGCCGACGACGGTGCAGTACACGTCGAACTGGTTGTAGCGGTCGGCCACCAGGAAGGGCTGGGCGATCAGCATGCGCAGCACCGGCCGGGCGAAATACTGCTCCGCGGTGCGGCCGTTGATCTCGTACTTGCCGCTGCCGGGCTTCACCCACACCCGCGCCACCGCGTCCTTGCGTCGGCCGGTGGCATAGGCGCGGCCCTGCGCATCGCGCTTGGGCTCGCGCTTCGGCGCCTCGGCGGCGGCACCGGCGACCCCGAGATCCTTCAGGTCGGCCAGCGAACGGACGGTCTCGCGACCCGCTTCTCCACTCATGGTCACGCCACCTTGTTCTTGCGGTTCATCGCCGCGATATCGAGCGCCTTGGGCGACTGGCCCTCATGCGGATGGGCGGTGCCGGCATAGACGTGCAGGTTGCGCATCTGCTGGCGCCCCAGGGGGCCGCGGGTGATCATGCGCTCCACCGCCTTCTCGATCACCCGCTCGGGGTGCTTGGAGCCGAGGCGCTGGGCGATCGTGCGCTGCTTGATCCCGCCCGGATAGCCGGTGTGCCAGTAGAACACCTTGTCCTGGGCCTTGTTGCCGGTGAGGCGAACCTTCTCGGCGTTGACCACGACGACGTGGTCGCCGCAATCGACATGCGGGGTGAAGGTGGCCTTGTGCTTGCCGCGCAGCCGCATCGCGATCAGCGAGGCGAGGCGGCCGAGCACCAGCCCGTCGGCGTCGATCAGCCACCAGGCCTTCTGCACCTGGCTCGGCTTCAGCGAGGGTGTGGTCTTCATCATGTCCGATACCGTGCGGCGGGACCGTCCCGCGCGAGGCGGGCCTGATACGGCGCATCGGCCGCAAGGTCAAGCGGAAAGCGCGGTTTCGCCTTACGGTATCTGGATACCGCCTCAAGCCGCCCCCCTTTCCGCCGGGCATCGGCGGCCCTAGCCTCGGCGTGGAACGAGGGGAGACGCATGAGCGACAACGCGCCCAAGGGACTTGCCCGCAACACCTCCAACTACGGCGACCGCGACATGGCGCTGTATCTGCGCCGGTCCTTCATGCTGTCGATGGGCTGGAGCCGCGAGGCGCTCGCCCGCCCGACGGTGGGCATCTGCGACACAAGCTCGGGGCTGAACAACTGCCACCGCCACTTCCCCGAACTGGTGCGCGCGGTCGAACGCGGCGTGCTGGCGGCCGGCGGGCTGCCGCTCCAGTTCCCCACCATCAGCGTGTGCGAGCCCTCGCTCAGCCCGTGCTCGATGTACTACCGCAACCTCGCCGCGATCGACACCGAGGAGATGGTGCGCGCCCAGCCGCTCGACGCCGTCGTTCTGCTGGGCGGCTGCGACAAGACCGTGCCGGCGCAGCTGATGGCCGCCGTCAGCGCCAACGTGCCGGCGGTGATGGTGGTGGGTGGGCCGATGATGGCGACCCGCTTCGAGGGCGAGCGGCTCTCGGCCTGCACCGATTGCCGCCGCTTCTGGGCGAAGTACCGCGCCGGCGAGGTGGACGCCGCACAGATCGAACGCATCGAGGGCAATCTCGCCACCACGGCCGGGTCGTGCGGGGTGATGGGCACGGCCAGCACGATGGCCTGCCTCGCCGAGACGCTCGGCTTCCTGCTGCCCGGCACCGCCGCGATCCCGGCGGTGCACGCCGACCGGATGCGCGCGGCCGAGGCGTCGGGCGCGCTCGCGGTGCAGCTCGCGACCGCCAAGGACCCCATCCGCCCGCGCGACCTGGTCACCAAGGAGAGCGTCGAGAACGCGCTTCGCGTGCTGCTGGCGCTGTCCGGTTCGACCAACGCGATCGTGCATCTCGCCGCGATCGCCGGACGGGCCGGCATCGGGCTCGACCTGCATCGCCTCAACGCGCTCTCCGACGAGACCCCGGTGCTGGTCGATCTGAAGCCGACCGGGCAGGGCTACATGGAGGACTTCCACGCGGCAGGCGCGATGGGCGCGGTGCTGCGCCGGCTCAAGCCGCTGCTCCACCTCGACACACCCACCATCGCCGGCGAGACGCTCGGCGCGCGGCTGGCGCGCGACGAGGCCGGCTTCGCCGACCCGGCGGTGATCCGCCCGCTCGACAACCCGATCTCGCCGGTGGGCGGGCTCGTTTCGCTGTTCGGCTCGCTCGCCCCGCGCGGGGCGATCCTCAAGCGTGCGGCGGCCGATCCCTCGCTGTTCGAGACCGAGGCCCGCGCGGTGGTGTTCGAGAGCCTGCCCGACATGGCCGCGCGCATCGATGACCCGGCCCTCGACGTGACGCCACAGGACATCCTCGTGCTGAAGAATGCCGGGCCGAAGGGCGGCTACGGCATGCCGGAGGCGGGCTACCTGCCGATCCCCCGAAAGCTCGCCCAGGCGGGGGTGAAGGACATGATCCGGATGAGCGATGCACGCATGTCCGGCACCGCCTACGGCACGATCGTGCTGCACATCGCCCCCGAGGCGGCCGAGGGCGGTCCGCTCGCGCTGGTGCAGACCGGCGACCGGATCCGCCTCTCGGTGAAGGAGCGCCGGCTCGATCTGCTGGTGGACGAGGCGACGCTGGCCGCCCGCCGCGCTGGCTGGACGCCGCCGCCGCCGGCCGCGCGCGGCTGGGACCTGCTCTGGCAGCGCGAGGTGCTCCAGGCCGATCAGGGGGTCGATTTCGCCTTCCT
>CAZHMM010000007.1:5027-54623 GCA_964533585.1 uncultured Elioraea sp.
TGCTCTGGCAGCGCGAGGTGCTCCAGGCCGATCAGGGGGTCGATTTCGCCTTCCTCCGGGCCGAGGGCGGGTGACGGCGCCGGTCGCCGTCGTCGGTGCCGGCGGCCGGATCGGCTCGGCGGTCTGTCGGGCGCTGATCGAGGCCGGGTTCACAGCGCATGCGGTCGTGCGAAGCCGCCACCGGGCACACGCAGTGCCCCAAGAGGCTGCCCTGACAGTCGCGCCCGACCCCCCATCCCAGTCCAGAGCCTGTGCCGATGCGCGCTCGGTGATCTGTTGCGCTCCCGCCGAAGCGGGCACGGCTCTGCTTGCCGCCCTGCCTCGCCCCGCGCCGCACTGCGTGCTGCTCGGCTCGACGCGGCGCTACACCCGGTTCCCCGATCCGCGCGCCGACGCGGTGCGCGCGCTCGAAGCCGCCTTCACGGCATCAGCTGTTGCGGGGGTGCTGCTGCACCCGACCATGATCTACGGCGCGGCGGGCGAGAACAACGTCCGGCGCATCGCCGCGCTGGCGCGCTTCGGCGTGATCCCCCTGCCCGGCGGCGGCCGCAGCCTGATCCAGCCTGTGCACGCCGACGATGTCGCGCGCGCGGTGGTCGCGGCGGTGCAGCGCCAGGCGGTCGCCGCCGAGCCGATCGTGGTCGCCGGGCCGGAGCCTCTGCCCTACCGTGACTTCGTGGGCGCTATCGCCCGCGCCGCGGGAAAGCGTGTGCGCGTGCTCGCCGTGCCGATCGCCCTCGCGACCGTCCTGGCCCGGGTGGTCTCGATCCTCCCGGCTCTGCCGCGCGTGACCCACGACGAGATCCTGCGGCTGACCGAAGACAAGGCGTTCGACATCACCCCGGCGCGCCGGCTGCTCGGCTTCGACCCCATGCCGCTGGAGGCCGGCCTTGCACTCACCTTCCGCCGCCGCGATATCCCGGACTAACCGAGAAGGGATCCTCGCATGCCCGTCCACAACCGCATTGCCGCCTTCCACGACGAGATGACCGCCTGGCGGCGCGACTTCCACGCCCACCCCGAACTCGCGCTCCAGGAGGTGCGCACGAGCCGCGTGGTCGCCGAGAAGCTGAAGGAGTTCGGCGTCGACGAGATTCATACCGGCATCGCCAGGACCGGCGTGGTCGGCGTGCTGCGCGGCAGCCGGCCGGGTTCGGGCGCGATCGGGCTCCGCGCCGACATGGACGCATTGCCGATCAAGGAGGAGACGGGCGCGCCCTACGCCTCCACCAACCCCGGCGTGATGCATGCCTGCGGCCATGACGGCCACACGACGATGCTGCTCGGCGCGGCGAAGTATCTCGCCGAGACACGCAACTTCGCCGGCACGGTCTATTTCATCTTCCAGCCCGCCGAGGAGATGCATGGCGGCGCCAAGATCATGCTCGACGAGGGACTGTTCGAGCGCTTCCCGGTCGATCGCGTGTTCGGGCTGCACAACTGGCCGCGCGCGCCGTTCGGCGCGTTCCTGTGGCGCAACGGCCCGGTGATGGCCGCGGTCAGCGGCATCGACATCACGATTACCGGCAAGGGTGCGCATGGCGCGATGCCGAATCTCGGCATCGATCCGGTGCTGGTCGGCGCGCACATCATCACCGCGATGCAGGGGATCGTGGCGCGCAACCTCGAACCCACCGACGCCGGCGTGGTGTCGATCACCTGGCTCGAAGGCGGCGACGCGCACAACGTCATCCCCGAGGTGGTGCGGCTGCGCGGCACCGCGCGCTGGTTCACCAAGGAGGCGGGCGACCTGATCGAGCGCCGGGTGATCGAGACGGCCGAGGGCATCGGCCGGGCGTTCGGCGCGAGGGTGGACGCGACGTTCAACCGCGCCTATCCGGCCACCGTGAACGAGCCGGTCTCGACCGGCCTCGCGCGCGAGGCGGCGATCGCGGTGCAGGGCGAGGCCCGCGTGGCCGAGCTGCCGCGCCCCACCATGGGCGGCGAGGACTTCGCCTTCATGCTGGAGAAGAAGCCCGGCGCCTATCTGATGCTCGGCACGGCGCGCAGCGATGACGATCCAGCCGTGCACCATCCGAAGTTCGACTTCAACGACGACGCGCTGCCGATCGGCGCCTCGTGGTTCGCCACCCTCGCCGAGCGGCTGCTCGCGGAGGGCAAGGCATCATGAGCGCGCTCCATCTCACCGTCGTCTCGGACGCGATCTGCCCCTGGTGCTGGATCGGCAAGCGGCGGCTCGACCAGGCGCTGGCGATCCTCGCCGAGCATGAGCCCGGCCTCGCCTTCGAGGTCTCGTTCTTCCCATTCATGCTGAACCCGGACATGCCGAAGGAGGGCGTCGATCGCGCGAGCTACCGCGCGGCGAAGTTCGGCAGCCTGGAGCGGTCACGCGAGCTCGACGCGCGCGTCGCGGCCGCCGGCGCGGAGTGCGGGCTCGAGTTCCGCCATGACCTGATGCTGCGCACGCCCAACACCACGAACGCGCATCGGCTCGCGCGCTTCGCCGCCGAGCAGGACCGGCAGCGCCCGGTGATCGAGGCGATGTTCCGCGCCTATTTCAACGAGGGCCGCGACATCGGTGACGTCACGGTGCTCGCAGAGCTCGGGGCCGCGCAGGGGATGGACCACGACGCCACGCTCGCGCGGCTCGGTTCCGACGAGGCGGCGGAGGAGGTGCGCGCCCAGGCCGCCTCGGCCAGCCGCGCGGGGATCACCGGCGTGCCGAGCTTCGTGCTCAACCGCCACTTCCTGTTCAGCGGCGCGCAGCCGGCCGAGACGATCGCCGATGCCCTGCTCTCGGCGGCGCGGCACCCGGCGATCGCCGCTGCCGGCTAGACCCCGAAGAACCCGCGCACCCCGTCCAACGTGATCTGCGCGGCGAGCGCGGCCAGCACCACCCCGAGCACGCGGCTCAGAACGTCCGCGCCGGTCTGACCCAGCAGGCGCATCAGCGGCGAAGCGGCCAGCATCGCGGCGAGGGTCACGGCGAGCCCCAGCGCCAGCGCGCCGAACACGGCAGCGAGCGCCTCCGGGTCGTCACCGGCGCGGCCGCGCAGCAGCACCACCGTGGTCATCGCGCCCGGCCCGGCGATCAGCGGGATCGCCAGCGGAAACACGCTGATGTCGTGGTCGGAGGCCTCGGCCTCGGCCCGTTCGCGTTCGGTCGCGCGCAACCCGGAATGGCGCACCATCACCATGTCGGCGGCGAGCAGGAACAGCAGGATGCCCCCCGCGACCTGGAACGCCGGCAGCCCGATCCCCATCGCACGCAGCAGGAACTCGCCGGCGATCCCGAACGCGACCAGCACCAGGGCGGCGATCCAGGTCGCCTTCAGCGCCTGGGCGCGCCGGCGCGCGGGCGTGTCGCGCGGCGTGATGCCGATGAAGATCGCCGCCGTGCCCGGCGGATCGAGGATGACGAAGAAGGCAACGAAGGCGTAGAGGAACAGCTCCAGCATGGCGCCAGCCTACAGGCCGACAGGGCCATGCGGCAGAGCAGGCTTGACGCCCACGCGCAGGGCGCCCACCTGCGCGTGAGGCTCGGGGGTCCGGGCCCCTCTGGCGCACATCCGTGCGTGATGTCGGACCCCTTCGACCGTGTCGAAGGGACTCTCCGATGGAATGGATCCTGCTCGTCTCGGGGCTGGCGGCGTTGATTCTCGGCGCCGAAGGGCTGGTGCGCGGCGGCGTGGGGCTCGCGCGCCGGCTCGGCGTCTCCCCTGCGCTCATCGGCGTGACGATCGTCGCCTGGGGCACCTCGACCCCCGAACTCGTGGTCTCCGTCGATGCGGCGCTGAAGGGCATCGACGGGATCGCGGTCGGCAACGTGGTCGGCTCCAACATCGCCAATGTGCTGCTGATCCTCGGGCTCGCCGCGGCGATCGCGCCGATCGCGGTCGATCCGCGCGCGGTGCGGCGCGACGTGCTCGCCTCGCTCGGTGCGGCGGCGCTGTTCATCGGCGTCGCGCTGACCGCGCCGTTCCTCACCCTCTGGCACGGGCTCGCCTTCCTCGGCCTGCTCGCGGCCTTGACTGGCGGCACCTGGCTGCACGACCGGGCGAACGGCGCGCCGTCGGCCGCATTGCACGCCGCCGAGTCCGAGGAGGTGGGGCGGGTGCCGCTGAACCCGGCGCTCGCCGCGGCGATGGTGTTGGGCGGGGTCGGGCTGCTGGTGCTGGGCGCGCATCTGCTGGTCGAGGCGGCGGTCACGCTCGCGCGCGGCTTCGGCGTCTCGGAGGTGGTGATCGGGCTGACCCTGGTGGCGCTCGGCACCTCGCTGCCCGAGCTGGTCACCAGCCTGGTCGCCGCGCTGCGCCGGCACAGCGACGTCGCGCTGGGCAACGTGCTGGGCTCGAACGTCTACAACATCCTCGCGATCCTCGGCGTGGCCAGCCTGGTCGCACCCGTGTCGATCCCGTCCGCGATCGCTGAGACCGACATGTGGGTGATGCTCGCGGCCGCCGTCGCCGTGCTGCCGGCGATGCTGGACGGCAAGGTGGGCCGGCCGCTCGCGCTGGCGATGCTCGCGGGCTACGCCGGCTACATCGCCCTGCTGGTGCGAGCCTAGCTGCCGACCTTCAGCGTCGAGACGAGCCCGCGCAGGCAGGCGAGCAGGCTGAGCGGCGTGATCTTCCCCGTGCGCGGGTTCTCCTCGGACGGGACGTTCTCGATCGTCATGGTCAGCCGCACCGTGTCGGCCTCGACCTTCACGGTGTGGGTGTTGCGGGTCACCGTCGGGTCGGCCCAGATCTCGAGCGTGGTGCGGTCCGGCCCGATCCCGGCGAGGGCGAGTGCGGCGGCGACGTTCACGTTCGCCGGGAAGCCCTTCGCGCCCTCGCGCGCGGAGCCGGCGAAGATGCGGGTGGGCTCGGTGATCGCCAGCACGTCGATGCCGTGCTCCTCCAGATAGGGCGCGCCGGCGAGCCCGCGCGGCGGCTTGCGGGTGACCAGGGTGACGCTCGCGACCGCGCCCTCGGCGGCGGCGCGCACGGCATCGAGCCCGAGCAGCGCGCCGGTGGGGACGATGATCCGCCCGCCTGCCGCCTTGGCCTGATCGACCAGGTGCATGCGCGGCAGCAGCGCGCCGACCGAGGAGATCACGGCGATCCGCCCGGCCGCGACCGCCGGACCGACGATCTGCTCGAACACCGAGGCGGGGGCCGCCTCGACCACGATATCGGCCTGCGCGGCCAGGGCGGACAGCCCGACGATCGCCGGCGGGGCCTTGAAGCCGGCCAGGTTCGCCTCGGCCTTGGCGCGGTCCCGCGCGGAGACGGCCGTCAGCCGCAGCCCCTCCACTCCGGCATCCAGCGCCCGCGCCAGCGTCAGCCCGATCGCGCCCAGCCCACCGATCGCCACAGTCAGCATTGGTCAACCTCTCCCGCTATACTCTGGGTTGCACGTCCAGCCGGAAGGACCCGTCCATGTCGGTGCTCCCCCAACCCCCGCATGGGGGTGACCGCGTGATCGCCTTCATCGACTTCGTCAAGGCGCTGCGCTGGCCGGCCGTGGCGGTGCTGCTGCTCGTGCTGCTGCTCGATCCCATCCGCACGGCGATCGAGGCCCTGCACGGTCCCGGCAACGGCAGCAGTGTCGTGCGGCTCGGCGACATTCCGCTGCGCGTCAATCCGCGCACCCTGCCCGCGCCGGACGAGGCGATCGTCCGCGCGGTCGCGGCGATGGACGGTGATGTCCTGCGCACCTTCCTGGACATGGACCAGAACGCGATCTATTGCGGCAGCCTGGATGCCGAGTACCGCGCCGGGATGCGCCGGCTCGCCCATCTCGGGCTGGTCGAGGCGCGCTCCGATCCATCGCGCCCGTTCGACTGCCGCGACTATGCGGTGATGACCGAGTTCGGCAAGCGGGTGGAGACCTACCTGGTCAGCGTGATGGTGGGGATGCTGAAGGGCTGATCACATCACCGGGCTGCGCCCGCCATCGACGTTGATCGCCGTGCCGGTGACGTAGCCGGCCGCGTCGGAGGCGAGGAAGCAGGCGACGTTGGCGAACTCCTCGGCGGTGCCGAGCCGGCCGAGCGGCACGGCCTTGCCCTGCTCGGCGCACCACTGCTCCCAGGTGATGTTGCGGCGGTCGGCGGCGTGTCGGCGCACCCATTGCGCGCTCTCGATGATGCCGACCAGCAGCGCGTTCACCAGGATGCCCTTGGGCGCGCCTTCGTTCGCGAGCACCTTGGTCAGCGCCATGCCGGCGGCGCGGCTGACCGCGGTCGGCGCGCCCTCGGCGGGCGGGGCCTTCGCGCCGATGTTCAGCACGTTGATGATCCGGCCCCAGCCGCGCTGCTCCATGCCCGGCCAGGCGAGGCGGGCGAGGCGGATCGCGGCGAACAGCTTCAGGTCGAGATCGGCCTGCCACTCGGCGTCGGTGATCTCGCGGAACGGTCCGCGCTTGGAGGTGCCGGCGTTGTTGACCAGGATGTCGATGCCCCCCAACGCGGCCTCGGCCTTCGGCCACGCCGCGGCGATCGCATCGGCGCGGCTGACGTCGCACGCCAGCGCGACGATTGTGCGGCCGGGGGCCGCCTCGCGCACCGCGTTGGCGGCGGCCTCGAGCACGTCCGCCCGGCGGGCGAGCATCGCCACATCCGCCCCCGAGGCCGCGAAGCGACGCGCCATCGCGAGGCCGAGCCCCTCGGAGGCGCCGGTGATGAGCGCACGGCGGCCGGCAAGGCTGATGTTCATGCGGGGATCCGGGGAAGAGTGGGGCGACCAACGGGACTCGAACCCGTGACATCCAAGACCACAACCTGGCGCTCTACCAACTGAGCTATGGCCGCCGCCGAGGGGCGCGTTCCTACGCCCGCCAGCCTCATGCCGTCAACGCCCGTGGTGCCTCCGCCCCGCGCGCGGCGAAGGCGGTGCGCACGCGGCCGAGCGCCTCGTCCAGCGTCGCGTCGTGCTTGCAGAAGGCGAAGCGGGCGTAGTGGCGCGGCGCGGTCGCGGCATCGGCGTAGAAGGCGCTCACCGGGATCGCCGTCACCTTCGCGGTCTCGGTGAGCCAGCGGCAGAACGCGACGTCGTCGCCGGTGAAGCCGAGCGGGCGGAAATCGGTGGTGATGAAATAGGTGCCCTTCGCCTCCAGCACGCCGAAGCCGAGCTCGGCGAGCCCGGCGGCCAGCCGGTCGCGCTTGGCCGCCAGCCCGTCGGCGAGGCCCTGGAAATAGGCGTCGTCCTTGGCGAGCCCCACCGCCACCGCGCGCTGGAGATTGGGCGGCGTGGTGAAGGTCAGCAGCTGGTGTGCCTTGGCGATGGTCTGCGCGAGCGGCTTCGGCGCGGTCACATAGCCGACCTTCCAGCCGGTCAGGCTGAAGGTCTTGCCGGCGCTGCCGATGCGCGCGCAGCGCTCGCGCATGCCCGGCAGGCTCATCAGCGGGATGTGGCGCCAGCCGTCGAAGGTCAGGTGCTCATAGACCTCGTCGCACACGGCGTAGGCGTCGTGCTTCTGGAGGAGGTCGGCGATGAAGGCGAGCTCGGCCGCGGTGAACACCTTGCTGCACGGGTTCTGCGGCGTGTTCATCAGGATCGCCTTGGTGCGCGGCCCGAACGCGGCGGCGAGGGGGCCGCGCGGCAGCTCCCATTTCGGTGGCTCCAGCCGCACCAGCTTCGCCACCGCGCCGAGCATGCGCACCACCGGCAGGTAGGTGTCGTAGAGCGGCTCGATCAGCACCACCTCGTCGCCCGGATCGAGCAGCGCCATCAGGCAGGCGGTGATCGCCTCGGTGGCGCCCGAGGTGACGACGACCTCCGAGGCCGGATCGACCTCGATGCCCCAGAACCGCTTGTTCGCCGCCGCCACCGCGGTGCGAAGCTCCGGCACACCGGTCATCGGCGGGTACTGATTGCGCCCATCGAGCAGCGCGTCCGCCGCCGCGCGCAGCACATCGGCCGGCCCGTCCTCGTCCGGAAACCCCTGGCCGAGATTGACCGCGCCGTGCTGCACGGCGAGCGCGGACATGACCGTGAAGATCGTGGTGCCCGTGTTGGCGAGCAGGGTGTTGTGCGGCTTCATCGTGCTGACGGCATCCCCCGGACCGAAGCGGCGACTATGGCGACGCCCAGGAGGTCACGCAAGGAGTGCCCAAAGATTGGGCAGATGCACGCCCGCCCTGCCTGCCGCGGTGCGTTCGCCGCCGCATGGCGTTTCGGGCCGGTGCCGGCCTTGCCGCAGCGGCGCAACCCGTGCAAGTAACCGGCGCAAGGCAGCAATGCGCCACGTGAGGGCGCGCACGGCTCAGGCGGCGGACGAGGCGCATGAAGAAGATCGAGGCCATCATCAAGCCCTTCAAGCTCGACGAGGTGAAGGAGGCGCTGCACGAGGTCGGGTTGCAGGGCATCACCGTGGTCGAGGCCAAGGGATTCGGCCGCCAGAAGGGCCATACCGAGCTCTACCGCGGCGCCGAGTACGTGGTGGACTTCCTGCCCAAGGTGAAGATCGAGGTCGTCTGCCAGGACGGCCTGGTCGATCGCGCGATCGAGGCGATCATGAATGCCGCCCGCACGGGGCGGATCGGCGACGGCAAGATCTTCGTCACGACGGTCGAGGAGGCGATCCGCATCCGCACCGGCGAGCGCGGCGAGGAGGCGATCTAGCCGCCCGCGCGGCCATCCACAGATTCCGGCCCGCCCCGTGCATGGGGGCGGGTGTCGCCGGGCGGGCCAGCCGTCCGGCCGTCATCGGTCGGGCCCGTCCGGGCCCGGCCACCCACGGTATAGACACGGCAGACACACAGGAAGGGGACCATGGCGGCCAAGCCTGAAGTCAAGAAAGTGCTCGAGATGATGAAGGAGCACTCCGTTGAGTATGTCGACCTGCGCTTCACCGATCCGCGCGGGAAGTGGCAGCACACCGCCCAGCACGTGAGCACGATCAATGAGGACGTGTTCACCGACGGCATCATGTTCGACGGCTCCTCGATCGCCGGCTGGAAGGCGATCAACGAGTCCGACATGATCCTGATGCCCGACCCCGCGACGGCGGTGATGGACCCCTTCGCGGCCAAGCCGTCGATGATCCTGGTCTGCGACATCATCGAGCCGTCGACCGGCCAGCTCTACGGGCGTGACCCGCGCGGCACCGCGAAGAAGGCCGAGGCCTATCTCGCCTCCACCGGCATCGGCGACACCGCCTTCTTCGGCCCAGAGGCCGAGTTCTTCGTGTTCGACAGCGTGAAGTTCGGCACGGGCGGCAACTACGGCATCTACCAGCTCGACAGCATCGAGGGGCCGCAGGCCAGCCTGAAGGACTACCCCGAGGGCAACATGGGCCATCGTCCGGTGGTGAAGGGCGGCTACTTCCCGGTCCCGCCCGTGGACAGCGAGAGCGACCTGCGCGCCGAGATGCTCTCGACCATGGGCGAGATGGGCGTGATCATCGAGAAGCACCACCACGAGGTGGCGCAGTCCCAGCATGAGCTGGGCATGAAGTTCAATACGCTGGTGACGATGGCCGACCAGATGCAGATCTACAAGTACTGCATCCACAACGTCGCCCACAGCTACGGCAAGACGGCAACGTTCATGCCGAAGCCGATCTACGGCGACAACGGCTCGGGCATGCACGTGCACCAGTCGATCTGGAAGAAGGGCAAGCCGACCTTCGCGGGCAACGGCTATGCCGATCTGTCCGAGACGGCGCTCTACTACATCGGCGGCATCATCAAGCACGCCAAGGCGCTGAACGCCTTCACCAACCCGTCCACCAACTCCTACAAGCGCCTGATCCCGGGTTTCGAGGCGCCGGTGCTGCTCGCCTACTCGGCGCGCAACCGCTCGGCCTCGTGCCGCATCCCCTATGCGACGAACCCGAAGGCCAAGCGCGTCGAGGTGCGCTTCCCCGACCCGACCGCCAATCCGTATCTCGCCTTCGCGGCGATGCTGATGGCGGGGCTGGACGGGATCCAGAACCGCATCCATCCGGGCGATGCGATGGACAAGGACCTCTACGACCTGCCGCCGGAGGAGCTGAAGGGCATCCCGACGGTGTGCGGCTCGTTGCGCGAGGCGCTGCAGTCGCTCGAGGCGGACCACGAGTTCCTGCTGAAGGGCGACGTGTTCAACGCCGACCAGATCGAGGCCTATATCGCGCTGAAGTGGACCGAGGTGTTCCGCTTCGAGCACACCCCGCACCCGGTCGAGTTCGAGATGTACTACTCCGTCTGATCCGCGACCGGATCGGACTCGACGCGCGGGGC
The DNA here is from genome assembly GCA_964533585.1 of uncultured Elioraea sp. GTDB lineage: Bacteria > Pseudomonadota > Alphaproteobacteria > Acetobacterales > Acetobacteraceae > Elioraea. The sequence continues at coordinate 15,199 of CAZHMM010000007.1, forward strand.
GGCCATCTGGCCGCCCCGCTTGCGTTCGCCCCTACCCCTCCGGCGTCGCCCCGCTCTCGATCACCAGCGGGCCCCAGGCCGCGACCTCGGCGCGCACGAAGTCCTGCGCCTCGTCGAGGAACCGCTTGATCGGCAGCGTCGCCGTCGCCTCGAACCGCTCCATCACCGCGGTCTGCGCCTGGGCGTGCCGGATCGCGTCGGCAATGCGCTCCTGGATCGGGCGCGGCGTGCCGGCGGGCGCGCAGATCCCCGCCCAGCCATCGGCGACGATGTCGAGCCCGGTCTCGCGGAAGGTGGGGATCGTGTCGAAGCCGGTGATGCGCGACGTGCTGCTGATCGCGATCGGGCGCAGCCGCTCGGCGCGGATATGCGCCGAGGCCGCCGTCAGGCTGTCGATCGTGGCGGGCACCGTGCCGGCGATCGCGTCCATCGCCGCCTGCGCGCCGCCGCGATAGGGCACGTGCAGCAAGGGAACGCCGGCGAGCCTCGCCATGCGCAGGATGATCAGGTGGTTCACCGAGCCGATGCCGGAGGAGGCGATCTCGACGCCGTTCGCGCGCCGGCGCGCCTCGGCCAGGAACCCCGCCATGTCGCGCGCCGGGAAGCCCGGGTTGACCAGCAGCAGATAGGGCGTGCCGAACACGATCGCGATATGGGCGAAGCTCGTATCCGCGTTCCAGCGGATGCGGTCGCGATAGAGGGTCGAGCCGACCGCGAGGCCGGAGATGGTCGAGAACAGCAGCGTGTAGCCGTCGGGGGCCGCCATCGCGGCGATACCGGTGCCGACGGTGGCCGCGCCGCCGGCGCGGTTCTCCACCACCACCGGCTGGCCGAGGAAGGCGCCCATCGGTTCGGCCATCAGCCGGGCGATGATGTCGGTCGAGCCGCCAGGGCCGAACGGCACGATCAGCCGGATCGGCTGGGCCGGCCAGGGCGCCTGGGCGAGCGCGGGCGTCGCGAGCGTCGCGGCGGCAGTCAGCAGGGCGCGGCGTCGCAGGGCGGAGGGCATGGTCGGTTCCTTCGCGGCAGGGGGCCGCGATGACGATGCGACGGCCGCGAACCCGGAACAAGCCCGGCGCGACCCGGGATCAGGGCACGCGCGCGGCGAGGAAGCGCAGGATCGTCTCGGCGACGCGCGGCCAATGCGCATCGAGCATCATGGCGTGGCCGAGCCCGTCCATCGTCACGTGCTCGGCGCCGTGCAGCCAGGCGGTGCGCAGCAGCGCGTCCGCCGGCACCAGCGGATCGTCGCCCGCGCCGACCACCAGCCCCGGCACGCCGAGCAGCCGCGCCGAGGCGACGGGGCGCGGCCACTGCGCCTCGGCAAGCGCGCGCAGGCTCTCCGATTGCAGCCGCGCGATGTAGCCCCAGGCGAGATGATCCGGCAGCGCATCGGAGAACAGCGCGCTTCTGAGCCGTGCCGGCGAGGTGCTGGCGGCATCCGCCCAGGGCATGCGCGCGACCTCCTGCCACAGCACCGGGTCGGTGAAGGCGAGCCGCCAGTTCGCCCCCGCCAGCCCCTCCGGCGTGACGGTGGCGAGCAGCACGATGCCGCGGATGCGCGGATCGCCGAGCAGCATCTGCGCCACCAGCCCGCCGAGCGAATGCCCGACCAGCACCACCGGCCCGCCGAGGGCGGCGATCGCCTGGCGCGCATCGAGCACGTAGTCGAGCAGGCCGAGGCCGTGCAGCGCCTCGCGCCCGACGCTCGCGCCATGGCCGCGGAACGACAGCGCCGCTGTGCGCCAGCCCGCGGCGGCGAGCGCGCCCATCAGGTGCTCGGCCCACATCCACGCCCCGCCGGCCGCACCATGCAGGAACAGCACCGTCGCGGGATGCGGATTGTCCGTGCCGGCGCGCAGCAGTTCGAGCCCGCGCACGGGCTCGGGGACCGGCTGCTCGCGCCGGCGGAACGGGATCACCTCGGATGGCGACATGGACTGCTCCGCCGCCGAGCCTGGACCGGCCAGGCCCGGCGGCGCAAGTCTCACACCGACGCGTGGCTCAGTTGCGGCTCTTGTCCACCAGCGCGTTCTTCTTGATCCACGGCATCATCGCGCGGAGCTTCTCGCCGACCTGCTCGATCGGGTGCTCGGCCAGCTTGCGGCGGGTCGCCTTGAACGACGCCTGGTTGACGCGGTTCTCGAGCATCCAGTCGCGCGCGAAGCGGCCCGACTGGATGTCGGCCAGCACGCGCCGCATCTCGGCCTTGGTCGCGTCGGTGATGATGCGGGGCCCGGTGACGTACTCGCCGTACTCGGCGGTGTTGCTGATCGAGTAGTTCATGTTGGCGATGCCGCCCTCGTAGATCAGGTCGACGATCAGCTTCACCTCGTGCAGGCACTCGAAATAGGCCATCTCGGGGGCGTAACCAGCCTCGACCAGCGTCTCGTAGCCGGCCTTGATCAGCTCGACCAGGCCGCCGCACAGCACCACCTGCTCGCCGAACAGGTCGGTCTCGCACTCCTCCTTGAAGGTGGTCTCGATGATGCCGGCGCGCCCGCCGCCGATCGCCGAGGCGTAGGACAGGCCGAGTTCGAGCGCGTTTCCGGAGGCGTTCTGCGCCACCGCGACCAGGCAGGGCACGCCGCCGCCACGCTGGTACTCCGAGCGCACCGTGTGGCCGGGGCCCTTCGGCGCGATCATCAGCACGTCCATGTCGGGGCGCGGCTCGATCAGGTTGAAGTGGATGTTGAGGCCATGCGCGAACACCAGCGCCGAGCCTTCCTTCATGTTCGGCCCGAGCTTCTCGCGGTAGAGATCGCCCTGGCCCTCGTCCGGCGTCAGCACCATCACCACATCGGCCCACTTCGCCGCGTCCGCCGGGTCCATCACCTTGAACCCCGCGCCCTCGGCCTTGGCCACGCCGCCCGAGCCCTTGCGCAGCCCGATCACCACCTCGGCGACGCCGCTGTCCTTGAGGTTGTTGGCGTGGGCATGGCCCTGGCTGCCATAGCCGATGATCGCGACCTTCTTCCCCTTGATCAGGTTCACGTCGGCGTCGCGGTCGTAGTAGACGCGCATGGGCGTTGTCCTCTGTCGATGCTGTGTGGAGCGGTTCGGGTGGCGTCTAGCCCGCGCGGCAACGCGCGGCAAGCCGGGCTCAGCCCTGGATGCCCTTGGGTCCGCGGGCGATCGCGACCACGCCGGTGCGGCTGACCTCGACCAGGCCCAGCGGGCGCATCAGCGCGGCGAAGGCATCGAGCTTGTCGGTCGCCCCCGTCATCTCGAAGACGAAGCTTTCCGTGGTCGCATCGACCACGCGGGCGCGGAAGGCGTCCGCGATGCGCAGCGCCTCGACCCGCTTCTCGCCCACGCCGGCGACCTTGAACAGCGCCATCTCGCGCGCGATGTGCGGCCCCTCCATGGTCAGGTCGGCGACCTTGTGGATCGGCACCAGCCGGTCGAGCTGCGCCTTGATCTGCTCGATCACCATCGTCGTGCCCGAGGTGACGATGGTGATCCGGCTGAGCTGCCTGTCCTCGTCCACCGCTGCCACGGTCAGGCTGTCGATGTTGTAGCCGCGGCCGGAGAACAGGCCGATCACGCGCGCGAGCACGCCGGCTTCGTTCTCGACCAGCACCGAGATCACGGCCTGGCGGGTGGAGAGATCGTGGTCGGGCATCAGCACCTTGAGCATAGGCAACGTTCCTTGACCGAGGAAGGGGAGGTCAGACCAGCACCATGCCTTCCTCGGTGACGCCCGGCCCGCCGCCCTTCTTCGCGCCCTCGTCCCCCGTGCCGAGGATCATCTCGTTGTGCGCGGCGCCGGAGGGGATCATCGGGAAGCAGTTCTCGCCCTTGTCGACGCAGATATCGGCGATCACGGCGCGGTCGACGCGCAGCATCTCGCGGATCACGTCGTCGAGCTCGCCGACCTTGGTCGCGCGCAGGCCCACCGCGTGGAAGCTCTCGGCGAGCTTTACGAAATCGGGCAGCGCCGCGGAGTAGCTCTCGGAATAGCGGCCGCCATGCAGCAGCTCCTGCCACTGCCGCACCATCCCCATGTACTCGTTGTTGAGGATGAACACCTTCACCGGCAGGCGGTACTGCGCGAGCGTGCCCATCTCCTGGATGTTCATCAGGATCGAGGCCTCGCCGGCGATGTCGATCACCAGCGCGTCCGGGTGGGCGATCTGCACGCCCATCGCCGCCGGCAGGCCGTAGCCCATCGTCCCCAGGCCGCCCGAGGTCATCCAGCGGTTGGGCCGCTCGAACTTCCAGAACTGCGCGGCCCACATCTGGTGCTGGCCGACCTCGGTGGTGATGAAGGTCTCCTTGCCGGTCCCCTGCGCCAACTCGTAGAGCCGCCGGATCGCGTGCTGCGGCTTGATGATCGACGAAGGCTCGATGTCCTGGCGGAAGCGCAGGCAGTCGCGCGCCCGCCACGCTTCGATCTGCGCCCACCACTGGCCGAGCGCGCCGGTATCGGGCTTCGCCGCGTCCGCCTTCCAGGCCGCGATCAGCGCGGCGAGGATGCGCCCGGCATCGCCGATGATCGCGCAATCGACGCGGACGTTCTTGTTCACCGAGGACGGATCGATATCGGCATGGATCTTCAGGCTGCCCGGCGAGAAGTCGCGGAGCCGCCCGGTGACGCGATCGTCGAAGCGCGCGCCGATGTTCAGCATGACGTCGCAGCCATGCATCGCGAGGTTCGCCTCGTAGGTGCCGTGCATTCCCAGCATGCCGAGGAACTGCCGGTCGGAGGCCGGGAAGGCACCGAGCCCCATCAGCGTGTTGGTGCAGGGAAAGCCGGTCAGATGCACGAACTCGGCGAGCAGGCGCGAGGCTTCGGGGCCGGAGTTGATCACGCCCCCGCCGGCATAGACGATCGGCCGCTTGGCCGATTTGAGCATGCGGATGGCGGTTGCGATCGCCGCCGGATCAGGGTCGAGCACCGGGCGATAGGACTTGTGCGGCGCCGTCGGCATCCCCGCGTAGACGCCCTTGTTGATCAGGATGTCCTTCGGCAGGTCCACCACCACCGGACCCGGCCGGCCCGATCGGGCGACGTAGAACGCCTCGTGGATCACCCGACCGACATCGTCGACGTTCTTCACCAGGTAGTTGTGCTTGGTCGCCGGCCGGGTGATGCCGGTGGTGTCGGCCTCCTGGAACGCGTCGTTGCCGATCAGATGGGTCGGCACCTGGCCGGTCAGGCAGACCACGGGCACGGAATCCATCAGCGCGTCGACCAGCCCGGTGACCGCGTTGGTCGCACCCGGGCCGGAGGTGACCAGCACCACGCCGACCTTGCCGGTCGAGCGCGCATAGCCCTCGGCCGCATGCACCGCGCCCTGCTCGTGGCGGACGAGGATGTGGCGGATCGCGTTCTGCTGGAACAGCGCATCGTAGATCGGCAGGACCGCGCCGCCGGGATAGCCGAATACGGTATCGACGCCCTGATCCTTCAGCGCGCGCAGCAGGATTTCGGCTCCACTCAGCATCTCGGTGGCCGGCATGGCACGCATACCCCTCGGCTCGTTCGCCCCAGCGGGCGGGAACGCGGCCGTTATCCTGCCATGGTGCGGCGCGTCAACAGGAAATCGTCAATAAACGCAAACAGGTCAGCCATGCGTTCTTCCGAAAATTGCGTATCGACGCCCAGCCACGCATCGATCGCAAAGGTCCACTCGGGTGGCGCCAGCGCGTGGTGGCGGAACCAGGTCGCCTGCCGCTTGGCATACTGACGCACCATCGCCTGGCCGCGGGCGATCGCCGCGGCCAGCGGACATTGCCCCCGGATCGCCGCCAGCAGCGGCGGCACGCCGTGCGCGCGCATCGCCGGCAGCGCCGGATCTAGCCCGAGGGCGCCAAGCGCGCGCACCTCGTCGAGCGCACCCGCCTCGATCATCGCCAGGAACCGCGCATCGATCGCCGCGCGGACAGCGGCGCGCGGCGGATCAAGCTTCACATGCGCGAAGCGCCAGGGCGCCGGCGGTACCGCCGGGCGCCGCCACCAGACCGCCAGCCCCTCCCCCGTCGCCTCGAGCACCTCCCAGGCACGGATCACCCGCTGCGTGTCGCCGGGCGAGAGCCGCGCCGCCGTCTCGGGGTCGCGTTGGGCGAGCCGCGCATGCAGCGCCGGCGCGCCGATCTCCGCCGCCAGTGCCCGCGCCGCCGCGCGCACCGCCGCCGGCACCGCCGGGATCGCGGCGATCCCATGCACCAGCGCATCGAGCCACATCCCGGTGCCGCTGCACAGGATCGGCACGCGTCCGGCGGCGCGCGTCTCGCCCATCGCGGCGAGCGCCTGCTCCCGGAACCAGGCCGCATCGGCCGGCTCGGCGGCGCTGCGCACGCCATAGAGCCGATGCGGCACCCGCGCCTCCTCCGCCGGTGTCGGCCGGGCGGTCAGGATGCGGAGCTCGCGATAGACCTGCATCGAGTCCGCGTTGATCACCGCGCCCCCGACCCGCTCGGCGAGCGTCAGCGCCAGCGCCGACTTGCCTGACGCGGTCGGGCCCGCGACGATCACCGCGCGGGGCAGATCGTCCGCCGCCGCCGCTTGCCCCGCCATCACCGCCCCTCCAAGGTCGCCGCATGGACCATGTGCTCACGCTGATCGCGCCCGCGCGCGGGCCGGCGCTCGACCCGGCGCATCTTCACGCCGCGCGCGCGGCACTCAAGGCCCTGCACGGCACGGTCGGTGCGCCACGCTGGCTGAAGCCCGGCGAGGCGGCCGACCTGCCCTTCGCCGACATCGCGCCGGATCAGGCCGAGGCCGCCGCGCGGGCCGCCCTCGGCGCCGTGCCGCTCGATCTCGCGGCGCAACCGGCCGAGGGCCGGCGCAAGCGCCTGCTGGTCGCCGACATGGACAGCACCATCGTCACCGGCGAGACGCTCGACGAACTCGCCGACTTCGCCGGGCTGAAGGCGCGCATCGCCGCGATCACCGCGCGGGCGATGAACGGCGAGCTCGATTTCGCCGCCGCGCTGCGCGAGCGCGTCGCCATGCTGGAAGGGCTGCCCGCGGAGGCGCTGGAGCGCGCCTATGAGCGGATCGCGCTGACCCCGGGTGCCGCGACGCTGGTCGCCACCATGCGGGCGCACGGCGCCTTCTGCGCGCTCGTCTCGGGCGGGTTCGGCTACTTCACCAGCCGCGTGCGCGACCGCGTCGGCTTCCATCTCGACCAGGCGAACGCGCTGCTCATCGAAGGCGGCCGGCTGACGGGCCGCGTCGCCGAGCCGATCCTCGACAAGGATGCGAAGCTCGCGACGCTGCGGCGCCTTGCGGCCGAGCACGCGTTGCCGCTGTCAGCGGCGCTCACCGTCGGCGATGGCGCCAACGACCTGCCGATGCTTCAGGCCGCGGGTCTCGGCGTCGCGTTCCGCGCCAAGCCGAGCGTCGCCGCGGCCGCACGCGTGCGGGTCGACCACGCGGACCTCACCGCGCTGCTGTGGATTCAGGGGTACACGGAACAAGAAATCCGTTTGGGGGAGCCTGAGGCTCCCCCACCCCCCCTCCACTAGGGCGTCGCTCCCGATGGTCGCGACGCGGCTCAGCCCCGGCCGGCCGGCAGCGGCACGAAGCGCATGCCCTGCTGGCCGTCGATCAGCATCAGCACGTTCTGACGGCCCGCCTGGCGCGCGCGCGCGACGCGCTGCTGAACCTCGGCCGGCGTCGAGACCGCCTCCTGCTGCACCTCGACGATCACGTCGCCCGCGCGAATGCCGCGCTCGGCGGCCGGGCTGTTCGCCTCGACCTCCACCACCAGCACGCCCTTCACGTCGGCGCCGATGCTGAACCGCTCGCGCAGCTCCGGCGTGATCGCGGCGAGCTTGAGCCCGGTGCCCGCAAGATCGACCGGCGCGCCACCGCGATCCTGCGGTCCCGGCGTCGCCGCCGCCTGCTCGACATCCTCGGGCAGTTCGCCCACCGTCACGTTCAGCGTGATCCGCCGCCCGTTGCGCCAGATCACCACCGGCACCTCGGCGCCGATCCGCGTCTCCGCCACCACGCGCGGCAGGAACCGCATCTCGCGGATCTCCTGGTTGTTGAACTCAAGCACGATGTCGCCGTTCTGCAGCCTCGCCTTGTCGGCCGGCCCGCCCTCGTTCACGCCGGCGACCAGCGCGCCGCGCGCCCCGCCAGACAGGCCCACGCTCTCGGCGATCTCGTCCGTCACCTGCTGGATGCGCACGCCGAGCCAGCCGCGCCGGGCGCGGCCGTAGTCGCGCAGCTGCGCGATCACGTTGGTGGCGAGGTTCGAGGGGATCGCGAAGCCGATGCCGATCGAGCCGCCGGTCGGCGAGAAGATCGCCGTGTTGATGCCCACCACCTCGCCGGCCATGTTGAACAGCGGCCCGCCCGAGTTGCCGCGGTTGATCGCGGCATCGGTCTGGATGAAGTCGTCATAGGGGCCGATGCGGATGTCGCGGCCGCGCGCCGAGACGATGCCGGCGGTCACCGTCCCGCCGAGCCCGAACGGGTTGCCGATCGCCACCACCCAGTCGCCGATCCGCGCCGTGTCGCTGTTGCCGAACGCCACCGGCGTCAGCGGCTTGTCGGACTTCACGCGCAGCAGCGCCAGGTCCGTCCGCTGGTCGCGCCCGACCAACTCCGCCCGCAGCGTCGTGTTGTCGGTCAGGATCGCGCTGATCTCGTCCGCCCCGTCGATGACGTGGTTGTTGGTGACGATCAGCCCCTCGCCGTTCTCGTAGGCGATCACGAAGCCCGAGCCGAGGCTCTGCGCCCGGCGCGGCCGCTGCGGCGCCTGCGGGCCCTGGCCCTGGCGCTGCTGGCGGTCGAAGAACTCGCGGAAGAACTCCTCGAACGGCGAGCCGGGCGGGAACTGCGGCACGTCCGGGCCCTGTCGGTCTCGCCGCGCCGCCACGGTCTGCGTGGTCGAGATGTTCACCACCGAGGGCAAGAGCCGCTCGGCGAGATCGGCGAAACTGTCCGGCGCCGCGCGGGCCTGGGTCTGGTGCATGTGCGGCGCCACCAGCGGCGTCGCGCCCACCAGCGCCAGAGCGAGCGCCGCGGCGACGGGACGGATCATCAGACGCATGGACCTGTCTGCCTTCTTCGCGTGGGGCGCGCGAGGGACGCGCCCGGACCTGCACGCTATATGGACCAGCCGGACCGGGGCCGGAAGGTGTCGCCCCCGCCCCTCCCGGGGTTCTGATCCGCCTCGCCTCAGAGCAGGCTGGCCGCGAGCGCGATCGCCGCGCCGAGTGCCGCAGCACCGAGCCCGACCGCGCGCAGCGCCTGGTCAGGCAGCGCGATCAGCCGGGCCAGCACGCCCCGGACCGTCTCGGGAAACAGCGCATAAAGAAGGCCCTCGGCCGCGAGAACGAGGCCGAGGGCCGCAACCAGCGCCGCAGGCGTCATGCCCGCCGCGACGAAGGCTCAGCGTGCTTCCGCCGCGCGCAGGTCCTGCGGGAGCTGCTTGAAGAAGCGGAAGAAGTCGCTCTCGGGCGTGACGATGAGCATGCCGCGCCCCTCCTCGCCGAACGCCTCGCGGTAGGCCTGCAGGCTGCGCCAGAAGGCGAAGAACTGCGGGTCACGCTGGAACGCGTCGGCGAAGATGCGGATCGCCTCCTGCTCGCCCGAGCCGCGGATGATGTCGGCCTGCGCCTGCGCCTCGGCCAGGATGACGGTGCGCTCGCGCTCGGCGCCGGCGCGGATGCGGGCCGCCACCTCGGCACCTTCGGCGCGGGCCTCGCGCGCGACACGCTCACGCTCGGTCTGCATCCGGCTCAGGATCGCCTGGGTGTTCTCCTCCGGCAGGTCGGTGCGGCGGATGCGCACGTCCTCGATGGCGATGCCGAACCGGAGCGCCTCGCGGTTCACGTTGTCGCGGATGTCGTTCATGATCCGCGTCCGGTCGGCCGACAGCACCGAGAGCAGCGGCTCGTTGCCGAGCACGCGGCGCAGCGCCGAGGGCACGATCGAGGACAGCCGCGCCCGGATCGCCGCCTCGCCGAAGCCGACCGTCTGGTAGTACTCCAGCGGATCGACGATGCGGAACCGGGTGAAGGTGTCCACGATCAGCCGGCGCTGGTCACCCAGGATCACTTCCTCGCCCGCGCCCTCGTAGTCGAGCAGGCGCCGGTCGAAGCTGATCGTGTTCTGGATGAACGGGATCTTGGCGTGCAGGCCCGGCTCGGTGATCACGCGCACCGGCTTGCCGAACTGCACGACCAGCATCTGCTCGGTCTGGTGCACCGTAAACAGCGTGGACAGCAACAGCACGCCGGCGACAACGACGCCGATCGCACCGCCGATGAGGGTCTTCTGGTTCATCGTCTCTCTCCCCTCAGCGCATGCTGCCGGTGACGCGCGCCGCCGGGCCGGGCAGTCCGCCCGGCGAGGACGGGATCGGCATCGGCCGGTCCGTGCCGGTCTGCTGCGCCTGGCGCGCCCGGCCCAGCTCGTTGAGCGGCAGGAACGGCACCAGGTTCTGCACCCTGTCATCGACCAGCACGGTCGGGCTCGCCTTCAGGATCTCCTCCATCGTCTCGAGATAGAGGCGCTGGCGGGTCACGTCGCGCGCCTGGCTGTAGGCGGCCAGGATCTGCGTGAAGCGCTCGGCCTCACCGCGGGCGCGGGCGATCCGGCCCTCACGGTCACCCTGCGCCTCCTGCACGAAGCGCTCGGCCTCGCCGCGCGCGCGCGGGATGATGTCGTTGCGGAACGCCTCGGCCTCGTTGCGCAGACGCTCGCGGTCGGCGTTCGCGCGCTGCACGTCGCGGAACGCGTCGATCACGGCGGCCGGCGGGTCGACCTTCTGCAGCTGCACCTGCGCCAGCTCGATGCCGGCGCGGTACTGGTCGAGCATCGCCTGGGTGCCCTCGCGCACCGCCTGCTCGATCTGCGCGCGCGCCTCGGTCAGTGCGGGCTGGATCGGCGTGCGGCCGATCACCTCGCGCATCACGCTCTCGGCGGCCGACTTCACCGTCTCCTCGGGGTTGCGGATGTTGAACAGGAACTCGCCCGCGTCGCGGATGCGCCAGAACACGGCGAAGTCGATGTCGATGATGTTCTCGTCGCCGGTGAGCATCAGGCTCTCCTCCGGCACGTCGCGCGTCGGGATCGGCCGCGTCCCCTCGACCTGGCTGCGGAAGCCGACATCGATGCGGTTGATGCGTGTGACGCGCGGCGTCGAGACGCTCTCGATCGGCACCGGCAGGGCATAGTTCAGCCCCGGCGGGGTCGTGCGGTTGAAGGCGCCGAAGCGCAGCACCACGCCCTGTTCGTCCGGCTGGACGCGGTAGAAGCCCGACAGCAGCCACACGCCGACCAGGATCGCGCCGACGATCGCGATGCCCTTGCCGCCGCCGAAGCCGCGCGGCAGGAAGCGGCGGACGAAGTCCTGGCCCTTGCGCAGCAGCTCATCGACATTCGGCGGCTGCGGCAGGCCGGGGCCGCCGCCTCCGCCACCGCCCCACGGGCCGCCCGAACGGCCGCCTCCGCCCCAGGGTCCGCCGCCCCCGCTGTTGTTGGTCCACGGCATGTGTTGCTCTTCCCAGCCTGGTGTTCCGTTGGAAGCCGCTTCGGCCCGCCCCATATCCGCCGCCTGAAGCGGCCAAGATGGGCGAGAACGCGCGGTGGCCACGCCGACCCGCGCCGGCACGTCTGCGGGATATGGACGGAAATCGGAGGGTTTTCAAGCGATGACCGAGGTGACCGAGGCGGCCGTGCGCGAGGCGCTGAAGGGCGTGCGCGACCCCGAGACGGGCGGCGACATCGTCTCGCTCGGCTTCGTGCAGGGGCTGAAGGTCAAGGGCGGTCTGGTCAGTTTCGCGATCGAGGTGCCGCGCGAGCGTGCGCCGCGGATGGAGCCGATCCGCCGCGCGGCCGAGACGGCCGCCGCTGCCGTTCCCGGGGTGTTGAACGCGACGGTGGTGCTGACGGCGCACCGGCCCGAGGCGCCGAAGCCCGCGCCGCCCGCCGCAACCGCGCAGGCCGCAGGCGCCGGGCGCGGCGCGCAGCTGCTCACCGACTGCCGCGCGATCGTCGCGGTCGCCTCCGGCAAGGGCGGCGTGGGCAAGTCCACCACCGCGGCCAATCTGGCGATCGGCCTCGCCCAGAACGGGCTCAAGGTGGGCCTGCTGGATGCCGACATCTACGGCCCCTCGATGCCGCGCATGCTCGGCATCCGCGGCCGGCCGCACGCGGCGGGGCAGATGATCGCGCCGATGGAGAAATGGGGCCTCAAGGTCATGTCGATCGGCTTCCTCGTCGAGGAGGAGACGCCGATGATCTGGCGCGGGCCGATGGTGATGGGCGCGCTCGAGCAGATGATGGGCCAGGTCCTTTGGGGGCCGCTCGACATCATGGTGGTGGACATGCCGCCCGGCACGGGCGATGCGCAGCTGACCATGGCGCAGCGTGTGCCGCTGACCGGCGCGGTGATCGTCTCGACGCCGCAGGACGTGGCGCTGATCGACGCGCGCCGCGGCATGGCGATGTTCGCGCGCACCAACGTGCCCGTGCTCGGCCTGATCGAGAACATGAGCTTCTTCTGCTGCCCGAATTGCGGCCACCGCAGCGACATCTTCGGCCATGGCGGCGCGCGCCGGGAAGCGGAGCGGCTGGGCGCGGAGTTCCTCGGCGAGATCCCGATCGCGCTCGACATCCGCACCACATCCGACGAGGGCACGCCGATCACCGCCACCATGCCCGAGAGCGAGGAGGCGAAGCGCTACCGCGCGATCGCCGCGCGGGTGTGGGAGAAGTGCGAGGCGGTCAACGCGCGGCGGGCCGCCGCCGCCCCGCGCATCGTGGTCGAGTAGCCGGCCCGCTCAGCGGCCGCGCGGCGCGGTCGGGACCCAGGACAGGGCGAGCCCCCAGTACAGCCCGGCGAGCATCGCCGGCCATGCCGTGGCCGCGAGCAGACCCGCCGCGCTGCTGGCCTGCGCCATCCGGAGGGTGGTGTCGGCGACTCGCTGCATCATCGGATCATCGCACCCAAACGTGTCGCGATCGTGAACATCTCACCCCGCCGCGAGCAGGGCGTCGGTCTCGGCCGCGCCCGGCAGGCTCGCCTGCGTGCCCGGACGGGTGCAGGCGAGGGCAGCGGCCGCCGCGGCCCGGCGCATCCCCGCCTCCAGCCCGAACCCGCGGTCAAGGCCAGCGGCCAGCACGCCGACGAAGGCATCGCCCGCCGCGGTGGTGTCCACCGTGCGGACCGGGAAGGCCGGCTGGCGATGCGTCGCCGCGCCGTCGCTGAGCTCGGCCCCGCGCTCGCCGAGCGTGCGCAGCACGGGCGTGCCGAGGCGGCGGGCGAGGGCGGCCGGGTCATCGGCGCAGCCGAGTGCCGCCGCGAGGCCCGCGGCCTCGGCCGCATTGACGACGATCACCGCGGCGGTTGCGAGCGCATCGAGCGCGATCCCGCCGAACGGCGCCAGATTCACGATCGCACGCGTGCCGCGTGCAGCCGCCCGCAGCAGCACCTGCGCGGTCTCGCCGGCATCGGTCTCGCGCTGCACGACGAGCACCGTGCCGGGGCCGAGCGCTGCGTCTTCGACCTGCGCGGCGGAGGCGGCGAGGTTCACCCCGGGGGCAACCATGATCTGGTTGCGCCCCTCCCGATCGACCCCGATCGCCGCACAGCCGGTTGAACCCTCCAGCGTCGCGACGCGGCTGAGATCGACGCCGGCCGCGCGCAGCAGCGCGAGTGCGGGCTCGGCGAAGGCGTCGCGCCCGACCGCGCCGGCGAGGGCGACGCGCGCGCCGTCGCGCGCCGCCGCGACCGCCTGGTTCGCGCCCTTGCCGCCCGGTTCCGTGCGCAGCGCCGTGCCGAGCACGGTCTCGCCGACGGATGGCAGGTGCGGCAGCGGAAAGATCAGGTCGAGATTGATCGAGCCGAACACCAGGACGGTCATTCGTGCACCAACGATTCAGCCGGGCAGGCCACTCGGTTCGTCGCGAGCTTGACTTGCGTCAAGCCGGCAGGCGAAGCGATCATGCGCGGATTGGAGGCTCCGTGCCCGGGCGCGGAGGGAGGAGACGCGTTATGGACGACCAGCAGGATGGCTGCGGGCCGTCTGCCCGGGAAGGCGCGCCCGATGGCGCGCGTGGCGCGGCTCATCGCTCCACCCCTGCGACCGGGCCACCGCCCGATGCGCCGGCGGCCTCGATCGAACGGCTGGAACTCCGGATGCGGGTGGCCGAGCTGACCACCGTGATCGACACCATCGACACGGCGCTCCGCGATGCCCGTGCGGCCGGGCTCAAGGTGAGCGAACGCCACGAACGGCTCGCCGCCAGCGCCGCGGCCGCGAGCCGGTTGCTGCGCGCGATCGCCGCCCGGCTGCGGTAGCCGTCCTTCATGGCCCGGGGCCGAGCACCTCGGCGAGTTCCCGCCACTCCCGCCTGGACAGGCCGCTCGTCTCCGCGGTCACCGCCTCGCCCGCCAGCATCCGTCGCACGCAGGCGAGCATCGGCGCCGACAGCGTCGCCGCGCCGAGCCGGTAGTCGAGGAAGGCGCGATGCGTGATCGGCACCCAGGCCTTCAGCACCTCCAGCAGCGCCTCGGCATAGGCGCGGATCTCGTACTGCGCGTGCGCATCCGCGCGCAGCCGCAGGAAATGCATGAAGTTGTGCAGATCGGTCTTCCAGTACCACTGGGTGTAGAGGTTCAGCGTCAGGTTCATGCGGGCGAGTTCGCGCGCGAGCCCCAACCGCGACGGATCGGCCGGTTCGCCGTCCTCGCCCTCGTTCAGCATCCAGGCGTAGTGGTCGTAATTGCGCTGGGCGTCCTCGCGCAGCAGCCGCAGCACCTCGGTGGCCTCCTCGCCCGCGAGCACCTCGCCGCGGCCCTGGCGGTTGGCGGCACTCTGCGCCGCGAGCTGCTCCGGGGCGGGGATGTAGAACTCGCGGTCGAGCACCGAGTAGCGCGCCGAATACTCGTTCACGTTGGCGGTGCGGTGGCGGATCCACTGCCGGGCGACGAAGATCGGCAGCTTCACGTGCAGCTTGATCTCGGCCATCTCGAACGGCGTGGAGTGCCAGTGCCGCATCAGGTAGCGGATCAGCCCGGCATCGTCCTGCACCCGCCGCGTGCCGCGGCCATAGGAGACCCGCGCCGCCTGCACGACGGCGGCATCGTCGCCCATGTAGTCGACGACCCGGACGAAGCCGTGGTCGAGCACGGGAATCGGCCGGTGCAGCCGCTCCTCCATGGCCGCCACCGTCGGCCGCAGTGTCGGCTGCGCCTCCGCCCGGGCCTGCGCGATCTCCGCCTCTTGCGCCTCGGTCAGCTGCATCGGTCGGTCATTCTCCCGCCCCGCCGAGTCGCGAGGCTTCCGCATCGAGGGTGCGTTTCCTATATTCCCCCGTGCCGGGGCAACCCGGCTATGGCGATAAACGGCGCGTGGAATAAGCGTTGCGGACCCGGGGGCAGTGCCCGGCGCCTCCACCACTCCCCCGCTGCGGCTGGCGGGGCATGGGGGCGAAACAGGCTCGACGCGCGTGGTAAAGGCCCGCCTTTCGCCCGGCATGGTTCCGCCGTTATCGGGCCGATCATAAGTGCCAACGACAACAGCCGTATGGCGCTCGCTGCCTGACGTAGTCTAGGCAAGCGCGGTTCGGGGGGCACCGGGCAACAGAAGCCCCCCACTTCACCGTCCGCCGCCTGGTGGTACGGTCGCGACGCCAACGCTCGACGCGGGACGGGGACGAACGGGAAACGTGATGGCAGGGGACGAGCCAGGGCTTAAGGACAGCCTGCTGCCCTACGAGGCCTGGATCCAGGAAAGCCTGCGCAACGTGATGCGGCTGGCGCTCGACCGGATCGCGCGCGAGGGCCTGCCGGGCGAGCACCATTTCTACGTCACCTTCCGCACCGACCATGCCGGCGTGCGCATGCCGGCGCGGCTCAAGGCGCAGTACCCGCACGAGATGACGGTCGTGCTGCAACACCAGTTCGAGGGGCTGGAGGCGGACGCCGAGGGCTTCGCGGTGACGCTGTTCTTCGGCGGCGTGCCGGCGCATCTGAGCGTGCCGTGGCTGGCGGTCACGCAGTTCGCCGACCCGTCGGTGCGGTTCGGGCTGCGCTTCGAGTCGAAGGACAGCGAACCAGCGCCGGAGCGCGCCGAGGCGGCACCGGAGACGGCGCCGGACGAGCCCGAGCCCGCGGCGTCGGCCGAAACCCCTCAGGTCGTCAGCCTCGACGCCTTCCGCAAGCGCCCGCCGCGCGGCTGACCCCGGGCGCTGGCCCGGCCGGCCGGCCCGTGCCATAAGCCCGCCGCCCGAGAGATTTCAGGAAGGAGGCCGCCGATGAACGCGCCCCTGAACCGCCCTGCCCGCACCGGCGAGTTCCTCTACAGCCCGATGTTCCCGCTCGGGCCCGCCGAGACGCCCTGGAAGCGGCTGGAGGTCGGCGGTGTCGCCACGATCGAGGCGGCGGGACGGCGCGTGCTGACCGTCGCGCCCGAGGCGCTGACCGAGCTTGCCGTCCAGGCCTTCCACGACACCTCGCACCTGCTGCGCCCGGGCCATCTGCGCCAGCTCCGCGCCATCCTCGACGACCCGGAGGCATCGGAGAACGACCGCTACGTCGCGCTCGAGTTCCTGAAGAACGCCAACATCGCCGCGGGCGGCATCCTGCCGATGTGCCAGGACACCGGCACGGCGATCGTGTTCGGCAAGAAGGGCCAGCGCGTCTGGGTGGAGGGCAACGAGGAGGAGGCGCTCGCCCGCGGCGTGTTCCGCACCTTCACCGAGACCAATCTGCGCTACTCGCAGATGGCGCCGCTCTCGATGTTCGACGAGGTGAACACCGGCAACAACCTGCCGGTGCAGTTCGACATCATGGCCGCCCCCGGCGACGACCACGCCGACGAGTTCCACCTGATGTTCGTCGCCAAGGGCGGCGGCAGCGCGAACAAGACCTTCCTGTTCCAGGAGACCCGCGCGATCCTGAACCCCGAGCGGCTGTACCAGTTCATCGAAACCAAGATGAAGACGCTCGGCACCTCGGCCTGCCCGCCCTATCACCTGGCGATCGTGATCGGCGGCACCTCGGCCGAGGCGACGCTGAAGACCGTGAAGCTCGCCTCGACGCGCTGGCTCGACGCGCTGCCGACGCAAGGAAGCGCGGCCGGCCACGCCTTCCGCGACCTCGACGCCGAGCTGCAGGTGCTGGAGATCAGCCGCCGCCTGGGCATCGGCGCGCAGTTCGGCGGCAAGTATTTCTGCCACGACGTGCGCGTGATCCGCCTGCCGCGGCACGGCGCCTCGCTGCCCGTCGGCATCGGCGTGTCCTGCTCGGCCGACCGGCAGATCCTGGCGAAGGTGACGCCGGAGGGCGTGTTCCTCGAACAGCTCGAGACCGATCCGGCGAAGTACCTGCCCGAAACGACCGACGAGCATCTCGGCGGTGAGACGGTGGCGATCGACCTCACCCGGCCGATGGCCGAGATCCGCGCGACGCTCTCGAAGTATCCCGTGCGCACGCGCGTCATGCTGAGCGGGCCGATGGTGGTCGGCCGCGACATCGCGCACGCCAAGATCAAGGAGCGGCTCGACCGCGGCGAGGCGATGCCCGAGTACCTGCGCAACCATCCAGTCTATTACGCCGGCCCGGCGAAGACGCCGCAGGGCTACGCCACCGGCTCCTTCGGCCCCACCACGGCGGGACGGATGGACAGCTATGTCGAGCAGTTCCAGGCCGCCGGCGGCTCGTTCGTCATGCTCGCCAAGGGCAACCGCTCGCGCGCGGTGCGCGAGTCGTGCCGGAAATACGGCGGGTTCTACCTCGCCTCGATCGGCGGGCCGGCCGCGCGGCTGGCCAAGGACTGCATCCGCAAGGTCGAGGTGCTGGAGTACCCCGAGCTCGGCATGGAAGCCGTCTGGCGCATCGAGGTCGAGAACTTCCCCGCCTTCATCGTCATCGACGACAAGGGCAACGACTTCTACGACGGGCTTGAGTAGGGCAAGAAACGTCCGGGACGGGCCGCAAACGGGATCCCAGCGCGACCCGCCGCGCTGGGGCCCCAGCCCCTCCCGCACCCACCCCAGGAACTTCATCATGCGCAAGCACATCACCTCCGGCTCCCTGTTCGAGGAGCAGATCGGCTACTCCCGCGCCGTGGTGGACGGCGACTATGTCTGGATGTCCGGCACCACCGGCTACGACTACGCGACGATGACCATCGAGGACGACGTGGCCGCCCAGGCCGAGCAGTGCTTCAAGAACATCGCCGCGGCGCTGGCCCAAGCCGGCGCCTCGCTCGACGACGTCGTGCGCGCCTTCTTCATCGTGCCGAAGCGCGAGGACTGGGAGCCGTGCTGGCCGGTCATCAAGAAGTATCTCGGCAAGGCGCGCCCGACCTCGACCCTGATCCATGCCGGGCTCGCCACCGACGCCATGCGGATCGAGATCGAGGTCACCGCCAAGCTGCCGAAGGCCGCCTGATGCGCTTCGCCGTTGACCGCCTGGACCACCTGGTGATCACGGTCAAGGACGTCGAGATCGCCGCCGCCTGGTACCAGAAGGTGCTGGGCATGGAACGGATCACCTTCGGACCGTCTCTGCGCACGGCACTCGCCTTCGGCGGGCAGAAGATCAATCTCCGCCCGGTGGAGGCGACCCAGCAGGAGTGGTGGAGCGGTGTTGCCGCCGCGCCGGGCACCCAGGATCTCTGCTTCATCGTCACCGTCACCGCCGACGAGGTGATCGGCCACCTGCACGGGCTTGGCGTGAAGGTCGAGCTCGGTCCGGTCGCCAAGGACGGCGCGCTCGGGCCGATCACCTCGGTCTATTGCCGCGACCCCGATGGCAACCTGATCGAGATCGCGACCTACGGGTAACGTGTTCTCGCTCGCCGACTACGACTACGCGCTGCCGCCGGAACGGATCGCGCAGGAACCGGCACGGCCCCGCGACGCCGCGCGGCTGCTGGTGGTCGGCCGCGACCGGCTGGAGGATCGGCGCATCGCCGATCTGCCGGAGCTGCTGCGTCCGGGCGATCTGCTGGTGGTGAACGACACGCGCGTGATTCCGGCGCAGTTGGAAGGCACCGCCGGCGCCGCGCGCGTGGGCGTCACGCTCGATCACCCGCTGCCGGACGGCACCTGGGAGGCGCTCGCGCGGAACGCGCGACGGCTGAAGCCCGGCGCCGTGATCGACTTCGGCGCCGCGACCGCCGAGGTGATCGCACGGGACGGCGGCACCGTGCGGCTGCGCTTCGCGGGCGACCCGACCGCGGCGGCCCGGCTGGCGCTGCCGCCCTATATCGACCGCGCGCAGGGCCCCACCGCAGCGGACGCCGAGGACTACCAGACCACCTTCGCGCGCCACCCCGGCGCAGTCGCCGCGCCGACCGCCGGGCTGCACCTGACGTCGCGGCTCATCGAGGCGTTCGCCGCGCGCGGCATCCGGCTCGCCCAGGTCACGCTGCATGTCGGCGCTGGCACCTTCCTGCCGATCCGCGTCGAGGACGTGCGCGCGCACCGTCTGCATGCCGAGCGCGCCACGCTGCCGGCGGAAACGGCCGAGGCGATCGGGGCGGCGAAGCGCGCGGGCGGGCGCATCGTCGCGGTCGGCACCACGTCGCTCCGCACGATCGAGACGGCAGCGCGCGCGACCGGCAGCGTGCAGCCCTGGTCGGGCGAGACCGATCTCTACATCACCCCCGGCTTCGCGTTCCGCGTGGCCGACCTGCTGCTGACCAACTTCCACCTGCCGCGTACCTCGCTGATGGTGCTGGTCGCGGCCTTCGCCGGCCGCGAGCGCATCATGGGGGCTTACGCGCACGCGCTCGCCGGCGGCTACCGCTTCGCCTCCTACGGCGATGCGACGCTGCTGGAACGCGCGGCATGACGCTGCACCACACGCTGAGCGCGACCGACGGCAGCGCGCGCGCCGGCGTGCTGCACACGGCGCATGGCGACGTGCCCACCCCCGTGTTCATGCCGGTCGGCACCGCCGGCACGGTGAAGGCGATGACGGCGGAGGCCGTCCGGGCCACCGGTGCCCGCATGGTACTCGGCAACACCTACCACCTGATGCTGCGCCCGGGTGCCGAGCGC
The DNA here is from genome assembly GCA_964533585.1 of uncultured Elioraea sp. Lineage (GTDB taxonomy): Bacteria > Pseudomonadota > Alphaproteobacteria > Acetobacterales > Acetobacteraceae > Elioraea. The sequence goes on from CAZHMM010000007.1 coordinate 35,186, forward strand.
ATCGCAGCCCTCGGCGGGCTGCACCGCTTCATGGACTGGCACGGCGCGATCCTGACCGACAGCGGCGGGTTCCAGGTGATGTCATTGTCGCAGCTGCGCACGCTCGACGAGACCGGCGTGACCTTCCGCAGCCATCTCGACGGCTCCGAGCATCGGCTCACGCCCGAGCGCGCGGTCGCGATCCAGCACGCGCTCGGCGCGGATGTGACCATGGTGCTGGACGAGTGCACCCCCTTCCCCGCGACCGAGGCCGAGGCTGCGTCGTCGATGCGGCTCTCGATGCGCTGGGCGGCACGCTGCCGCGCGGCCTTCGTCCCGCGCGACGGCCACGGCCTGTTCGGCATCGTCCAGGGCAGCGTCTATCCCGCACTGCGCGCCGAGAGTGTCGCGGCGCTGACCGCGATCGGCTTCGAGGGCTACGCCGTCGGCGGGCTCGCGGTCGGCGAGGGCCAGGAGACGATGTTCGCGATGCTGGACGTCACCGTGAAGCTGCTGCCCGCCGATCGGCCGCGCTACCTGATGGGGGTCGGCACGCCTTCCGACATCGTCGGCGCGGTGGCGCGCGGCATCGACATGTTCGACTGCGTGATCCCGACCCGCTCGGGCCGAACCGGCCGCGCCTACACCTCGCGCGGGGTGCTGAACATGCGCAACGCCCGCTTCGCCGACGATCCTCGCCCGCTGGACCCGGACTGCGCCTGTCCCGCCTGCGCGCGGCATGCGCGGGCCTATCTCCACCACCTGATCAAGTCCGGGGAGATGCTCGGGCCGATGCTGCTGACCTGGCACAACGTGGCGTATTATCAGGACCTGATGCGCGGCATCCGCGCCGCCATCCTGGAGGGCCGCTTCGCGGCGCATGCGGCCATGCTCGCCGCCCAGTGGGCGCAGGGAGACGAGGCATGACGGGCTACGACAGCCTGACCCAGCTCGGCCGGCCGAGCGGCATCCCCGCCTCGCCGGCGGAGGCGGTGATCGAGCGCGTGCCCAACCCCGAGCCCGGCCTCGCCTATGTCGTGCGCTTCGTCTGCCCGGAGTTCACCTCGCTCTGCCCGCTCACCGGTCAGCCCGACTTCGCGCATCTGGTGCTCGACTACATCCCTGACGGCTGGATCGTCGAGAGCAAGTCGCTGAAGCTCTTCCTCGCGAGCTTCCGCAACCACGGCGCCTTCCACGAGGCCTGCACGCTGATGGTCGCGCGCCGGGTGGTCGAGCTGCTCGCACCCAGGTGGCTGCGCATCGGCGGCTACTGGTACCCGCGCGGCGGCATGCCGATCGACGTGTTCTGGCAGACCGGCGCGCCACCCGAGGACGTGTGGATCCCGCCGCAGGACGTCGCTCCCTATCGTGGCCGCGGTTGATCCGAGGACGGTGATCAGGGCCGAGGCGGAACGGCTCGGCTTCGATGCGGTCGGCTTCACCCGCGCCACCCTGCCGCCCGAGGCGCGCACGCGGCTCGACGCCTTCCTCGCCGCCGGTCGCCACGGCACGATGCGCTGGCTGGCCGCGCGCGCGGCTGAGCGCGCCCATCCCCAGGCGCTCTGGCCCGAAGCGGTGAGCGTGATCGCACTCGGCATGTCCTACGGCCCCGACCGCGACCCGATGGCGACGCTCGCGCGCGGCGAGGTGGGCACGATCAGCGTCTATGCGCGCGGGCGCGACTACCACGACGTGGTGAAGGGACGTCTCAAGCGGCTCGGCCAGTTCCTGCACGCCCGCTTCGGCGGCGGGCTCAAGGTTTTCGTCGACACCGCCCCGGTGATGGAGAAGCCGCTCGCCGCCCAGGCCGGGATCGGCTGGCAGGGCAAGCACACGAACCTGGTCTCGCGCCGGCACGGCTCCTGGCTGTTCCTCGGCGAGATCTACACCACGCTCGACCTCGCGCCCGACCCGCCGCACCGCGATCGCTGCGGCTCCTGCCGGCGCTGCCTCGACATCTGCCCGACCGACGCGTTTCCCGCGCCCTATCAGCTCGATGCGACGCGCTGCATCTCCTACCTGACGATCGAGCATGACGGGCCGATCCCCCAGGCGCTGCGGCCGGCGATCGGCAACCGCATCTATGGCTGCGACGACTGCCTCGCGGTCTGCCCCTGGAACCGTTTCGCCACGGCCGCGCGCGAGGCGAAGCTGCACGCGCGCGACGATCTCAACGCGCCGCGTCTCGCCGAGCTCGCCCGGCTCGACGATGCGGACTTCCGTGCCCTCTTCTCCGGCAGTCCGATCAAGCGCAGCGGGCGCAGCCGGTTCGTGCGCAACGTGCTGATCGCCATCGGCAACAGCGCCGATCCATCCCTGCGTCGCACCGCGCAGGCGCTGACCGGCGACCCCGATCCCGTCGTCGCCGAGGCCGCGCGCTGGGCCGCGACCCGCCTCGCTCCGGAGACCGCCGCATGACCGAACGCACCCGCACCGAGACCGACAGCCTCGGCACCATCGAGATCCCGGAAGACAAGCTCTGGGGGCCGCAGACCGAGCGCGCCCGGCGGCTGTTCAGGATCGGCGCCGAACGGTTCCCGCCCGTGCTGATCCGCGCCGTCGGCTTGCAGAAGCAGGCGGCGGCCGAGGCGAATCTCGAACTCGGCGAGCTGCCGGGCGCGATCGCCGAGCCGATCATCGCCGCCGCGGGCGAGATCGCCGCGAACCGGCTCGACGCGCACTTCCCGCTGCCCGTGTGGCAGACCGGCTCGGGCACCCAGACCAACATGAACGCGAACGAGGTGATCGCGAACCGCGCCGCTGAGCTGCTCGGCCGCCCCCTCGGATCGCGCGATCCGGTGCACCCGAACGATCACGTCAACCGCGGCCAGTCCTCGAACGACTCCTTCCCCACCGTGATGCACATCGCCGCGATCGAGGCGGTCGAGCATCGGCTGCTGCCCGCGCTCGATGCGCTGCGCGTCGCCTTGTCTGCACGCGCCGAGGCCTGGGAGAGCATCGTCAAGCTCGGCCGCACCCACATGATGGACGCGGTGCCGATGACGCTCGGCCAGGAATTCGCCACCTTCGCCGTCCAGCTCGCCCACGCGATCGCGCGGGTGCGCGCCACGCGCGCCGATCTCGCCATGCTGCCGCAGGGCGGCACCGCGATCGGCACCGGGCTGAACCGCCACCCCGCGTTCGACCGCGTGTTCTGCGAGCGCCTCTCCGCGCTCACCGGCCGCGCCTACACGCCGGCGGCGCTGAAGTTCGAGGCGATGGCGGCGCACGACGCGCTCGTCGCGCTCTCCGCGGCGCTCTCCGGCCTTGCCGTGACGCTGATGAAGATCGGCAACGACATCCGCCTGCTCGGCTCGGGGCCGCGGGCGGGACTCGCCGAGCTGATCGTGCCGGCCGACGGGCTCTCCTCCTCGATCATGCCGGGCAAGACCAACCCGACCCAGGCCGAGGCGCTGACGCAGGTCTGCGCGCTCGCGATCGGCAACCACACGACCGTGACGGTCGCGGCCAGCCACGGCCATCTTCAGCTCAACGTGTTCAAGCCGGTGATCATCCACTGCGTACTGCAATCGGCCGGACTGCTCGCCGACGCGGCCCAGGGCTTCGCGCACAACATGGTCGAGAAGCTTCAGCCCAACGAGCCGCAGATCGCGCGCCACGTCGCCAACTCGCTGATGCTCGTCACCGCGCTCACCCCCCGCCTCGGCTACGACCGCGCGGTCGCGATCGGCAAGAAGGCGCTCGCCGAGAACGTCACGCTGCGCGAGGCGGCCATCGCACTCGGCCACCTCACGGGCGAGGAATTCGATGCGCTGGTGCGCCCGGAGGAGATGACGCGCCCCGGCACCACGCCTCCGGCCAGCGGATGACCGCGCGGCATCTCGAGAAGCGCTCGGTCAGCCTGGCCGGGCACCGCACCTCGGTCGCGCTGGAGCCCCTGTTCTGGGCGCAACTCGACGCGGCAGCAAAACGACGCGGCATGGCGCTCGCCGCCCTCGTCGCCGAGATCGACGCGGGGCGGGCGGATCCGGCGATCCCGCTCGCCTCGGCGCTGCGGGTGTTCGCGCTCGCCGAGGCTCAGCGCCGCGGCTGAGCCGCCCGCTCGGCGAGGAAGCGCGCGGCCCCCGCGGTCTCGGCGATGCGCAGCGGCGCCTGCCACGCGCCGGTGGCGCGCAGGCCGATCCGCGGCAGCGGCTCGGCGCCGAGTGGGGCGAGCGTGATGCCGAGATCGAGCGCTCCGCCGCGCAGGTCGATCTCGCCCAGGATCTGCGCCGTGCCGGACCCCGCCGCCAGCTGCGACTGGCCGAGTGAGACGACGCCGTCATTGACCGTGAACCGCGCCTCCAGCCGGTCGAAGCCGGTGGCCCCCTCCGTCAGGGCAGAGCGCAGCGCGGCAAGCCCGTCGGCGACGGGCACCGGCGCCTGCAACGCCTCCGCCACCTGGCTGAGGTCGAACCCAACGAGCACGCCCTCGCTCGCCGTCACGCGCCCCTCGCCGGCCAGTGTCGCGAGCATGCTGAGCGGGCTGCGCCCGATCGCCTGGAGCCGCGCCTCGGCGCTGATCTGCCCGCCGCCGAGATCGTAGGCCAGCCCGAACAGCGGCCCGGCGAGGACAGCATCGGCGATCGTCGTCTCGGCGACAAACACGCCGTCGGCTGGATCGAGCCGGAGCGTCCCCTGGATCGTGCCGCCGCCGAGCCCGGCCGAGAACCGGCTGAGCGAGACGACACCGTCGGCCAGTTCCACCGCCGCATCGACGCGCGAGAGCACCGGCTCGCCGCCGAGCTGGAGCGTGCCGGCGCGCAGCACCACCGCGGCGGTCCAGCCGGGCAGGATCGCCTCCGGCAGCAGCGACGGATCGCGCGGATCGAGGCCGGGAAAGGGCAGCGTCTCGGCCTCGACCGTCAGGGCCGCGCGCCGCGCGTCGGCGTCGATCGCGACCTCGCCCGAGAGCTGGGCGCGCAGCGCGCCCATGCCGAGCTCGCTCGCCCGCAACGCGACGCGCCGGCCGCGCTCGGTGCGCTGCGCGCTCGCCTCGGCGACCAGCGTCAACGATCCCTCGCCGAGCCACGCCGTTGGGTCGGCGAGGCCGAGCGCCTGCAACAGCCGCGGTGCGCCGGGATGACGCAGCGCGACGCGGCCGCTCACCCGGCCGAGATCGGCATCGGCCGTGCCGGTCGCCTCGATCCGCGCATCCATCGCCTCGACCACCGCGGTGACGGCGAGCGCCTCGCCCTCGGCCCTGGCGTTCGCGCGCAGGGTATAGCCGCCGAGCCACATCGGCCGTGCCGCGGCCACCACCTGCCAGGGCACGATCGGCACCAGTCCCGAGACATCCGTCCCGGCAAAGGACAGGTCGAGCGCGGTCAGCCGCGGCTGCGCGCCGAGGCTGCCCGTACCCGAGGCGGCGAGCCGGCCGCCGGCGATATCGGCGACCGCGAGCCGCCGGATCGTCGCCCGGCCGGCTTCAAGCGCGCCATCCACCGCCACCTCGCGCGCGGTCAGGTTGCCCATCGGCACGAGGCCGATTTCCAGACGAAGCGCGAGATCGAGTGCGGCGAGCGCGGGGCTGTCGGGTGCCGGCAACCGCCCGGCTAGCCAAGGCGCCGGATCCAGGCGGTCGAGCCGGAGCTCGGCGGCGAGTGCGGGCCGCGCGCCATCGGTGCTGAGCGCCAGCATGCCGGCGAGGCCGACGCCGTCGAGCGTCGTGCCGTCGGCCACGTCGACCTGCAAACGACCCGGCTCCGCAACCACACTGCCCGAGACGCTGAGCGCGCGCAGCACCTCCGGGCCGGCCCAGCCGGGCACGGTGTCGAGCCAGGCCAGCAGCTCGCGCAGGTCCGGCGCGTCGAGTTCCACCAGGCCGTCGAAGCGGGGCCCCTTCTCGTTGCTCGAAACGCTGCCGCCGACGGCAAGCTCGGCGCCGCCCGGCAGCAGCGCCGTCGCCTCGTTGACGGCGATCTGCCCGTCCGCCACCACGGCGGCGACGCGCAGCGCGCGCAGCGTGCCGCCGAACAGGCTCGCCGCCTCGACCGACAGGTCGAGCCCGATCGGCAGCGGCGGCGCCGCGATCAGTCCGCGCGCCGGGCGCACCCAGGGATCGAGATCGAGCCGCACGGCGGCGAGGGCCACGTCCACGCGCGGGGCGGTGTCGAGCCGGAGCGAGGCCGCCCCGGTCAGGCGCGACTCGCCGATGCGGAGGTCGAGCTGATCCGCGGTCGCCGCCCCGCCCTCGGCGGAGAGGCGCGCCTCGGCGTGGAAGGGCAGGGCCGGCCCCGGCAGCAGCGCGGAGAGATCGGTGCCCTCGGCGCGGACGGTTCCGGAGAACGCGAAGCCGCCATGCCAGGCGATGCCGGCGGCGGCAAGGCGCGCGCCGCGCGTCGCCAGCGTCGCCTCCAGCGTCGCCGCGCCGTCGAAGCCCGGCTGGCCGAGGCCGATCGAGAAATCGACCGGGCGGGAGGCGAACTCGAACCGACCCTCGGCGGTGTAGGGACCACCCGCGGCGGCCGAGGTCAGACGCGCATTCACGCCGGCGAGCCGCAGCGCGCCGAAGGCAACCTCGCCGTTCTCAAGCCGGACCTCGGCACGGGCGAAGAGCGGCGTCGGCCGGCCTGCCACCTCCCAGAGCGGCGCCGGCAGCCCGGCCAGGGTCAGCCGCGGCGAAACGAGCGTCAGGTCAGTGACGACCATGCGCCCGCTCAGCAGCGGCGCGAGCGCGAGGCCCAGCCTGATCTCCTGCGCCGAGCCGCTGAACCCGTCGCCCGCATCGCCGATCGAGACGCCGCGCGCCGTCAGCCGCGGCTGCGGCAGCATCTCCAGCGCGAAGGCGCCGTCGATACGCACCTCGCGGCCGAGTCGGGCCTCGCCGAGGCGCTCAACCTCGGCGCGGTATTCGGTCCAGTCGAGATGCCGCGGCACGAGCCACAGCGCCAGCACCGCCGCGGCGGCGAGGAAGGCGAGGACCCAGGCGGTGGAGCGGAGGATCAATCCCACACGCGGGGATTGCCAGACGCGCCGCCTATCCACAAGCGCATTGCATCACGACGGCGCGCCATAGCCCCCGCCGCCAGGCGTCTCGATCACGAACACGTCGCCAGGCTCGAGCTCCGCGCGGTCGGTGCCGGTGAGCTCGGTGATCCCACCGCCAGCGCGCTCGACCCATTGCCGTCCGGCCGCACCATCGGCGCCGCCGGCAAGCCCGAAGGGCGGAACGTTCCGCCGGCTTGCCAGGATCACCGCCGTCATCGGCGCGAGGAAGCGCACCCGCCGCACCGCGCCGTCGCCGCCGCGCCACTGGCCCGCACCGCCCGAGCCCCGGCGGATCGCGAACTGTTCGAGCTGCACCGGGTAGCGCAGTTCGAACACCTCCGGGTCCGTCATGCGGGTGTTGGTCATGTGCGTCTGCACCGCCGAGGTGCCGTGGAAGCCCGGCCCGGCCCCGGTGCCGCCGCAGATCGTCTCGTAGTACTGGAACTGCCCGTCGCCGAAGGTGAAGTTGTTCATCGTCGCCTGGGAGCAGGCGATCGCGCCGAGCGCGCCGAACAGCGCATTCGTCACCGCCTGGCTGACCTCGACATTGCCGGCGACCACCGCGGCGGGCGGCTTCGGCGACAGGAACGATCCCTCGGGCATCACGATGGTGATCGGCTTCAGGCAGCCGTCGTTGAGCGGGATGTCCTCGCCGACCAGGCAGCGGAAACAGTAGAGCACGGCTGCGCGCGTCACCGCCGGGGGCGCATTGAAGTTGTCGGTACGCTGCTTGGCGGTGCCGCTGAAGTCGATCGTCGCGGTGCGCGCCTCGTGGTTCACACCGACGGCGACGCGCAACAGGTCGCCGTTGTCCATGCGATAGTCGAAGCGTCCGTCCTTCAGCCGGCCGATCACGCGGCGGACGGATTCCTCGGCATTGTCCATCACGTGGCGCATGTAGCGCTGCACCGTGTCGAGGCCGAACTGGCGCACGATGCGGCGCAGCTCCTGCACGCCCTTCTCGTTCGCCGCCACCTGGGCGCGGATATCGGCGACGTTCACGTCGGGGCTGCGCGCGGGATAGCGCGCGCCGCTCAGCAGGGCGCGGAACTCGGCCTCGCGGAACCGTCCGCCATCCACCAAGAGGAAATCATCGACCAGCACGCCCTCCTCCTCGAGCGTGCGCGACAAGGGCGGCATCGAGCCGGGGGTGATCCCACCGACATCGGCGTGGTGGCCGCGGCTGCCGACGAAGAACAGGATCTGCGGTCTCGATGGCTCCGCAGCACCGCCGGGCTGCGGCGCGACCCCGCCCTCGGCGAACACCGGCGTGATGACGGTGATGTCGGGCAGATGCGTCCCGCCGTTGTAGGGGTTGTTCAGCGCCACCACGTCGCCTGGCTTCAGCGTCGCGCCGCGCGAGCGGATCACCGTGCGCACGGACTCGCCCATCGCGCCGAGATGCACGGGGATGTGCGGGGCATTGGCGATCAACCCGCCCTCGGCGTCGAACAGCGCGCAGGAGAAGTCGAGCCGTTCCTTGATGTTCACCGACTGGGCGGTGTTCTGCAGCACGGCGCCGGTCTGCTCGGCGATCGACATGAACAGGTTGTTGAACAGTTCGAGCATGACCGGATCGGCCCCGCCGTCGCGCGCCTCGGTGCCGATCGCCACGCGGGCGGGGCGCGGCACGGCGCGGCGCAGGATCAGGTGGTTCGAGGCGGTGATCTCGGCCGCCCAGCCGGGCTCGACCACGGTGGTGGCGTTCGCCTCGCGGATCAGCGCCGGGCCGAGCAGGCGGTCGCCGGCGAACAGCGCGTCGCGGTCGAACACCGGCGTGTCATGCGCCCGCCCGCCCGAGAAGATCGGGACCTGGTCGATCGGCTCGGGCGCACCGTCCGCGCGTGCATCAAGCCGCGCCTCGCGCACCTCCTCGCCCGGCGCGGTCGCCTCGACCGCGACCGCCTCGACGATCAGCGCGCGCTCGGGCGTGGCGAAGCCGAAGCGCGCGCGGTGCGCCTCGGTGAAGGCGGCGAGGATGCCGGAAAGCTCGCCGAACGGCACTTCCAGCGCTGTGTCGGTGCCGGCGTAGCGGAGATGCAGCGCGCGGGCGACCGCGATCGTCTCGCGCGCCGCACCCTGCGCCTCCAGCGCGTCCTTCGCCTCGTCGGCGAGGCCCTCCAGCCGCGCCTTCAGCGCCGGCAGCGCCGCGGCGTCAAGCGGCGTCTCGACCGCGGCCTCGCGCATCGCCGACTGCGCGGCGAGCCCCATGCCATAGGCCGAGAGCACGCCAGCGAAGGGGTGGATGAACACCGTCTCCATGCCGAGCTCGTCGGCGACCAGGCAGGCATGCTGGCCGCCCGCGCCACCGAAGCACTGCAGCGCGAAGCGCGAGGGGTCGCGGCCCTTCTGGATGCTCACCTGCTTGATCGCGTTCGCCATGTTGGCGACCGCGATCTTCAGGAACCCCTCGGCGACCTCGCGGGGATCCTTGAGCGGCGTGGCCGTGTCGCGCGCGATCCGCGCGGCAAGCGCGAGGAACCCGTCCTCAACGATCGCCGCATCGAGCGGCCTGTCGCCCGATGGGCCGAAGATCGCCGGGAAGTGCTGCGGCTGGATCTTGCCCACGCAGACATTCGCGTCCGTCACGGTGAGCGGCCCGCCGCGGCGGTAGCAGGCGGGGCCGGGATTGGCACCCGCGCTGTCCGGCCCGACGCGATAGCGCGCACCGTCGAAATGCAGGATCGAGCCGCCGCCGGCCGCCACCGTGTTGATCGCCATCATCGGCGCGCGGATGCGCACGCCCGCGACCTGCGTCTCGTAGGCGCGCTCGAAGCCGTCGTCGTAGAGCGCCACATCCGTCGAGGTGCCGCCCATGTCGAAGCCGATGATGTGGTCGAACCCGGCCATGCCGGCGGTGCGCGCCGCGCCGACGATGCCGCCCGCGGGGCCCGACAGGATCGCGTCTTTGCCCTGGAAGGCGTGCGCGCGCGCCAGTCCGCCGTTCGACTGCATGAAGTAGAGCGGGGTCTGCCCGAGTTCCTGCTCCACCTGCTGCACATAGCGGCGCAGGATCGGCGAGAGATAGGCGTCCACCACCGTGGTGTCGCCGCGGCCGACCCACTTGATCAGCGGGCCAACCTCGTGGCTCGCGCTCACCTGCGGGAAGCCGAGCCCGCGCGCGAGTGCGGCGAGCCGGGCCTCGTGGTCGGGGAAGCGCCAGGCGTGCATCAGCACGATCGCGACCGCGCGGATGCCGTCGTCGTGCGCGGCCTGGAGGGCGGCACGCGCCGCCGCCTCGTCGAGCGGCTCGACTTCGCTGCCGTCCACCCGCACACGGCCGGGGATCTCGACCACGCGCTCGTAGAGCAGCTCCGGCAGCGTGATGGCGAGATCGAACAGGCGCGGCCGGGTCTGGTAGCCGATGCGCAGCCCGTCGGCGAAGCCACGATTGACCAGCAGCAGCGTCCGCTCGCCCTTGCGTTCGAGCAGCGCGTTGGTCGCGACGGTCGTGCCCATCTTCACCGCCTCGACGAGGCCGGGCGGGATCGGCGCATCCGCGGCGAGACCGAGCACCTGGCGGATGCCCGCGACGGCGGCGTCGCGATAGCGCCCCGGGTTCTCCGACAGCAGCTTGTGCGCCGAGAGCACGCCGTCAGGCGCGCGCGCGACGATGTCGGTGAACGTGCCGCCGCGATCGATCCAGAACTGCCAGGTCATGCTGAGGACACCGCCGAGGGAGAGAGCCGCTCAAGGATCGGCCAGCGCCGCCGCGCCGGCAACCCGGAGGTCAGAGCGCCGCGAGCTCGGCGTTCCGCAGATCGGTCACCAGCATCGCGCCGGGCGCGTGGGTGATCGCGAACGGGACCCGCGAGGCGACGATCGCCGCCTGCGGCGTTACCCCGCAGGCCCAGAACACCGGCAGTTCCTCCGGCTCGACCGGCACCGCGTCGCCGTAGTGCGGGCGCGCGATGTCGTCGATGCCGATCAGGCGCGGATCGCCGAGATGCACCGGCGCGCCGTGCACCGCCGGGAAGCGCGAGGTGATCTGGATCGCCCGGATCGCGTCCGCCGCGCGGAGCGGGCGCATCGACACGACCATCGGACCGGCGAAGGGACCGGCCGGCGCGCAGGCGATGGCGGTGCGCCACATCCCCACGTTGCAGCCGCGCGCGATGTGCTTGAGCGGCACCCCGGCGCCGAGCAGCGCCTCCTCGAAGCTGAACGAGCAGCCGATCACGAAGGCGACGAGATCCTCGCGCCAATGCGCGGTGATGTCGGCCGGCTCATCGACCAGCACCCCGTCGCGCCAGACCCGATAGCGCGGCAGGTCGGTGCGGATGTCGAGATCGGCCCCCAGTGCCGGGATGCGCGGATCGCCGGGCTCGGCGATGCCGACGATCGGGCAGGGCTTCGGGTTCAGCGTGCAGAAGCGCAGGAAGTCCCCCGCCAGGTCGCGCGGCAGGATCGCGAGGTTGCCCTGCACATAGCCCGGCGCGAGTCCGGCGGTGTTGCCGCCGAAACCCGCACGCGCGAGCCTCCGGGCGGCGAGCCCGGTCTCGGCGCGGGGCCGCTCCGCGGCGATCGGCGTCATCACGGTCATCGGCGCATCTCCTGGGCGCATCTCCGGCCAGCCGCCCGCCAGCATAGCGCAGACGGCACGGCCGCCTTCATGAAGTGGTGACACCTGCCGGCCATACCGGCTCCGTGCGTTTCCGGCCAGGGGGCTGCGTGGTAGCGTCGGTCAGGGACAGAACGCGAACGGCAGGCGGTTCTTGAGCATCTGGGGCAAGATCCTGGGCGGTGTGGCTGGGTTCGCCATGGGCGGACCGCTCGGTGCCGCGCTCGGCGCAGCACTCGGTCACGCGGCCGACGCGAAGGGCGGACCGGGCGGCGGGCCGGCGGATCTGCTCGGCCGGCCCGATCCGCTGCGCATGGCCGAGCTCGCGCAGATGATGGGCAGCCGCGAGACGGTGTTCTCGATCTCGGTGGTCGCCCTGGCCGCCAAGCTCGCCAAGGTGGACGGGCCGGTGAAGCGGGCCGAGATCGACGCGTTCAAGCGGATGTTCCGTTTCCCGCCCGAGGCGGCGAAGGATGTCGGCAAGCTCTGGGATGGCGCACGCAAGTCCGCCGAGGGATTCGAGCCCTTCGCCGAGAAGCTGGCGGAAGCCTTCGCGGACAACCGCACCGTGCTCGAGGACGTGCTCGCGAGCCTGCACCAGATCGCGCTCGCCGACGGGCCGATCAACCCCGCCGAGCGTCGCTTCATCGACGAGGTGGCGAAGCGGCTGGGGCTGAGCGAGCGCGAACGGGAGCGGGCACGTACCGGCGGCTCGGCGCGGCCGCAGCCGGACGAGCCGGACCCCTACGAGGTGCTGGGCGTGGCGCGGACCGCCTCGGACGAGGAGGTGCGCGCGGCCTGGCGGCAGCTGATGCGCGAGAACCATCCCGACACGCTCGCGTCGCGCAACGTGCCGCCGCGCTTCATCGACCACGCCACCAAGCGGGTGGCGCAGATCAACAACGCCTGGACGCGGATCAAGCGCGAGCGCGGGCTGTAGCCGGCCTCAGTCGACGTAGAGCCCGCCGTTGATGTGCACGACCTCGCCGTTGACGAAGCTCGCCGCCGGCGAGAGCAGGAAGGCGATCACCGAGGCGACCTCCTCGGGCTCGCCGAAGCGGCCGAGCGGCGTCATCTTCAGGAAGTCCGGACCGCGCTCGGGCAGGAACTTCTCCACCATCGTCGTCAGGATCACGCCGGGTGAGACGGTGTTGACGCGCAGCTTCGGTCCGAGCTCGGCGGCGAGGCTGCGGCTGAAGCTGATCACCGCGCCCTTGGTCGCGGCATAGTGGGAGTAGTTGCGCGAACCGCGATGCGCGGCGAGCGAGGCGATGTTCACGATCGAGCCGCCCTCCGCCATCAGCGGCACGATCGCGCGGCAGACCTTGAACGTACCGTCGAGGTTCACGGCCATCATGCGCCGCCATGCCTCGTCGGTGAGTTCGGTGAGCGCGCCGGGGAAGTGGATGCCGGCGGCGTTGACCAGCCCGTCGGGCGCGAGGCCCGCCTCGCGGCAGGCAGCGGCGATGCGCTCGCCGCCATCCGCGGCGACGTCGGCCCGCACGGCGTGCACGTCCGGCGTGACCGCTGCGCCGGCCGCGTCAAGATCGGCGCACACCAGCCGCGCACCGAGCCGGTGCAGCAGGAGCGCCGTCGCGCGACCGATGCCATTCGCCGCTCCCGTGACGACGATCGTCCTGCCCGTGAAGTCGATCATGCGTGCCTCACACGTAGCCGTAGGCGGTCCAGCCGCCGTCCACCGCCAGCACGTGGCCGGTGACGTACTCATTGGCCGGGTCGAGCAGGAACAGGATCGCGCGCGCGATCTCGTCGGGCCGGGCGAGCCGCCCGACCGGCGTGCGGCGTGCCAGGGGCGCGGTGTCGAGCTCGCCCGCGCGCACGGCCGCGCCAATGAGGGCGGTCTCGACATACCCAGGGGCAACGGCGTTCACGCGCACGCCGTGCTCAGCCCACTCGATCGCCAGCACCTTGGTCATCGCCGCGACCGCCGCCTTCGAGGCGCAATAGGCGAGCCGCTCGGGGGCGGCGACCAGCGAGTAGATCGAGCCCAGATTGACGATTGCGCCGGCGCCTTGCGTGACCATGCGCCGTCCCGCCTCACGCGCGCAGAAGAACACGCCGTCGAGGTTGATGCGCATCACGCGCGACCACGCCTCGTCCGTGAGGTCGAGGGCGGCGCGCTTGCCGATCACGCCGGCGTTGTTGACCAGGATGTCCAGCCCGCCCCAGCGCGCGTCCAGCTCGGCGAAGGCGTCGCGCACCTCCGCCGGCTCGGCGACCGAGGCCACGATCGTGACCACCTCCGCGCCGCCGCCGCGGAGTTCGGCGGCGGCCTCGTCGAGGCGCGCGGCGTCGATGTCGAGCAGCGCGAGGCGCGCGCGCTCGGCGGCGAGCAGGCGCGCAGTCGCCAAGCCGATCCCGGAAGCTCCGCCGGTCACCAAGGCGCGTTTGTCGGCAAAGCGCACCATCGCCTCAGCCCAGCACCAGGCGCGGCAGGAACAGGATGATCTCGGGGAAGATCATCATGATGACGAGCCCCAGCGCCTGAAGCGCGATGAACGGCAGCACGGAGAGATAGATGTCGCCCATGGTGATGTCCTTCGGCACGACGCTGCGCATGTAGAACAGGTTGAAGCCGAACGGTGGGGTCAGGAACGCCATCTCCATGTTCACCACGAACAGGACGCCGAACCAGACCGGATCGAATCCAAGCCGGGTGGCGATCGGGAAGAACAGCGGCGCGGTGATGATCATGATCCCCAAGGGGTCGAGGAAGCAGCCCATCACCAGCCAGACGAGCTGCATGCCGACGATGATCCCCCACCGCCCGCCCGGCATCGCCGAGAGTGCGTCGCGCACGAGCTGTTCGGCACCGATCGCGGTGTAGAGTGCGGTGAACATGCTCGCGGCGAACACGATCCACATCACCATCGCCGAGAGCCTGAGCGTGCGCTCGGCCGCGTCCATCACCGAGGCCCGGTCGAGCCCGCCCGCCGCCCAGGCACAGAGCAGGGCACCGAGCGCGCCGACACCGGCGGCCTCGGACGGTGTCGCAAGCCCGCCGAGCAGGCTGCCGAGCACCAGCCCCACCAGCAGCAGAGGCAGCGCGACCGCCTTCAGCGCGACGATCTTCTCGCTCCAGCCCGCCCGCTCCTGCGGCGGCACCGCGGGGCCGAGTTCGGGCTTCACGCGGCAGATGACCAGCGCATAGAGGACGAACAGGCTCACCAGCAGCAGCCCCGCCGGCATGCCGCCCATGAACAGCCGCCCGACCGAGGTGTTGGTGTAGAGCCCAAGCACGATGAACAGCACCGAGGGCGGTATCAGCACGCCGAGCGCGCCACCCGCCGCGATCGTGCCGACGGTGAGGTACTTGCTGTAGCCGTAGCGCAGCATCGGCGGCATCGCGACCAGCGCCATGGTGACGGTCGCGGCACCCGACACGCCGACCATCGCGGCGAAGATGGCGCAGACGATCACGGTGCCGACCGCGAGTCCGCCGCGCACACCGCCGAGCCATTTGTGCATCAGTTCGTAAAGGCCCTGCGCGATCCCCGAGCGTTCGAGCATGCAGCCCATGAAGATGAACAGCGGGATCGCCAACAGCACGAAGCTGTTTGCCGCGCTGTAGGCCCGGATCGCAGCCAGATGCAGCGCGGCCGGGCCCCACAGGAAGTAGGTGCCGATCACCGCAGCCGCGCCGAGCGCGAACACCAGCGGCAGCCCCGCCGCCATCAGCACGATGAACAGACCGAACAGCAGGACGGTTTCGAACTCGATCCCCATCAGGCGAGGTCCCGCCCGGTCGCGGCGCGCACGGCGTCACGCACGAGATGCGCGAGCGCCTGAAGTCCGAGCAATGCAGCGCCGACCGGCAGCGCCAGCAGCCACGGCCAGAGCAGCGGCGCCCAGTCGGTGGAGTGGCGTCGCCCGGTCGCGATCGCCTCGGCGACCATCGCGCCACCCTCGATCAGCAGGATCGAGCAATAGAGCAGGGCGAAGGGCGCGGTCAGCACGTCGAGCGCGGCGCGCCCGCGCGGCGGCAGACGCCCGTACAGCACGTCCATCCGCACATGGTCGCCGTTCAGCAGCGCGAACCCGCCGCCGAGCAGCACATAGGTCGCGAACAGGAAGGTGGTGAGCTCGGTGCCCCAGACGGTCGGCGCGGTGAAGCCGTAGCGCAGCACCACCTCGGCGACGATCAGCAGCGTCAGCGCGAGGATCATCATGGCGACGATCCGCCCGACCGTACGGTTGAGCTGATCGATCAGGCGGACCGAAGCCGCGATCGCCCGCATGGTGCCTCACTGACGCGTGGAACGGCCCGCCGGCGGGAGACGCCTCCCGCCGGCGGCAGCAACATCACAGGAAGTTCTTCGGCCACTGGTCGAGCAGGGCGCGGGTGTCATTGATGATCTGCAACGCCCGGCGGGTGTAGGCGTCGTCGCCGGCGAGCCGCGGCACCAGCTCCTTGGTCAGATCGCGCATCTTCTGCACATCCTCCGGCGGCAGCACGATCAGCTCGACGCCGGCATCGCGCATGGTCTTGAAGGCGCGCGCCGAGGCGCCGACCGCGTAGGAGTAGCGCTCGAGCGCAAACACGCGCGTGGCGACCAGCATCGTCTGCTGAAGCTCCTTCGGCATCCCGTCGAAGGCGGCCTTGTTGATGAACATGTCCTCGGCATCCGCGTGGATGATCGAGGGGCCGGTGTAGAACTTGCCGACCTCGTGCAGCTTGGTCGCCACCATGCCGTAGGGCGAGCCCCAGTTCGCGCCGTCGATCACGCCGGTCGAGAGGCCGGTATAGAGCTCCTCGCCCGGCAGGGTGACGATCGAGGCGCCGAAGTGCTTCCAGATCTCGCCGCCAATCCCGCCCGAGCGGATCTTGAGGCCGCGGAAATCCTCGAGCCGGCGGATCGGCCTGCGCGAGATCGTGCTCCCCCAGTCATCGGAGTAGATCGGCCCGAGGAACTGCACGCCGGCGGTGGCGAACGCCTCGGTGACAAGGTCGTTCAAGCCGGCCTCGAACCAGAGATAGTCGTAGTCCTCGACCTTGTTGAACAGGAACGGGATGCCCCAGGTCCACTGCGTGAACGGGAAGCGGCCGCGCCAGTAGAGCTGCGCGCCATAGGCCATGTCGATCACGCGCCGGCTGACGCCGTCCAGCATCTCGAAGGTCGGCACCAGCGCGGCGGGCGGGAACATCTGGATCTGGATCCGCCCGCCCGACATGTCGTTGATCCGCTGCGCGTAGCGCGGCAGCAGCGTCTCCCACTCGGCCCAGCCGGGGCCGAGAAAGCTCTGCATGCGGAAGCGGAACTGCGCGCGCTGAGCGCGGGCGGGCTCCGGCACGCCGGCGAGCGCAAAGACGGATGCGCCCGTTGCTGCCGCCGCGACCACGTGCCGCCGCTTCACCGCCTTGAGGTTCTCGGCGAGCCGCTTGTCGTCGATGTCGCTCATCGTCTCCTCCGTTGTCGCGCCGTTACGGCTGTTCGTTACGTCTCGATGCGGCAGACCTCCGCACCGACCTCCACGGTCTCCCCTGCGGGAACCAGGATCTCCACGAGCCGCCCATCGCAGGGCGCCTCGACCTCCAGCGTCGCCTTCTCGGTCTCGATGTCGTAGAGGATTTCGCCCTGGGTGAAGGCATCGCCCGGCTGCTTGCGCCAGGCGGTGATCGTGCCCTCCTCCATGTTCATCGAGATGCGCGGCAGCTTCAGCGCGGCCTTCATCGCTCAGCGCCCGAGTGTCGCGCGCACCGCCGCGGCGATACGCTCGGGGTCGGGCAGCAGCGCCTTCTCCAGCGGCGGCGAGTAGGGGATCGCGACATCCGGCACGGTCACACGCTTCGGCGCGGCCTTCAGCGTGCCCCAGGCCTGCTCGGTCACGACCGCGGCGATGTGGCTCGCCGCACTGCACACATCGCGCGCCTCGTCCACCACGACCAGCCGGCCGGTGCGCCGGACGCTCGCCACGATCGTCGCCTCGTCGAGCGGCATCAGGGTGCGCGGGTCGATCACCTCGGCCTCGATGCCCTCGCCGGCCAGCGCCTCGGCCGCGCGCAGCGCCGGGCGCACCATCGCGCCGATCGCGACCAGCGTGACGTCCTTGCCCGGGCGCTTCACTTCGGCCACGCCGAGCGGGATCGTGTACTCCTCGTCCGGCACATCCCCCGCCTCGCCGCCGCGGCCGGCCGCCTGGAGGAAGATCACCGGGTTGTCGTCGCGGATCGCGCTCTTGAGCAGGCCCTTGGCATCCGCCGGCGAGGCGGGCAGCACCACCTTGATCCCGCCCAGGTTCATGAACATCGGATGCATCGCGTCCGAGTGCTGCGCGGCCGAGGAACGGCCGGCGCCGAACACGCCCATGTAGACGACCGGCACCTTGATCTGCCCGCCGGTCATGTAGCGGAGCTTGGCCGCCTGGTTCGCGATCGCGTCCATGCCGGTATAGAGGAAGTTGCCGTACATCATGTGGCAGATCGGCCGGTAACCGGCGGCCGCCGCACCGACCGCCATGCCGGTCATCACGGTCTCGCAGATCGGCGTGTTGCGCACCCGGTCGGGGCCGAACGTCGCGTGCAGGCCGCGCGTGTCGCCCATGATGCTGATCTCGACATCCTCGCCGAACAGGATCACGCGCGGGTCGCGCGCCATCTCCTCCGCGAGCGCCTCGTTGATCGCCTGGATCATCCGTCGCCGTGCCATCGCGCGCTCCCTCAGGCGAACATGAACTGGCGCGCCTGGTCGGGCGCGGGATAGGGGCTGTCGGTGGCGTAGGTGACCGCCTCGGCGACCGCCGCGGCAATCTCCGCCTCGATCGCCTCGCGCGCCGAGGCGGGCGCGATCGCGTGCTCGTCCAGGTAGCCGGCGAGCCGCGCGATCGGGTCGCGCGTCGCCCAATCCGCGACCTCCTCGTCGCTGCGGTAGCGCCCCTGCAGGAAGCTCGCTTCGCTCTCGACATGGCCGCGCAGCCGGTAGGTGCGGCACTCGATCAGCGATGGCCCCTCGCCCGCGCGCGCGCGACGCACCGCCGCACTTGCCGCCTGCCACACCGCGATCACGTCGTTGCCGTCCACCGCCGCGGAGGGCACGCCGAACGGCTTGGCGCGATCGGCGATCGCGCCGACCGTCACGGTCTCGGTCGGCGAGAACTCGGAGAAGCCGTTGTTCTCGCAGATCAGCAGCAGCGGCAGCTTCCAGAGCGCCGAGACGTTCAGCGCCTCCATCAGCACGCCCTGGTTGGCGGCACCGTCGCCGAAGAACACCACCGACACCGCCCCCTTGCGGTCGAGCTGCGCGGCGAGCGCGGCACCGACCGCGAGCCCGATGCCGCCGCCGACGATTCCGTTCGCGCCAAGGATGCCTTTGGAGAAGTCGGCGACGTGCATCGAGCCGCCCATGCCGCGGCATACCCCGCCCTCGCGGCCGTACACCTCGGCCACCAGCAGCCTGGGATCCCCGCCCTTGGCGAGGAAATGCCCGTGCCCGCGATGCGTGGACGCGATCCAGTCGGCGTCCGTCAGATGCGCGCAGACGCCGGTCGCGACCGCCTCCTCGCCGATATAGAGATGCACCGGGCCGGGCAGGTCGCCGCGCTTGAAGTCCTCGCCGAGCCGCTCCTCGACGCGCCGGATCAGCAGCATGCGGCGATAGAGGCCGAGCAGATCCTCGGCGGAGAGATTGACCTCGGACGGCGTGCGCATGGGGGCTGCGGTTCCTCCTCGATGTCCGGCGGACGTTTGCCGTCCTTGACGCCAATGCACACGCGGGGGATTGCAGGTGTCAAGGCGGGGGAGGACCGATCCCGCCGCAAAGACGACCGAGCGCCATGTCAAACCGCCGCGAGCCGATCGACCTGCCATCGCCGAATCACGACGCGCGCCCCGATCTCGTGCCGATCGACGTGCTGGTGCTGCACTACACCGGGATGCGGAGCGGCGCGGAG
>CAZHMM010000008.1:0-54596 GCA_964533585.1 uncultured Elioraea sp.
CCTGACCGGACCGGCGCCGACCGGCCCCGGCCCGAGGCCCCGCTTCCTCGGCGGCCATGCGCTCGGGCTGATCGTGCCCGCGCTCAGGCTGAACGCCTCGCTCGCGGCGGCGATGCCGGCGCCGGGGCCGCTTGCCCTGGTCGGCCAGTCGCGCGGCTTCGCCCGCGCCGTGCTCGACCACGCATCCGCGCATGGGCTCGGCTTCAGCGCCGTGGTCGGGCTCGGCCGCAACGACGACATCGGCTTCACCGACGTGCTCGATTGGCTGTCGCGCGACCCGGGCACGGGCGCGATCCTGCTCGAGGTCAGCCGGATCAAGAACCGCCGCGGCTTCCTCTCGGCCGCCCGGGCTGCGGCGCGCGGCCGCGCGGTGGTGGCGATCCGCACCGCCCCCGACGCTGGCGAGCCCGCTTCCCTGCCGGCGGACGCCGTGTTCGCCGCCGCGCTCCGCCGCGCCGGCATCCTCTGCGTCGACGGGCTCGATGCGATGCTGGCGGCGCTCTCGACGCTGACGCGGGCCCGCCCGCTCGGCGGCGAGCGGATCGCGATCGTCTCGGCCACGCGCGCGCTCGCCGCCGAGGCCGCGCGCGCGCTCGCCGGACACGGCATCGCGCTCGCCCCGCCGCCCGCCGAGGCAGCCGAGGCGCTCGGGCTGCTCGTGCCGCCCGCCAATGCCCGCGCCAACCCGCTGATCCTCGCCGATGACGCCCCTCCGAACCGCCTCGCCGAGGTGGCGGCCGCGCTTGCCGGGCTGCCTGGCGCGGCCGATGCCGTGATCGCGGTGCATGTGCCGGAGCCAGGCGGAGCGGCGGTCGCGAGCCCGGCCGCCGAGGCGCTGGCGGCGGCGGCGGCGATGCCGCGCCGCGTGCCGCTGCTCGCGGTCTGGCCCGGCGAGGGCGGAGCCGATCGCCGCCGTCTCGACGAGGCCTCCGTCCCGGCCTTTCCCACGCCCGAGCGCGCCGCTGCCGCGGCCGCCCTGCTGATCGAGCACCGCCGCGCCCGCGCGGCCGCGCGCGAGCTGCCGCCCCGCACCGTGCTCGCCGCCACCCCCGATCGCGAGAGCGCCCGGCGCATCCTTGCCGCGGTGCGCCGCGCCGGGCGGCTGACGCTGACCGAGGACGAGGCGTTCGGCGTGCTTGCCGCCTACGGCATCCCGACCGTGCCGAGCCGGGTGGCGCGCGATCCCGCCTCGGCCGGTGCGGCCGCCGCCGCGCTCGGGTTCCCGGCCGTGCTGAAGATCCGCTCGCCCGACCTGCCGCACAAGACCGCGGTGGGCGGGGTGGCGCTCGACCTCGACACCGAGACCGCGGTGCGCGAAGCCGCCGAGGCGATGGGCGCCCGGGTCATGCGGCGTGCGCCGGGGGCACGGCTCGCGGGGTTCCTGGTGCAGCGCCAGGTCGGACGGCGCGACGCGCAGGAGCTCGCGATCCGGCTCGGCCGCGATCCGATGTTCGGCGCCGCGATCGGCTTCGGCGCCGGCGGCACCGCCGTGGTGCCCGCCGACCAGGCGGTCGGGCTGCCGCCGTTGAACCTGGCGCTCGCGGGCGAACTGATCGGGCGGAGCCGCATCGCCTCGCTGCTCGCCGGCCACCGCGACCGCCCGGCGGTGGACCGCGCTGCGCTCGCCGAGGTGCTGGTGCGGATCAGCCAGCTCGCGGTGGACTGGCCGGAGATCGCCGCGCTCGACGTCAACCCGCTGATGGCCGGGCCGAGCGGGGTGATGGCGGTGGATGCCTGGATCGCGTTCGATCCCGTCCCTGCCAGCGGCACCGCGCATCTGGCGATCGCGCCCTATCCGGCCGAGCTCGAGGAGAGGGTGCGCCTGCTCGACGGGCGCAGCGCCACGCTGCGGCCGATCCGCCCCGAGGATGCCGAGGCGCACGCGGCGTTCTTCGCGCGGCTCTCGCCCGAGGACGTCCGCCGCCGCTTCTTCGCGCCGATCGCCGCCCTCTCGGCCGAGCAGATCGCGCGCATGACGCAGATCGACTACGACCGGGAGATGGCCTTCATCGCCACCGCGCCGGGCCCGGACGGGGTGGCCGAGACGCTCGGCGTGGTGCGGATCGTGCGCGAGGCCGCCGAGCCGTCAGGCGAGTTCGCGGTGGTGGTCCGCTCCGACCTGAAATGGCTGGGGCTGGGCCGCCTGCTGATGGAGAAGGCGATCGGCTGGGCGCGCGCGCAGGGACTGCGCACGATCAGCGGCGAGGTGCTGGCCGAGAACCGGCCGATGCTGCGTTTCGTCGAGAAGCTCGGCTTCACGCTGTCGCGCCACGCCGAGGATCACGAGCTGCTGACCGCGCGGCTGGAGTTGGCGCGCTAACCCCGCGCCGCGCGCGCCAGCTCGCGCACCCGCGCGGCCGCCGCTCCGCCCTTCAGCGCGTCGCGCCAGAGCGCCTCGGCGACCTTCTGGTGGGTCGCCAGCGCCTCGTCGGCGCCGGTGATCATCGCCACGCCGGTCTGCGAGGCCGGGTGAACCTCCAGCCGGAACGGGTTGATCGCCAGATAGGCACGCTCGCGCGAGCGCAGGATGCGGAAGGCGCCGTTCGGCTCGGCGGTCCCCATCAGCCCGAGCTGCACGCCGATCGGCTCGGCCTCCATCAGCGCGGCGATGTTCTCGACCTCGGCCATCGCCACGGCGCGGGCCTGGGCGCGCGCGCGCTCCGACACCGCCACCCCGGCGCCGACGCCGCCCTCCAGGAAGCGCTGGAGCGAACCGACGGTCAGGATCGCGATGATCGAGGGTCGGCGCGCCTGATAGACCTTCTTGCGGCCCTGCAGGATGCCGAGCAGCTGGTCGGACTGCATGCGCAGCGATACGCGCTCCGGCCCCGCCGCGTCGGCCGCCTCGGCCAGCACCTCGGCGAGCGCCGAGTCGTAGGCATCGGAGGTGACGAGATAGGGCGGCTGGCCGGCAACCTGGAGGATCTGGTCGGTGCTCTCCTCGATCACGCGGATGCGGTCGAAATAGACGGTGGCGCGCGAGACGTACTCGACACCGATGCCGAGCAGGCTGAGCGGGGAGATCTTCAGCAGCTCGGCCAGCCGCTTGATCGTGTCGAGCTTGATGACCTCGCCCTTCTCGTAGCGGTAGAGGGCGGCGCGGCTGACGCCGAGTCGGGCGGCGATCTCCTCGGCGCGCAGCCCGGATTCCAGGCGGTACTGCCGAAGCTGTTGGCCGATCTCGGTGAAGCGCATGGTCACTGTCTCCCGGGCGGAGCCGCGCCCTCGGCCGGGCGCGACGCCGTCTCAGTCCTGAGCCGATCCTCTCCGGACAAGAAATACGCCCCGCCGCGACTCGCTTCAAGGGCGCAATATCGTCCCACGCCGCAATCGCGCTCGGGCGCGTGCGGGCGGGTCAGCCCTCCGCGACCTTGGAGGCGGCAAGCGTCTCGATCGCCTGCACCATCGCCGAGTGGTCGAGATCGGCCCCGCCGGCGGCGGCGACGGCGGAGAACATCTGCTGCGCGAGCGCCGTGTTGGGCAGGCTCATGTTCATCTCGCGCGCCGATTGCAGGGCGAGGTTCAGGTCCTTCTGGTGCAGGCGGATGCGGAAGCCGGGCGCGAAGGTGCGCTTGATCATCCGTTCGGCATGCACCTCGAGAATGCGGGAATTGGCGAAGCCGCCCATCAGGGCCTGCCTCACCTTGGCCGGATCGGCGCCAGCCTTTGCCGCAAAGACAAGGGCTTCCGAGACGGCCTGGAGGTTGAGCGCGACGATGATCTGGTTCGCCACCTTGCAGGTCTGCCCCGCACCGTTGCCGCCGACCAGGGTGATGTTCTTGCCCATCGCCTCGAACAGCGGCTTGGCCCGCGCGAAGGCGGCGTCCGGCCCGCCGACCATGATGGTCAGCGCCGCGTTCTTGGCACCGACCTCGCCGCCCGAGACCGGCGCGTCGAGATAGTCGCAACCCTTGGCGTTGATCCGGGCAGCGAAATCCTTGGTCGCGGTCGGCGAGATCGAGGACATGTCGATCACCAGCGTGCCGGGCTTCAGCCCCTCGGCGACCCCGTTCGCGCCGAACAGCACGTGCTCGACATCCGGGGTGTCGGGTACCATCAGGATCACCACCTCGGCGGCGGCAGCGACCGCCTTGGCGTCCGCCACCACCGAGGCGGCGGCGCGGATCTCGTCGGTCAGGCTGCGCCGCTCCGGCACGATCAGCTCGTGGCCGGCCTTCTTCAGATTGAGCGCCATCGGGCGGCCCATGATGCCGAGGCCGATGAATCCGATCTTCATGCGTGTCTCTCCCCTTGTCGGTGGCGCCTCGGTCAGCCGCGATACGGCGCGAACCAGCCGAGCCCGGCCTCGGTCTCGCCCTGCGGGCGGTACTCGCAGCCGATCCAGCCCGTGTAGCCGAGGCGGTCGATCGCCTCGAACAGGAACGGGTAGTTGATCTCGCCGGTGCCGGGCTCGTTGCGGCCGGGCGTGTCGGCGACCTGCATGTGCGCGATGAGCGGCAGATGCTTCTCGATCGCCGGCGTCAGATCGCCCTGCATGATCTGGCGGTGGTAGATGTCGAACTGGAGCTTGAGGTTCGGCGCGCCGACCTCGGCGATGATCGCCGCCGCCTCCTCGGTGTAGTTGAGGAAGAAGCCGGGAATGTCGCGGGTGTTGATCGGCTCGATGAGCACGGTGACGCCGGTCTTGTCGGCAGCCTCGGCGGCAAAGCGCAGGTTCTCGAGATAGGTTGCGCGCATCGCCTCGCGCTCCGCGCCCTCGGCCACCAGCCCGGCCATGGCGTGGATCTGCCGGCAGCCCAGCGCATCGGCGTATTCCAGCGCCTTGGCGACACCGGCGCGGAACGCCTCCTCGCGGCCCGGCTGGGCGGCAAGGCCGCGCTCGCCCTTGGACCAGTCGCCCGGAACCGTATTGAACAGCACCACCTCGACGCCGACCGTGCGCGCGGCCTGGGTCACCTCGCCGGGGCTGTAGTCGTAGGGGAACAGGAACTCGACGGCGCGGAATCCGGCCATCGCGGCGCGTTCGAAGCGCTGCAGGAACGGCGCGTCGGTGAACATCATCGACAGGTTGGCGGCGAATTTCGGCATGGTGTTTCCTCGATTCAGGCGCTGCTCGCCCCGTAATAGAGCATCGTCGTGTGCTTGGCCTCGGCGAAGAACAGCCAGCGCTCGACCAGCGCGCCGGCGAAGGCGAGCGCCGCCGCCAGTGCGGCCGCGAGGCTGTTCAGCGGCGCGGCGGTCGCCAGTGCGATCACGACGAAGGCGGCCGGCAGCACGATCCCGCCGATCACCACGACGGTGCGCAGCTTGGTGGCATGCTTGCGCGCGATGCGGAAGCCCATCTCCCTGGTGACGAAGGTCTCGCCGGTGTGCGGCGGGTCGAGCACCCGCACGGTGCCGATTCGCCCGAGCCCTGTTGCCGTCTCGGGCGTGGACGCGGCCGGCACCACGTCCAGGAAGGCCCAGTAGCTGCGCTTCACCCACCAGGCGGCGGCAAGGGCGGCGATCGCGGCGATGCCGACCGCGCCGGCGGCCGGCCGACCAAACGCGCCCAGCACGGCGAAGGCGAGCGTCAGTCCGGTCGCCGCGCCGAGCGCGAGATAGCCGGGCACTGTCCACTGGTTGCACCAGGCGTGGATCGGCTTCAGCGAGCGGTAGATCATCGCGGTGCAGAGCACGGTGACGGCCGCGCCGGCGGCGCTCAGCAGGCCGAGGATCGCGAGCGTGGCGCGCCCGGGCGCGAACAGGGTGAACAGCAGCGCGAGCAGCCCCGCCGGCAGGTAGGTCGCGACCGCGGCGACGCCCTCGCGCGAGAGCCACGAGGAGCGCCATTGGCTGAACGCGCGCCACGCCCGCTCGGGGTGGCCGAGATGCAGCGTCGAGGACAACAGCCCCGCGGTGATCAGCGCGAGCGCGAGCCCGAAGCCGACGAGCCCAAGCCAGAGCGACGGCGCGACCGCACCGAACGCCGCCAGCAGGCTGAGCGTCGCGAGCAGGCCGTAGCCCGCGCCGGAGGCGACGGTGAAGACGATGACGGAAGGAGCGGGATGCATGGGATCAGCGCGACAGCATGCGATCGACCCAGCCGAGAAAGCCCGAAAGCCCCTCGGTGTCGGGCTCGGCCGGTTGCGCGGGCGGCGCCGGCTTGCCGGGCCGCGGCGGGAGGTACTTGTTCACCGGCCGGTAGCCGAGCTCCGGCATCAGGTCGTAGCCGCCGCGCTCGGCGACGAGCCGCGACACCGTGCTGTCCGGGTCGCCGAGGTCGCCGAAATGGCGCGCATGGGCCGGGCAGGTGGAGACGCAGGCGGGCACGCGGTCGGGTTCGGGGATCGTCTCGTTGTAGATCCGATCGACGCAGAGGGTGCATTTCTTCATCACCCCCTCGTCCTCGTCGTACTCGCGCGCCCCGTACGGGCAGGCCCACGAGCAGAGCTTGCAGCCGATGCAGGTGTCGGGATTGACCAGCACGATCCCGTCCTCGGCGCGCTTGTAGGAGGCGCCGGTCGGGCAGACGGTCACGCATTCGGGCTCGTCGCAGTGCAGGCAGGAGCGCGGGAAGTTGACGGTGCGCCCCGCCCTGCCCTCGCCCGCCTCGAAGCTGTGGATGCGGTTGAACCACACCCCGGTGGCGTTGGCGCCGTAGGGGTCGAGATCGGTCAGCGGCGCGGAGTGCCCGCCCGCGTTCCACTCCTTGCAGTTCACCGCGCAGGCATGGCAGCCGACACAGGTGTCGAGATCGATGACGAGCCCGAGACGTTTCGTAGGCGTCGTGTAGCTGGTCATTCCGTGGTGACCTTGCGGCGCTCGGGGCTGCGGCCGAACTGCGCGCCGTAGCGCAGGATGCCGGGCGCGTGGCCGAGGCCCGGCGGCTTGGCGAGCGGCGGCAGAGCAGGTTCCGTCGCCTCGGGCGCGACCGCGGCCTTCTCGACCCGCACGCGCAGGTCGTACCACGCAGCTTGCCCGGTGATCGGGTCGGCATTCGGCAGCGTGCCGTCCGGCAGCATCTCGCTGATCAGGTGGTTGAGCAGGAAGCCGTGCGTCGCCTCGCGCGCGGATGGATCGAGATTCCAGGCGCCCGCGCGCTTGCCGATCGCGTTCCAGGTCCAGACCGTGTGCGGCTCCACCCCCTCCATCAGCCGCGCCTGCACGGTGATCTTCCCGTGATGCGAGCTGACATGCACCCAGTCGTCATCGGCGATGCCGAGCCCCGCGGCCGTCGCGCGGTTCATGTAGAGCCGGTTCTCGCCGTGGATCTGGCGCAGCCAGGCGTTCTGGCTGCCCCAGGAGTGGTACATCGCCGCCGGCCGTTGCGTGACCGCATGGAGCGGGAAGGCCGCGTCGGACACCATCTGCCCCTCGAAGGGCGGATGCCATTCCGGCAGCGGATCGCAGTGCGTTGCGACGCGCTCGCGCAGGTGCTCGGGCGGCTGGATCGCGCCGTGGCCGCGGGCGGCGAGCCGGAAGCGCTGCAACGGCTCGACATAGAGCTGCAGCACGATCGGCTCGGCCTTGCCGATCAGCCCGAAGGCGACGGCGTGATCGAGATACGCCTTGTTGGCGAACTTGAAGTAACGCGCCTCGTGCGGGAGCTCGTAGTGCCAGAACCCGCCATTGGCGATGTAGCGCTCGAGCTGCCTTGGGTTCGGCGCGCCCTTGCCGTGGCTCTCGCCATCCGCGCCGCGCCAGCCGGCGAGCGGGCCGATGCCCGGCGCGCGCTCATGGTTGACGAGGTAGTCGGCATAGCCGCCCGGGAACTTCGCCGAGCCATCCTCCGTCACCATCCCCGGCAGGCCGAGCCGTGCGCCCAATTCGAGCAGCACGTCCTGGAACGGGCGGACGTCGCGGTCGGGCGCGACGATCGGGTGGCGGATCGCATCGCCCGGCCCCTCGGCCTTGCCGATCGGGCGGTCGAGCAGCGAGATGCAGTCGTATCGTTCCAGATAGGTCGTGTCGGGCAGGATCAGGTCGGCGTAGGGCACGGTCTCGCTGAAGAACGCATCCGAATAGATGATGCGCGGAATCTTGTAGCTGCCGTCGGCGTGCCTGTCGGTCAGCATCGCCACCGTGCCGGCGGCGTTCATGGCCGAGTTCCAGGCCATGTTCGCCATGTACATGAACAGCACGTCGATCGGATACGGCTCGCCCGCCCAGGCATTGCGGATGACGAGATGCATCAGTCCGTGGGCTGCCATCGGCGCTTCCCAGGAATAGCCCTGATCCAGCCGCACCGGCCGCCCGTCGGCCTCCACCAGCAGGTCCTCGGGCCCCATCGGGAAGCCGAGCGGCGGGCGCGGCATCGGCTTGCCGGGTCCAAGCTCGCCCGGCTTGCCGCCGGGTCGGATCGGCGGCGGGATCGGCCGCGGATAGGGCGACTTGTAGCGCCACGATCCGGGCGTATCGATCGCGCCGAGCAGCAGTTGCAGCAGGTGCAGCGCCCGGCAGGTCTGGAACCCGTTGGCGTGCGCGGAGATGCCGCGCATCGCGTGCAGCGAGACCGGGCGGCCGACGAAGCGGTCATGCGTCACGCCGCGCCAGTCGGTCCAGGTCTGCGCGATCTCGATCCGCTCGTCGAAGGCCACGCGCGCGAGCTCGGCGGCAAGCGCGCGGATCTCCTCGGCCGGCAGGCCTGTGATCGCGGCGGCGGCATCGGCCGAGTGGCGCTCGTCCAGATAGCGCTCGGCGAGCAGCAGGAACACCGGCTTGGCACGCCGCCCGTCCGCGAGTGTGGCGGGGTGTGCGAGCGCGGGCCGCACACCCTCCGCGTTCCAAGGCCGCACCGCGCCGCCGCGGTCGAGCACCAGTGGCGTGCCGGCAGAGTCGCGCGCGAACAGCCCGTCATCGGGGCCGCGCGGATCGTCGATCACCAGCCAGCCCGCATTGGTGTAGCCAGAGAGGAAGTCGAGATCGACCCGCCGCGCCTTGAGCAGCTCATGCACCAGCGCCAGCACCAGCGCGCCGTCGGTGCCGGGACGGATCGGCACCCAGCGATCGGCGATCGCCGAGTAGCCGGTGCGCACGGGGTTGACGCTGATGAAGGTCGCGCCGCGCTTCTTCAGCTCCGCGAGGCCCATCTTGATCGGGTTGCTGTCGTGGTCCTCGGCCACGCCGAACATCAGGAACAGCTTCGCACGCTCGAAATCCGGCTCGCCGAACTCCCAGAAGGAGCCGCCGAGCGTGTAGAGCCCCGCGGCGGCAACGTTCACCGAGCAGAACCCGCCATGCGCGGCATAGTTCGGCGTGCCATACATCTGCGCCCACCAGCCGGTCAGTCCCTGGCTCTGGTCGCGACCGGTGTAGAAGGCGAGTTTCCGTGGATCTTTCTCGCGCGCCTCGCGCAGCCAGGCCTCGGCGGTCGCCAGCGCCTCGTCCCACTCGATCTCGGCGAACTCGCCCGAGCCGCGCTCGCCGATGCGCTTCAAGGGCTTCCTGAGCCGCGCCGGCGAGTAGTGGTTCATGATCCCGGCCGACCCCTTGGCGCAGAGCACGCCCTTGTTCACAGGGTGGTCGCGGTTGCCCTCGATGTAGCGGATCTGCCCGTTCTTCAGGTGCACGCGGATGCCGCAGCGGCAGGCGCACATGTAGCAGGTGGTGCACTTCACCTCGTCCGAGACGGGTGGCGAAGGATCGAGGCGTTCCATACGGGGGTCCTGGCGTCTCCGGCGCCGGACGCTAGGTGCTGGCAGCGCGGGCGTCAAATGCCCCGGCGTGGCTTTTCCGACCGCGCCGCGCCGAGTAGGGTCGCCGATCCGTCGGAGGAGCGCGATGACATCCTGGTCGCCCGAGTTTTCCACCCGCCCCGAGGTGCTGGGCACGTTCGGCGTGGTCGCGTCCACGCACTGGATCGCCTCCGCGGTCGGGATGGGCGTGCTCGAGCGCGGCGGCAACGCCTTCGACGCGGCCGTCGCCGCCGGGTTCACGCTCCAGGTGGCCGAGCCGCATCTGAACGGCCCGGCGGGCGATGTGCCGATCATCCTCCACAACGCGCGCGAGAACCGCCAGCGGGTGATCTGCGGCCAGGGGCCCGCGCCGGCGGCGGCGACGGTGGCGAAGCTGCGCGACGAGCTCGGCCTGGAGCTCGTGCCCGGCACCGGCCTGCTGCCGGCGGTGGTGCCCGGCGCGTTCGATGCCTGGATGCTGATGCTGCGCGATCACGGCACGATCTCGCTCGCCGAGGCGCTCGCCCCGGCGATCGGCTATGCGCGCGACGGCGTGCCGCTGGTGCCGCGCATCCCGGCGACCATCGCGACCATGCAGCCGCTGTTCGAGCAGGAGTGGACGACCTCCGCCGCCGTGTTCCTGCCCGGCGGCAATGTGCCCGCGCCGGGCTCGCTGTTCCGCAACACCGCCCTCGCCGAGACCTATGCGCGCATCGTGCGCGAGGCCGAGGCCGCCGGATCGGACCGGGTGGCGCAGATCGATGCCGCGCGCGCCGCCTGGTATCGCGGCTTCGTCGCCGAGGCGATCGACCGCTTCGTGCGCAGCGCCGAGGTCATGGACGTGACGGGCCGGCGCAACCGCGGCCTGCTGACCGCCGACGATCTCGCCCGCTGGTCCGCCTCCTACGAGGAGCCGCTGGCTTACGACTATGCCGGCGTGACCGTGCTGAAATGCGGCGTCTGGAGCCAGGGGCCGGCCTATCTCCAGACGCTGGCGCTGCTGAAGGGCTTCGATCTCGCGGCGATGGGCCCGATCTCGGCCGCGTTCCTGCACACCGTGATCGAGGCGCAGAAGCTCGCCTTCGCCGATCGCGAGGCCTGGTACGGCGATCCCGACTTCGCCGACGTGCCGATCGCGCATCTCCTGTCGGACGGCTACAACGACGCGCGCCGCAAGCTGATCGGCGAGCGCGCTTCGATGGAGTTGCGCCCCGGCGAGGTGCGCGGGCGCGCCACTCCTTGGGTCGATCACGCGGCGAAGGACCGCTCGGCCGCGAGCTACGGCAGCAATGTCGGCGCGGGCGAGCCCACGGTCGCGCGGCTTGGCGCGGTGGGCGGCGACACCTGCCATGTCGATGTGATCGACCGGCACGGCAACATGGTCTCGGCCACGCCCTCGGGCGGCTGGCTGCAATCCTCGCCGGTGATCCCTGGCCTCGGCTTCCCGCTCGGCACGCGCGGGCAGATGTTCTGGCTGCGCGAGGACCATCCGAACGGATTGGCGCCGCGCAAGCGGCCGCGCACCACGCTCTCGCCCTCGATGGCGCTGAAGGACGGCCGCGCGTGGATGGCCTATGGCACGCCGGGCGGCGAGCAGCAGGACCAGTGGTCGCTCGCGATGCTGCTGCGCATGGTGCACCACAAGCTCAACATCCAGCAGGCGATCGACGCGCCGGGCTTCCACACCGAGCACTGGCCGTCGTCGTTCTGGCCGCGCCCCGCACGCCCGGGCCGCGTGGTGATCGAGGAGCGCTTCGGCGAGACGGTCGCGGGCGAGTTGCGCGCGCGCGGCCATGCGGTCGAGGTCGGCGGGCCGTGGAGCGAGGGACGTCTTTCCGGCGCGCGCAGCGAAGCGGGCGTGCTCAAGGCGGGCGCGAATCCGCGCGGCATGCAGGGCTACGCGGTCGGGCGCTGAGCCGCGCGTGACGGAGCCGCCGCAGAGGCTCGCGCCGCCGGCGCTGTTCCTGCTCTGGATGACGATCGCGGTGCAGGGCTTCGGCGGCACCCTGCCCTTCGCCCGCCGCGAGCTGATCGAGCGCCGCCGCCTGCTGACCGAGGCCGAGTTCGCCGAGCTGCTCGCCCTGGGTCAGATCCTGCCCGGGCCGAACGTGATCAACCTCGCGGCCGCGATGGGCGACCGTCACGCCGGCTGGGCGGGCGCGGCCGCCTCGGTCGCCGGCATGGTGGTGGTGCCGATGCTGATCGCGATGGGGCTCGCGAGCCTGCTCGGCGCGGCGGCGACGCTGCCCGAGGTGCAGTCCGCGTTGCTCGGCATGGCGGCGGCGGCGGCCGGGCTGCTGATCGGCACCGCCTGGCGGATGGCAAAGCCGATGCGAACGCGCCTGCCGAGCCTCGCGGTGGCCGCGGCAATGTTCATCGCCATCGCCGTGCTGCGGCTGCCGCTGCTCGCCGTGCTGCTGGTGGCGCTGCCCCTGACCCTGCTGGTGCACGGCGCGTTCCGCCGCGGCGGCCTCTCATGAGCCTGCTGCTCCAACTCGTGCTGACGGCGCTCGGCCTGTCGCTGCTCGCGGTCGGCGGCGCGGTCGCGATCATCCCGGAGGTGTATCGCATCGCCGTCGAAACGCGGGGCTGGCTGACGCCGGAACGCTTCGCCGAGCTCTACGCGATCAGCCAGGCGGCGCCGGGACCGAACGCGATGCTGATCGGGCTGATGGGCTGGGCGCTCACCGGCTGGATCGGCGGCCTTCTCACCATGCTCGCCTTCGTCGGCCCGACCAGCGTGATCGCCGTGTTCGCGTTCCGCCGCTGGGCGGCGTGGCTGCCGCCGGCGCGCCAGGCGGCGATCCGTGGCGCGCTGCTGCCGGTGTCGGTCGGGCTGGTGGCATCCGCCGGCGTGCTGATTTCGGTCAGCCTCGGCGCCGGCATGCTGGTGGTCGGCGTCGTCGCCGCGGTCGCAGTGCTGCACGGCACGACCGGCACGCATCCGCTGCTGCTGCTGCTCGGCGGCGCGGCGATCGGCGCGATCGCGGCGCTATAGCCCGTCTACAGATGCGGCTCGATTGCCTCGCGCGTTTCGGCCGAGGGCACGACGGGCACGATCTCGAACTCGATCAGGTCGCCCCAATGCGCGACCCATTGCTGCAACAGCCGCGCGTCGTCGCACTCCATCAGCTGGAAGCAGCGGTCGAGATTCGCCTCGATCCAGCTGCCGACATAGCGGAGGCCGTCGGGCATGCCGCGCCCCTGCTCGCGGAAGCGGCGATAGACCGCCTTGGCGTCGCGGTTGCGGAACCGCTCCACCACCATGAACAGCATCTGAGCCTCAGCGCTTGGATTTCGCCGCCGGCTTCTTC
Source organism: uncultured Elioraea sp. (assembly GCA_964533585.1). Classification (GTDB taxonomy): domain Bacteria; phylum Pseudomonadota; class Alphaproteobacteria; order Acetobacterales; family Acetobacteraceae; genus Elioraea. Next base: position 12,932 of record CAZHMM010000008.1, read on the forward strand.
GCGGTCGCGCGCGATCGCGCCGAGGCCGTAACCGGCTTGCCCGTGTCCTTCTTCGCCGGCGGCTTCGGCTTGATCCCGGCCGCCGCGCGCATCGCCGAGATGGTGGTGCGGGTCGTCACCTGGTCTGGGTTCATGCGCAGCTCGACCAGCGCCGGCTTGCCGGAGGCGAGCGCACGCTCGACCGCCGGGCGGAACTCCTCGGTCGCCTGAACCACCTCGCCGTGGCCGCCATAGGCCTCGATGAACCTGGCGAAGTCCGGGTTGGTCAGTGCCGTGCCGGAGACGCGGCCGGGATAGTCGCGCTCCTGGTGCATGCGGATCGTGCCGTACATCGAGTTGTTGAACACCATCACCAGCGGGTTGACGCCGTGATGGAAGGCGGTGGCGATCTCCTGGCCAGTCATCATCATCGAGCCATCGCCGGTCATGCTGATGACGGTCCGTTCCGGATGCAGCAGCTTGGCCGAGATGCCGGCCGGCACCGAGTAGCCCATCGCGCCGCAGCACGGCCCGAGCAGGCGCTGCGTGCCGCGGTAGTTGATGAAGCGTGCGCCCCAGGCCGAGAAGTTGCCGGCATCCGTGGTGATGATCGCGTCCTCGGGCAGCATCGCCTCGAGCTCGCGCATCGCCGCGGCGACGTTCAGCGGCCCCTCGTAGTTCGGCACCTCGGTCGACCACTTGAGCCGCTGCGCGCGCAGCTTCTTGGTCCATGCCCGCCAGGGCGGGTCGAGCGGCGGCAGCGCCGCGGCCGCCGCGGCGAAGGCATTGAGATCGGCCTGGATCGCCAGATCGGCGTGATAGACGCGGCCGAGCTCCGAGCCCTCCGGCATCACGTGCACGAACGGCACGCCGATCGAGGGCGGCGGGAACACCGAGTAGCCCTGCGTCACCGGCTCGCCGAGCCGCGAGCCGACCGAGAGGATCAGGTCGGCCTCCTTCGCCGCAGCGAACAGCGCCGGGTCACCGCCATTGCCGAGATCGCCGATGTACTGCGGCAGGTGGTTGTCGAACGCCGACTGGCGCCGGAACCCGACCGCGGCCGGCAGATCGTTCGCCTTGATCCAGGCGCGCAGATCGGCCCGTCCCTGCTCGGTCCAGGCCGCGCCATTGCCGAGGATGACCAGCGGCTTGCGCGCGCGCGCCAGCATCCGGTGCAGCTCCGCCATCAGCGCCGGATCGGGCAGCGCGCGCGGCACGACATGGCGCCTGCCGTCGGCGACCTCGACCATGTCGGTCTGCATGTCCTCCGGGATCGCGACCACCACCGGGCCGGGACGGCCCGACACCGCGACCTGGAACGCATGCGCAACCAGCTCGGGGATGCGCGCGGCGTCGTCGATCTGCGTCACCCACTTCGCCATGCCGCCGAAGAAGCGGCGGTAGTCGACCTCCTGGAACGCATCGCGGTCGGTGTCGCCGCGCGGGATCTGCCCCACCAGCAGCACGAGCGGCGTGGAGTCCTGCTGGGCGATGTGCACGCCGATCGAGCCGTGGCAGGCGCCCGGGCCGCGCGTGACGATCGCCACCCCGGGCCGCCCCGTCAGCTTGCCATGCGCCTCGGCCATGTTCACCGCCGCGCCCTCGAAGCGGCAGGTGATGGTGCGGATCGCGCTGCGGTTCTCGTAGAGCCCGTCGAGCAGGCCGAGGAAACTCTCGCCCGCCACCTGGAACACGTGCGTCACCCCCTGGGTGCGCAGCGCATCGGCGAGCACCCGTCCGCCCTGTCGGCCCTGCTGCCTCGCTGCCGCATGCGTACCGCCGGCCGGCTTCGCCTCGAGATGCGCCATGGTGTGAAGATCCCCGGGTGACGTGGTGTCCGTGCCGGCCGTTATAGTGGCATCGCCGGGAGGCGAACAGCGGGGGTGCGGATGGACGCGACAAGCCTGGCTGCGATGACGCTGACTGAGGCGCGCGACGCCGTGCGCCGCCGCGACATCACCGCGCGTGCGCTCGCCGAGGCATCGCTCGGAGCGCTGCGGCTCTGGCAGGACCACACCAACGCGGTGGCGCTGATCGAGCCCGAGCGCGCGCTGCGCATGGCCGATGCGGTCGATGCGGCGATCGCCGTGGGCCATGACCCGGGTCCGCTCGCCGGCGTGCCGATGGCGCACAAGGACATGATGTACCGCGCCGGGCGCCGCGCCGCCTGCGGCAGCCGCGTGCTCGCCGATCAGGTGCCCGACGTGACGGCGACCGTGCTGACGCGGCTCGATGCCGCCGGCGCGATCGACTGCGGCACGCTGAACATGGCGGAGCTCGCCTACAACCCGACGGGGCACAATGCGCAGACCGGCCACGTGCGCAATCCGTGGAGTGCAGCGCATATCCCGGGTGGCTCGTCGTCCGGCTCCGGCGCGGCCGTCGCCTGCGGCGCGGTGTTCGCCGCCCTCGGCTCCGACACCGGCGGCTCGATCCGCTTCCCCGCCGCGTGCTGCGGCGTGACTGGGATCAAGCCGACGCTCGGCCGCGTGCCGCGCACCGGCACGATGGGGTTGTGCGCCAGCCTCGACACGATCGGCCCGCTGGCCCGCAGCGCGTACGACTGCGCCTTGGTGCTCGCCGCGGTCGCCGGGCCCGACGCGGCGGATGCGCACAGCGAGCTGCGGCCCGTGCCTGACTGGATGGCGGCGATCGATGCGGGCGGCGCGGGACTGACGATCGGCGTGATCCCCGGCGCGCTGATCGAGGGGATCGAGGCCGAGATCGCCTCGACGCTCGCCGATGCGGTGGCGGCGTGGCGCCAAGCGGGCGCCCGCGTGGTCGAGCTGCCGCCGCCCGACCTCGTCACGGCGCTCGCGCTCGCGGTCACCGTGCTGCTGGCGGAGGCGGCCGCGACGCAGGGCCACTGGCTCGACGGACGCGAGCCGGACCTGACGCCGGTCACCGCGATCTCGCTGCGCAAGGGCCGCGAGATCGCGCCGGCCGATTACGCGGATGCGCTCGCGCGCCGGCCGCGCTGCATCGACGCGTTCTGCGCCGAGGTGTTCACGCGCTGCGATGCGCTGCTGCTGCCGATCCTGCCGATCCCGGTGCCGACGCTCGACGACACCGACTGGGGCGCGCCGGCGCGCGGCCGGCTGATCGCGGCGATGATGCGCCACACGCCGGCGATCAACTATCTCGGACTGCCTTCGCTCGCGCTGCCGTGCGGGTTCGACGCGCGCGGCCTGCCGATCGGCCATCAGCTGGTCGGCCGCCCGTTCGACGAGGGCACGCTGTTCAGGCTGGGCGCCGCGTTCCAGACGGTGACGGACTGGCACTCTCGCCGTCCGCCGCGTCGCGCCTGACGAACAGCCAGATCAGGCTCGCGGCCTGGATCGCGGCAGAGATGGCGATCGCCGCGTCGTAGCCGCGCGGGTCCCAGCCGCCTGCCGCCGTGCGTGGCCAGAGATCGAGGATCAGGCCGATCCCGTGCTGGGCGATGAAGACGATCACCAGCATGACGCCGTTCATGGTGGTGGAGACGCGGCCGGTCATGTGCGCCGGGAAGCGCGCCGAGACGAGGGTGTAGCCGACCGGTCCAGGCGAGGCGAAGAACGGCCAGAGGAACCAGAGCCACGGGATGTCGGCCAGCACACGCGCGATCAGTAGGACGTGCAGGCCGAGCAGCGCGACCGTGCAGACGACGATGAGCGTCAGCGGATGCGCCCCGCGCCGCAGCAGCGCCGACTGCACGTTGCCCGAGATGAACGATCCGACCGTGAGGCCAAGCGCATAGGCGAGCAGCACCTCGGCGCGCGCGATCGCATCGAGGCCGGCCACGTCGCGCAGCCATGGCCCCGCCCACAGCCCCTGCCAGGTGAAGTTCAGCGCCGACATCATGCCGAGCACGGGCATCAGTCGGATGAAGGACGGGTGCGCCATGATGCGGCCGAGCACCCGCACCTCCTCGGCGAGTCCGCCGGTGGAGCGCTGCGCCAGCGTCTCCGGCACCGAGCGCCAGATCCACCATCCGGCGGCGAGCGCGATCAGCGCGTTCACCACGAACACGCCGCGCCAGCCGACCAGCGCGCGCAGCGCCTCGGCCGGCACGGTCGCGATCACGCCGCCAAGCGCGGAGAGCCCGACGCACCAGCCCGCCACCGTCACGACCTTCGGCGCGGGAAACCATTCGCGCGTCGCCTTGAGCTGCGCCATCAGCGCGGCCGAGACGCCGACGCCGAGCAGCACGCGCCCGACCACCAGCATGCCGAGACCGTCCGAGGCGGCGAACACCAGCGCGCCGGCGGCGATCGCCAGCATCAGCGCCGCCTGCACCCGCCGCGGCCCGTGCCGGTCCAGCGCCGCGCCGACGGGAAGCTGGGCGATGCCGTAGGCGGCGAAGAACACCGCGCCGAGGAAGCCGAGATCGGCGGCCGAGAGCGCGAACACGTCCGCGATGTCGGGCGCGATCACCGCCGTGATCGCGCGGTTGAGCTGATTGAGCGCAGCACCCGCCGCCAGCGGCAGCGAGATGCGGCGGAACAGCCGGCCGATGCTCTCCGGCGCGGTGTCGCTCACGCCTCGTCCATGAAGGCGGTCCAGGCGGCGGCGCACTCCTTCACCGCCGCCTCATAGAGCGCGCGCCCGTGCTCCGGCGTGGCAAGGCTCGGTTCGCTGCCGATCCGGCCGTCCGGGTGCAGCTCGCGCAGGTCGAGCGCATCGGTGAAGCGCCGGCGCGTCGGCACCACCGGCGGCATGGTCACGCGCTTGATCGCCTCGGGGTGCAGATGCTGGGTCAGCGCCACCTCTGCCGCGGTCGCATGTGTGCCGAGCTTGTCGGCGTAGAACTCCTTGGAGAGCCGCGCGACCTCCGGGCCGTCGAACCAGTTGCGCAGGGTGCAACGGAGCCGCGGCACCGTGCCGGACGGGTCGAGCGAGGCGGCCGCGTAGATCTCGCTGAACGCCGTCGAGGTCGGCGCGATGTTGCCGCCATGGCCGTTGATGAACATGAAACGGCGGAAGCCGTGGCGGGCGAGCGAGAATACGTAGTCGCCGATGAACGCGATCATGGTCGAGGGCCGCATCGTGATCGAGCCCGCGAAGGCAAGATGGTGCTGCGCCATGCCGATGCTGATCACCGGCCCGACCATCGCGCCCGTCGCCTCGCCGACGCCATTCGACACCGCCTCGGCGCAGATCGCGTCCGTGCCCATCAGCCCGTTCGGACCGTGCTGCTCGGTCGAGCCGATCGGCACGATGATGCCCTTGGAGCGGGCGAGATAGGCCTCGACCTCGGCCCAGGTGCAGAGCGACAGGCGCATGCGGGGTTCCTCCGGCGGCGGGCGGTGCGGCGTTGCGAAGGACCCTCACCCTGTCCCTCTCCCGCACGGCGGGAGAGGGAACGCGCGTCATCAGCAGGTTCCCTCTCCCACGCCAGTGGGAGAGGGTCAGGGTGAGGGCGTTGCCGCGATCCGTCCAGCCGCCCGGCTATTCCGCCGGCGCAGGCGCGGGTTGCGGCATCGCCTCGGGGCGGTGGCGGCGGGCGAGCAGCGTGTAGGCGGTCGGCACCACGAACAGCGTGAACAGCGTGCCGATCGACATCCCGCCGACGACCACCCAGCCGATCGCCTGCCGGCTCTCCGCGCCCGCGCCGACCGCGAAGGCGAGCGGCACGGCGCCGAGGATGGTGGCGCAGGTGGTCATCAGGACGGGCCGCATGCGCAAGGACGCCGCCTCGATCGTCGCCTCCATCAGTTCCATGCCGCGCTCGCGCAGCTGGTTGGCGAACTCGACGATCAGGATGCCGTTCTTGGTGATCAGGCCGATCAGCGTGATCAGGCCGATCTGGCTGTAGACGTTCAGCGTGATGCCGTTGAGGAACAGCGCCAGCAACGCGCCGCCGGTCGCCAGCGGCACGGAGAGCATGATGACGAACGGATCGATGAAGCTCTCGAACTGGGCGGCCATCACCAGGTAGATGAACATCAGCGCCAGCGCGAAGGTGACCAGCAGCCCGGCCGAGGCGGAGCGGAACTCGCGGGCCTGCCCGCCATAGTCGATCTGGATGGTGTTCGGCAGCACGCGGGCGGCCGCCTCGTTCAGTGCGGCGAGCGCCTCACCCAACGTGGTGCCGGGCTCCAGCGTCGCGCTGATCGTCGCCGAGCGGAGCTTGTTGAAGTGGTTGAGCTCGCGGGGCGCGATCGTCTCCTCGAGCGTGATCAGGTTGGCGAGCTGCACCTCATGCCCCGAGGGCGTGCGCAGGAACACGTTCAGCACATCCTGCGGCGTGGTGCGGTCGCCTGCCTCGACCTGCACGATGACGTCGTACTGCTTGCCGTTGAGCTTGAAGGTCGTGACCTTGCGCCCGCCGAGCAGGGTTTCGAGCGAGCGCGCGATCCGCTCCTCCGAGAGGCCGAGGGCGGCGGCCTTGTCGCGATCCACCGTCAGCCGGAGCTGCGGCATGTTCAGGCGCAGATCGCTGTCGAGCCCGGCGAGGCCGGGGATCTTGCGCGCTTCGGCCAGCATCGCCTCAGCCGCCTCCTGCAGCTCGGAATACAGGCCCGAGGTCTGCAGCACGAACTGCACCGGCTTCTGGATCGGGCTCTGACCAAGGCTCGGCGGGTTCACGGGGAAGGCGAGCACGCCGGGTGTCGCGAAGAACTGCGGGAACAGCTGCTTTGCGACCGCCGGCGCCGAGACGGTGCGCTCGGACCAGTCGGAAAGGCTGGCGAACATGATCCCCTGGCTCACCACCGGGAAACCGGCGACCGCGAACTGCCGCTCGACCGCCGGGTGGTTGTCGAATGCGGCCTCGAGCGGGCGCAGCCAGCGGCTGGTGTAGTCGATCGTCGCGCCGTCGGGCGCGATCGCGATGCCGACGATGATGCCACGGTCCTCGACCGGGGTGAGCTCGCTCTTGATCGCGTTCACCATGATGACGGCGAATCCGCCGACCAGCAGCGCGACCGCGATCACCACCGGCCGCGCGTTCAGCGCCGCGGTCAGCGCACGCCGGTAGCCTGAAGTCAGCCCGTCCAGCAGCCGCTCGCCGAACCGGTACACGGCGCCGTGCGACTGGTTCACCTTGAGCAGCTTCGAGCACATCATCGGCGACAGTGTCAGCGCGACGAAGCCCGAGACGATCACGGCCGAGGCGAGGGTCAGCGCGAACTCGATGAAGAGCCGCCCGGTCCGCCCGGTCTGGAACGCCATCGGCACATAGACGGCGGCCAGCGTCAGCGTCATCGCCACGATCGCGAAGCCGACCTCGCGCGAGCCCTTCAGCGCCGCCTCGAACGGCCGCATGCCCTTCTCGACATAGCGGGCGATGTTCTCGAGCATCACGATCGCATCATCGACCACGAGCCCGACCGCCAGCACGAAGGCGAGCAGCGTCAGCGTGTTCACCGAGAAGCCCATGGCGAACATGAAGCCGAACGCGCCGATCAGGCTGACCGGGATGGTCACCAGCGGGATCAGCGTGGCGCGGAGGTTGCGCAGGAACAGGAAGATGACGACGAGCACGAACAGCACCGCCTCGCCCATCACCTTGAACACGTTCTGGATCGCGCGCTCGATGAAGATCGAGGAGTCGTAGGCGACCGCGACCGTCATCCCCTCGGGCAGCAGCGCGCGGATCGCCGGGAAGCTCTCCTGCACCGCCTGGCTCACCTCCAGCGGGTTCGCGGTCGCCTGCTTGATGATGCCGAGCGCGACCGCGGACTGGCCGTTGTAGCGGGCGATGATGCGCTCGTCGGCGGCGGCGATCTCGGCGCGGCCGACATCGCGCAGCCGCACGATGTAGCCCTGCACCTCGCGGATGCGCAGATCCTCGAACTGGGCCGGCGTCTGCAGGTCGGTCTCGGCGACGACGTTGAACTCCCGCGCGGTGCTCTCGATCCGCCCCGTCGGGATCTCGACGTTCTGGCGCCGGAGCGCATCCTCGACATCCGCCGGCGTCAGGCCATAGGCCGCCATGCGGATCGGATCGAGCCAGATCCGCATCGAGAAGCGCCGCTCGCCGTAGATCATCACGTTCGCGACCCCGGGCAGGGTCTGCAAGCGCGACTTCACCAGCCGATCGGCGAGGTCGGTGACCTCGAGCGGCGTATGCCGGTCGGAGGAGAAGGCGAGATAGATGATCGGCTGCGCGTCCGCCTCAACCTTCTGCACCACCGGCTCGTCAATCTCGTCGGGCAGCAGGTTGCGCACGCGCGCGACCCGGTCGCGCACGTCGTTCGCCGCGCCATCGGGATCGCGCGTGACCACGAAGCGCAAGGTGATCTGGCTCCGCTCCTGCCGGCTGATCGAGGACATCACCTCGATCCCCTCGATGCCCGAGAGGCTTTCCTCGAGCGGGGTGGTGATGCGGCTTTCGATGATCTCGGCCGAGGCGCCGCGATAGGTCGTCTCCACCGTGACGACCGGCTCGTCGATGTTGGGGTATTCGCGCACGGTCAGCCGGTCGTAGCTGACCAGGCCGATCAGCACGATCATCAGGCTCATCACGGTGGCGAGCACCGGACGGCGGATCGAGAGCTCCGAGAGCACCATGACGGATCAGTCCTGACTCGGCCGGGCGTTCAGCTGCGCGGCGCGCCGTTCGCAGGCGGCGCGGCCTGCGGCGGCAGCACCGCGACGGACGCGCCCGGCTGGAGCTTCATCTGTCCGGCAGTGACGACGACATCGCCAGGGGCGAGCCCGTCGGTCGCCTGCACGCGGCCCTCGCGGCGCAGCCCGAGCGTGACCGGCTGGGGCTGCGCCTTGCCGTCCACCACCTTCATCACCAGCATCCGCCCGCCGAACGGCACGATCGCCGCCTCCGGCACCAGGATCGCCCGCGGCTCCTCGCGCAGCGTCAGCCGGACGCGGGCGAACAGGCCAGGGCGGAGAAGGCCGTCGCGGTTCGGCAAGGACGCCCGCACGGCGATGCTGCGGCCGACCGGATCGACCGCCGGGTCGATCGCGACGATCTCGCCGGGGAAGGTGCGGTCCGGGAACGCATCGACCGTGATGACGAGCCTCTGGCCGACCGTGACGCGCGCGAGTAACACCTCCGGCACCCGGAAATCGAGCTGGATCGGGTCGATGCTCTCGAGATTGACGATGTCGGCGCCGACATTGACGAAGGCTCCCGGGCTGACCCGGCGCAGCCCGACGATGCCGTCGAACGGGGCGACAAGGCGGAACTTCTCGAGCCGCGCCCGGCCGAGTTCGACCGCGGCCGTGGTGGTGCGCAGCGTCGCCACGGCCTGGTCGCGCGTGACCGCCGAGCCGGCGCCGCGAGCGTAGAGATCCTGCGCGCGGCGGGCATTCGCCTGGGCGAGTTCGAGCTCGGCCTCCGCCTGCGCCAGCTCGGCGCGCGGGATCGAGTCGTCCAGCCGCACCAGCACCGTCCCGGCGGTGACGACACTGCCCTCGGCGAAGCCGATCATGGAAACCCGACCGGCCACCTCGGGGCGCAGCATCACGCTCTCGTTCGACCGCAGCGTGCCGATCGCCACTACCTCCTCGGCGATGCGCTCGACCGCGACAGGCTCGGCGAGCACGGGCATGGCGAAGCCGCCGGGCGGGCCGCCGGGGCCGCCGGCGTTTGCCCCATGCTGGAGCTGCTCGTAGAATCGCCATAACCCGAAACCGCCGCCCGCGAGGATCGCGAGCGCGAGCACGGTGACGATGGACCGACGCATGATGGTGTACTCCGGGCGCGAAAGGCGGGCCGGGAGCATCCCGACCCGCCTTCGCTGAACTACACGGTTTAGTATAGGGCCTGACCCCGCAGCCGCAACCCCGCCGCGTGCGCAGTCCTGGTCCGCTACAGCGGCGGGTCGAGCCCGACCAGGCCAGCGGCCTCGGTCACCTGGGCGACGGTCCGGGGATCGAGCGGCACGCCCTCGGCCGCACGCTGTGCCCGGGTCGCCGCTTCGGGCTCGCCCGGCAGCATCACGGGACGGGCCGGGTCGACCGGCGTGGCGGATTTCACCCAGGCTGCGTATTCGGCCAGTGCCGGCGCAAGCCAGTCCGGCTCCACCGCCTGATCGACCGAGACGGCGATGATCATCAGGTTGTTGCCGCCCTGCTCGTCGGTGCCGGGCGGGGGGTAGTCGGCCCCGCCGCCCGACAGCATGCCCGCCAGCAGGTCGGTGAACACGTTCAGCGCATAGCCCTTGTGGCCGCCGAACGGGATCATCGCCCCCTCGGGCGGGCCGAAATAGGCGTTCGGATCGCGCGTCGGCGTGCCGTCGGCGCCGATCACCGCCTCCTCGGGCAGCAATTCGCCCTTGTTGCGCGCGACGCGCAGCTTGCCGACCGCGTAGTAGGAGGTCGAGAAGTCGAGCACGACATGCGGCGCCGGCGGGCGCGGCATGCCCATCGCGATCGGGCTCGCGCCGAGCCGCCGGCCGATGCCGCCCCAGGGCGCGATCACGCCGCCGCCCGGACGCGGGGCATTGCAGAAGATGATGCTCGCCATGCCGCGCTCGGCCGCGCGCTCGGCGTAGGCGCCAAGCCGGCCGACATGGCCGGCGCGGCGCAGCAGCACGGTGCCCGCGCCGCAGGCCGCGGCCAGCGCACAGGCGCGGTCGGTCGCGGCATTGGCGAGCGGCTGGCCGAGCCCCATCGCGCCGTCGAGCACCACGAGGGCGGGCGCCTCGCGCGCCACCGCGACCTCGCGGCCGGCATGGAAGTAGCCCCGCCGCAGCGCCTTCACATAGGGCAGCACGCGGATCATTCCGTGACTGTCATGGCCGCAGAGATTGGCGTCCGCGAGATGCGCCGCCACTGCCGCGGCCTCTTCCTCCGGGCAGCCGACGGCGCGGAACACCGCTTGGGCGGCCGCGCGCAGCCGGCCGACCTCGAACACGCGCGTCCCGGCCGTGCCCTCCGCCATCGCGCTCATCCCTTCGCCGGTGCCCAGGCCGGGCGGCGCTTCTCGCGGAACGCCGCCAGCCCCTCCCTGCCCTCGGCCGAGGCGCGCTGCATCGCGCTGTCATGCGCGAGCCAGGACATCGTGCCGGCATCGAGCGCCCAGCCGGTCGCACCGAGCATGCTCGCCTTCGAGCGCGCGACCGCCCCGGGCGCGGCCATCAGCGCCTCCGCCACCACCTCCTCGACGCGCGCCTCCAGCCGATCCGCCGGCACGACCTCGTGCACCAGGCCGATCCGTTGCGCCTCGGCCGCGCCGAAGCGTTCGCCGGTCAGCCCGTAGCGGCGCGCCTGCCGGAGCCCGAGCGCGTGCACCATGTGCGTGCTGATCGGCGTGGGCGCGACGCCGACGCGCACCTCGGTCAGGCCGAAGATCGCGCCCTCCTCGGCAATCGCGATGTCGCAGCAGCAGACCACCCCGGCACCGCCGCCGAAGCAGCCGCCGCGCACCTTGGCGATGGTGATCTTCGGCAGTTCGTTCAGCATCTGCATCGTGCGCGTGGTCGCCATCGAGGCGACATAGCCGCGCTCGGGCGTGTATTCGGCTGCGCGCGCGAGCCAGGTGAGGTCGGCGCCGGCCTGGAAGTGCTTGCCCTGCCCGGCGATCACCACCACGCGCACGGCGGGGTCGGCGCCGATGCGCGCGAGCCCGTCCTGCAATGCCGCGAGCATGTCCTCGTCATAGGCGTTGTTGACCTTCGGCCGGTTCAGCGTGACCCGCGCCACGCCCAGCGCATCGATCGCCAGCAGCACCGGTGCTTCGTCGCTCATGATCCCTCCCGCATGCCGGCCCATCCTGCGACGGCGCCGCGGGCGGCGGAAGGGCCGGGCGGAGGAGGCTGCTATTCGGCCGGTTGCGGATGCGGCCGCGCCGCTGCCGTATCCAGCGCCGCGAGCCGCCGCGCGATCTCGCCGGTCGGCTTGGTCAGCGGCGCGAGCAGCAGGTAGAGCGCGGGGATCGCGAACAGCGTCACCAGCGTGGCCAGCCCCATGCCGCCGATCACCACCACGCCGAGCGCCTCGCGGCTCTCCGCCCCCGCGCCGGTCGCGGATGCGAGCGGCCAGGCGCCGAGGATGGTGGCGATCGTCGTCATCAGGATCGGCCGGAGCCGCGCGACCGAGGCTTCGAGCACGGCCTCGCGCACCGCCAGCCCCTGGTCGCGCAGCTGGTTGGCGAACTCCACCACCAGGATGCCGTTCTTCGCCATCAGCCCGATCAGCAGGATCAGGCCGATCTGGCTGAACATGTTCAGCGACAGCCCGAGCAGGTGCAGCGACAGCAGCCCGCCCGTGACCGCGAGCGGGGTCGAGAGCAGGATGATGAAGGGATGGACGAAGCTCTCGAACTGCGCGGCGAGGACGAGGAAGACGATCACCAGCGCCAGCGCGAAGGTGACGTAGAGCGCCGAGGAGCTCTCCTTGAACTCGCGGCTCTGGCCGCGCCAGGTGGTGCGCGCCTCAGGCGGCAGCACCTCCGCGGCGGCCGCCTCGACCGCATCGAGCGCCTCGCCGAGGCTCGCGCCGGGCACGAGGCTCGCCGTGACGGTGATCGAGCGCAGCCGGTCCTCGCGGTTCAGCGATTGCGGCCGGGCGCGCTCGGAGAGCTCGATCAGGTTGGAGAGCGGCACGAGCTCGCCCGAGCGCGTGCGCACGAAGATGTTCTGCAGGTCATAGGGCGTCGCGCGGTCGGCCGCGTCGGCCTGCACCATCACCTTGTACTCGTTGCCGCCGTCGACATAGGTGCCGACCTCGCGCGATCCCAACATGGTCTCGATGGTGCGCCCGATCGTGTCGATGCTGACGCCGAGATCGGCCGCGCGCCGGCGATCGATCCCGATCCGCATCTCCGGCTTGGTCTCGCGGAAGTTGCTGTCGATGTTGATCAGCAACGGGATCTGGCTCAGCCGCTCCATCACCAGGTCGCGCCAGATGACCAGGGTGTCGTAGTCGGGCCCTTGTAGGACGAGCTGCACCGGCGCCTGGAAGCCGCGCTGGCCGAGCGAGCCGGGATTGACCGCGAAGGCGCGCACGCCGGGGATCTGCGTGACCTGGGGGAAGACCTCGGCGGCGATCTGCTGCTGCTTGACCGTCCGCTCCTTCCAGGGCGCGAGACGGAGGAACACGTTGGCCACGTTCGACTGCGCGGGACGGCCGAACCCGCCGATGGAGGCGAACACGATCACCCCGTCGCCACGTTCGATGTACGGAAACAGGACGTCCTCGACCTTGGCGACGTGCTCGCGCGTGTAGGCGAAAGAGGCGCCTTCCGGCGCGGTGATCGGCACCACCACCACGCCGCGGTCCTCAACAGGCGCGAGTTCCTTCGGCAGCGAGATGAACAGCACGACGGCCACCGCCGACAGCACGCCGGTGCCGGCGAGCACGATGATCGGTGCGGCGAGCGCACGCTCGAGCACCCAGCGAAAGCCGCGGTTGAGGGCGACGAAGCCGGGCTCGGTCAGCCGCACCAGCCGGCTGTCGCTCTCGTGCCCGCGCAACAGCTTGGAGCACATCATCGGCGTGAGCGTGAGCGCGACGAAGCCCGAGACCAGCACCGAGGCGGCGAGCGCGAAGCCGAACTCGCTGAACAGCCGGCCGGTGGAGCCCTCGAGGAAGGAGATCGGCACGAACACCGCGATCAGCACCAGCGTGGTCGCGACCACCGCGAAGGCGATCTGGCGCGCCCCGCGATAGGCGGCGACCAGCGGCTCCTCGCCCTCCTCGATGCGGCGGTGGATGTTCTCCAGAACGACGATCGCGTCGTCGACAACGATGCCGATCGCCAGCACCATGCCGAGCAGCGTCAGCACGTTGAGCGAGAAGCCGAGTGCGGCGAGGGCGATGAACGAGCCGATGATCGAAACCGGGATCGCCACCGCCGGGATGATGGTCGCGCGCCAGGAGCGCAGGAAGATGAAGATCACGCCGATGACGAGCGACAGCGCGATCATCAGGGCGTGGAAGACCTCGTAGATCGACTGGGCGATGAACAGGCTCTCGTCGTATCCGTAGACGATCCTGATGCCCTCGGGCAGCGCCGGGCGCAGCCGCTCGATCTCGGCCTTCACGCCGTTGGCGACTGAGAGCGTGTTCGCGGTCGACTGGCGCTGGATGCCCAGGCCGACGCCGGTCTGACGCATCACGCGCATCTCGCCGCGATCGTCCTCCGGCCCGATTTCGACGCGGGCGACGTCGCCGAGCAGCACCTGCGTGCCGGCCCGCTGCGCGACGACGATTGAGCGGAACTGCCGCGGCGTCGACAGCCGGGTGTCGGTGCGTACGCTGAACTCGCGCGCCGTGCTCTCGATCCGCCCGCCCGGAAGCTCGACGTTCTCGCGCCGGATCGCGCTCTCAACATCCTCGACCGTCAGGCCGCGCGCCGCGAGCGCGCGCCGGTCGAGCCAGATGCGGATCGAGAAGCGCCGCTCGCCGCTGATGGTGACGTTCGCGACACCGTCGACGGTGGCGAGCCTGTCCACCATCAGGGTGCGGGCGATGTCGGTCAGCTCCATCCCCGTGTGCCGGTCGGAGACCAGCGTCGCCCACAGGATCGCGCGAGCATCGGCGTCCTGCTTCGCGACGACAGGCTGCTCGGCGGTATCCGGCAGGCGCCGCAACGCGCGCGCCACGCGGTCGCGCACGTCGTTGGCGGCGGCGTCGATGTCGCGGTTGAGCCGGAACTCGACCACCACCCGGCTGCGCTCGTCGCGCGACTCCGAGGTGATGATGTTGATCCCCTCGATGCCCGCGATCGCGCCCTCGATGATCTCGGTCACCTGGGTCTCGACCACCGGTGCCGCCGCACCGCGATACTCCGTGACGATCGAGATGATCGGCGGGTCGATCTGCGGCAGTTCGCGCACCGGCAGCTTCGTGAAGGCGGCAAGCCCCAGCACCACCAGCAGCAGCGACATGACGGTGGCGAAGACCGGCCGCTTGATCGAGACGTCCGAGAGGACCATCGCGCCTTGCCCCTTCGCCTCAGCTCACCGGCCGGCGCAGCACGTCGACCACATTCACCGGCACGCCGTCGCGCAGGCGCTGCAACCCGCGCACCACCACCTGCTCGTCCGACGCGACGCCCTCGAGCACCTCGACCTCGCCACGCACCCGCGTGCCGAGCTTCACCTCCTGGCGGACGGCGCGGCCGTTGCGCACGGCGAACACGAAGGCTCGGTCGCCGACCGGATCGATCGCCTCCTCGGGCACGAGCAGCGCGGTCGGGCGTTCGGCGAGCGTCAGCGCGATGTTGAGGAACAACCCGGGCTTCAGGCTCTCATCGGGGTTGTCGAACTCGGCGATCGCGCGAACCGTGCGCGTGGCCGGATCGATCCGGGTGTCGATCACGGTGACGACACCCTCGAAGCGCCGCTCGCCATAGGCCGCGCTGGTCCCGTCCACCCGCTGGCCGACGGCGAGGCGGGCGACGAACACCTCGGGGATCGCGAACTCGACGCGCAGCCGGGCGAGATCGTCCAGCGTCGTCACCACGGTGCCGGGCTGGATCAGCGCACCGAGGCTGACCTGACGCAGTCCCACCCGACCCGCGAACGGGGCGATGATCTTCATCTCCTCGATCCGCGCCGCCGCCTCGCGCACCTGGGCCTCGGCCTGGCGCAGCGCCGCCTCGAGCTGGTCGATCTGCGCCTCGGCCACCGCCTGGGTGGCGCGCAGCTGGCGCGCGCGGTTCAGCCGCGTGCGGGCATCATCGGCGGCGGCGCGCGCGCGGTCATGCACGGCCGCCTGCTGGCTGCGGTCGAGCTCGATCAGCACATGGCCGGCGGCGACGTGCTCACCCTCCTCGAAGTTGATCGCGACGACGATGCCGGAGACCCGGCTGGTCACGGTGATCGCCTCGCGGGCGCGCGCCGTGCCGATCGACTCGACCCGCTCGACCACCGGCGCCTGGCGCACCGGCGCGGTCGCGACCTGCACCCGGGCGCCCTGCCCGCCGGCCCTCGGACCACCGTTCGGGGGGGGCTGGATTCCGACAAGGCTGCCCAGATCGGGCAGGCCGAGCCGGTCGCCGTAGGTCACCCAGCCGGCCCCCAGCCCGGCGAGCGCGGCGACAATCACGAGTTGCGATGCCGTCCGCATCAACCTCGGTCCCCCATGGAAAGCCGCGTCATACATGACATCTCGCCGGGACGGGAACAATCTCCTTCCGGGTCACGATGTCGCGTAAGACGTGACAAATCGTATCAGCCGCCCCGCCGCAGCGCCCGCCAGACGCGCTCGGGCGTGCAGGGCATGGCCAAAGGCAGCCTGTCCGACGCCACACCGGCCGAGCGCAGCGCGTCCGAGACGGCGTTCATCGTCGCTGGCAGGCTGCCGGCGCAGCCCGCCTCGCCGCAACCCTTCACGCCAAGCGGGTTAGTCGCGCAGGGGATCTCGATCGTCTCCCAGTCGATGTCGGGCAGGTCGTCCGCACGCGGCAGGGCGTAGTCCATGAAGGAGGCGGTGGCGGTCTGGCCGGTCTCGCGGTCATAGGCCATGTCCTCGAGCAGGATCTGCCCGACCCCCTGCACGATCCCGCCCGTCACCTGGCCGCGCAGGGTCAGCGGGTTCACCACCACGCCGAAATCGTTCACCGCGGTATAGCGCTCCAGCCGCACGACACCGCTCGCCGGGTCGATCTCCACCTCGGCGACGTGGCAGCCGTTCGGGTAGTTGGGCACGCGCTGCGTCGGATGGGCGGAGGCTTCGAGGCCGAGGCTCTCGTCCTCGGGCACGAAGTCCGGCGTCCAGGCGGCGCCAGCCACCTCGGTGATGCCAACGGCACGGTCGGTGCCGGCGATGCGGAACACTCCGCGCTCGGCGACCACGTCCTCGGCCGCCGCCTCGAGCAGGTTGGCGGCGATCCTGCGCCCCTTCGCCTCGATCGCCTCGGCGCAGCGATAGAGCCCAACGCCGGTGACGGTGAGCGTGCGCGACCCGGCCGTACCCGCGGCGTAGCCGGTGACGTCGGAATCGCCCTGCACCACGCGGATGCGTTCGAAGGGCACGCCGAGCCGGTCATGCAGGATCTGCGCGAACACGGTCTCGTGCGGCTGGCCGTTCGACACCGCGCTCAGCGTCACCGTGACGCCGCCGCTGCGGTCGAACGCCACCTGCACGCGGTTGTCGCGGAAGCCCGAGGGCTCGACATAGACGCCGAAGCCGAGGCCCCGCAGCATCCCGCGCCCTTCGGCGTCGCGGCGACGGGCGGTGAAGCCCGCGCGATCGGCGAGCGCCAGCGCGCGCTCCATCACGGCGGTGAAATCGCCGCTATCGTAGGTCTGGCCCGTGGCACTGCGATAGGGCATGGCGGAGGCGGCGACGAGGTTGCGGCGGCGCAGCTCGGCCGGGTCCATGCCGATCGCGACAGCCGCCGCGTCCACCGCCACTTCGAGCGCGTAGGCCGCCTCGGGCTTGCCGGCGCCGCGATAGGCGTCGATCGGCGCGGTGGTGGTGAGATACCCCTCGCTCCGCACGTGGAACAGCGGGATCGCGTAGGGACCGACGACGATGCGCGGACCGCCGATCGTGTTGATCGCCGGACCGAAGCCGACGCAGTAGGCGCCGAGATCGGCGGTCCAGGTCCAGCGGGTCGCGGTGATGCGTGCCTCGGCGTCGAGCGCAAGTTCGACCGTGATCTCGTGATCGCGCCCGGCGCTGTCGGCGGTGAAGGCCTCGGTGCGCTCGGCCTGCCAGCGCACTGATCTGCTGAGCATCTGCGCGGCGTGCAGAAGGGCGACGTGTTCGGGGTAGGCGTGGTTCTTCATGCCGAACCCGCCGCCGACATCCGGCGTGACGATGCGCAGGCCCTGCGGCGGCACGCCGAGCGCATCGCGCGTCAGTTCGCCATGCGCCTCCGTCGTGCCCTGGGTGGCGGCGAGCAGGGTCCAGCGGCCGAGTGCGGCGTCCCATGAGGCGAGTGCGCCGCGTGTCTCCAGCGGCGCGACCGAGACGCGGTTGATCCGGATCGGTACCGTGACAGTGTCCGCGGCGGCGGCGAAGGCGCGCTCGGTCGCCGCCGCATCGCCCGCCTGCCAGCGATGCACGCGGTTGCCCGGGATCGTGTCGTGGATCGGCCGGGCGGCGCGCGCCTGTGCGATGCCGATCACCGGATCGAGCGGCTCCCAGTCGATCGCGACCGCCTCCGCGCCGTCGCGCGCGGCCGCGAGCGTTTCGCCCACCACCATCGCCACCGCCTCACCGACGAAGCGGGCCCGGTCATGCGGCAATGCGAGCCGTTCCGGGAAGCGCACCGGCTTGCCGTCCGCGCCCGCATACGCGAGCCGGCATGGCAGGGCGCCGCGCCCGCAGGCGCGCAGGTCCGCACCGGTGACGACGGCGACAACGCCGGGTACCGCGCGCGCGGCGGCGACCTCGATCGACGCGATCCGCGCATGCGCGTGCGGCGAACGGACGAACACCGCGTGCAGTGCCTCGCGTGGTGCCAGATCGTCGACGAAACGGCCCTGGCCGCGCAGCAGGCGCGGGTCTTCGGTGCGGCGCACGGGTTGGCCGATGCCGAAGCGCAGCGGTGCGGTGTCGTGCATGTCAGGCGGCGATCCGGATGCAGCGCGCCATGTGCTCCGGCACCGGCCGCTTCTCCGCCGGCACCGCCGCGCGGCAGGCCTCCTCGGCATAGGCGCAGCGCGGCGCGAAGGCGCAGCCTGGCGGCAGCCGTGCGAGATCGGGGGGCGCGCCCGGGATCGCGGCAAGCCGCACGCCGCGCAGCCCGGCATGCACGGTGCTGCCCATCAGCCCCTGGGTGTAGGGGTGCAGCGGCCGCTTCATCACCTCCTCGACCATGCCGGACTCGACGAAGCGGCCCGCATACATCACCGCCACCCGGTCGGCGATCTCGCCAGCCACGCCGAGATCGTGGGTCACGAAGATCACGCCCATGCCGAGTTCCTGCTGGAGCTTGCGCAGCAGCAGCAGGATCTGGATCTGCACGGTGGCGTCGAGCGCGGTGGTGGGCTCGTCGGCGAGCAGCAGTTTGGGCCGACAGGCGAGCGCGATCGCGATCATCGCCCGCTGGCGCAATCCCCCCGAGAGCTCGTGCGGATAGTTCGCGAGCCGTCGCTTCGCCGAGGGGATCTGGACGAGTTCGAGCAGTTCGAGCGCGCGACGATCGGCCTCCGACCGGCTCGTGCCCTCGTGGCGGATGATCGTCTCGGCGATCTGCGTGCCGATCGTGAACACCGGATCGAGCGCGGTCATCGGCTCCTGGAAGATCATCGACACCACGCCGCCGCGGAAATCCTCGAGCGCGCGCGGCGCCATCGCCAGCACGTCCTGGCCGGCCACACGGATGTCGCCCTCGATCACGGTCTTGCGTGCGGGCAGCAGCCGCATCAGCGCGCGCAAGGACACCGACTTGCCCGAGCCGGATTCGCCCAGGATCACCAGCACCTCGCCGGCGGCGAGATCGAACGATACGCCGTTCACCGCGTGCACCGTCGCCTCCTTGGAGACGAAGCGCACGGCGAGGTCGCGCACCGAGACGAGCGTGTCGGTCGCGGCCGGGCGGTCGAGTGTGGCGGCGTCCATCGCCTCCTCCCTACGCGGCGCGCGCGGCGGCGCGGCTGTGCCCGGAGCCCGGCACCTGCATGTGGCAGGCGGCGAGATGCGCGTCATGGGCCGTTGCCACCGCGAGCGTCGGCACAACGGCAGCGCACACCTCCTCGGCGAAGGTGCAGCGCGTGCGGAAGCGGCAGCCCGAGGGCGGGTTGATCGGATTTGGCGGATCGCCGATCAGCGGCGGCTCGGTCATCCGCCGCGCCGGATCCATCGACGGGCGCGAGGCGAGCAGCGCCCGGGTGTAGGGATGGCGCGGCGCGCCGTAGATGCTCTCGACCGGACCGATCTCAACCACCTGGCCGAGATACATCACCAGCACGCGGTCGGAGATGAACTGCACCACGTTCAGGTCGTGGCTGATGAAGATGTAGGTGAGGCCGAACTGCTGCTTCAGGTCGATCAGCAGGTTCAGCACCTGGGCTTCCACCGACTTGTCGAGCGCGCTGACCGGCTCGTCGAGCACGATCACGCGCGGCTCAAGCGCGAGCGCGCGGGCGATGTTGACCCGCTGGCGCTGCCCGCCCGAGAGCTCGTGCGGATAGCGCCGGGCGAACTGGTCGGGTGCAAGTCCCACCGCGGCGAGCAGCTCGCGTGCCTTCGCCCGCGCCTTGGCCTTCGGCACGCCGTGCACGGTCGGGGCAAACGCGATCGTGTCCTCGATCGGCAGCCGCGGGTTGAGCGAGGCGTAGCTGTCCTGGAACACCATCTGGATCTGCCGGCGCATCTCGCGGAGCGACATCCCGCCCGGCCCCACCGCCTCGCCGTCGAAGATCACCTCCCCGGCATCGGGCTCCATCAGCCGCATCAGGAGCCGCGCGGTGGTGGACTTGCCGCAGCCGGATTCGCCGACGATGCCGAGCGTCTCGCCCTTCATCACCGAGAAGCCGATGCCGTCGACGGCCTGGACCGTGCCGGCGGCGCGGTTCAGCAGCCCGCCCTTGATCGGGAAGTAGCGCTTGAGGTCCCGCACGATCAGCAGCGGCTGGGCGGGGCCGCCGCGGTCGCGCGGGTCGGAGGCGGTGTCGGTGGCCATGCGCAAGTCTCTCCGGTCCGCCCGCCCCACGCAACCGACGTGCCAGGCTCGGGTTGTGCCGTCGGGTACAGGCACCTAGCATCCGCCCGGCGAAGGAGACCCCCATGCGACCGCTGTTCGTCCTCATCAAGTGTGAAATGGGCCGCGCCTACGAGACCGCGCGCGAGGCCGTGGACCGGATCGAGGAGGTGAGCGAGATCTACTCGATCTCCGGCCAGTACGACCTGCTCGGGAAGTTCTACCTCGCCCCCGACCAGGACCCCGGCCTGTTCGTCACCGAGACCGTCCAGCGCCTGCCCGGGGTGAAGGACACCTTCACCCTGATCACCTTCAACGCCTTCTCGGGGGCTGGCGCGCCACGCTGAGCGTGCCTGTTCCATCGGCACGCCTGGTCGCGATCCAGGCACGCACGCTCGCGGTCGCGGTCGCCGGCGGCTACGTGGCGCACCTGCTGCACGTGCCGCTCGCCTGGATGATCGGCGCGATGGTGGCGGTCGCCGCGGTCGCCTTCACCGGACGCGAGGTCGCGGCGGTCGCACTCGCCCGGCCGGTGGCGATGCTGGTGCTCGGCACCGCGCTCGGGCAGACCTACACGCCGCCGGTGCTGCGGGCCCTCGCGAGCAGCCTGCCGGCGCTGATCGTCGCCGGGCTGGGCTCGATCCTCGCCGGCGCAGCGTCGAGCCGGATGACGGCGCGGATCGCCCGGATCGACACCAAAACCGCCTACTACGCCTCCGTTCCGGGCGGGATCATCCTGATGGTGATGCTCGCCGCGCGCGCCGGGCTGTCGGTGCCGACGGTGACGCTGATCCAGACGCTGCGCATGGTCCTCGTGGTGCTGACCTTCCCGCCGCTGCTGGTGGCGTTCGTCGAGCCGGGCGTGGATGTGTTCAGCCTGGTGCCCGTGCCCATTGTCCTGCCGCTGCTGCCGCTGCTGTTCGTCGCCACCACCGCCGGCGCCCTCGTGCTGAGGCGCTTCGGCATCGCCAATGCCTGGATGTTCGGGCCGATCTGCGTCTCGCTGGTGCTCGCGCTGCTGGAGCGGCCGCTCTCCGGCGTGCCCGGCGTGCTGATCGACGCGGCGCAGGTGCTGATGGGCTGGTCGCTGGGGACGCGCATCAACCGCGAGTTGATCCTGCGCTCGCGCCCGCTCGCCCTCGCCTCCGTGGCTGCGACGGGGCTGCTGGCGCTGCTGTGCATGCTGGTCGCGCTCGCCGTCGCGTTCGCGTTCGGCCTGCCGGTCGCTGCCGCCATCCTTGGCACAGCGCCGGGCGGGCTGCCCGAGATGGCGATCACGGCGAAGGTGCTCAATCTCGGCGTGCCGCTGGTGCTCGGCTTCCACCTGGTGCGAATCTTCCTCTGCAACCTGTTCGTCGAGCACCTCTACCGCCTCTATGCGTGGACGGAACGGAAGCTCGGCCTGCCGACCTGACCGGAGTCCCATGCTATCGGGTGATGCACGATCTCGTGGGAGCGCGGGGATGACGACGATTCGTTGAGCCAACGTTCAGGACGCGGCAATGATCAGCGCGCTGCTCGACGAGTTGCAGGGCTCGGCGCCTGCGCCGCGGACCGCGCCCGGACCGGAGCTGGCCGCGCGTCTGCTGGCGATGTCCGACAGGATCTTCGGCTTCCTCGCATTCGATGCCGAGCGGCCGATCGGCGCCATGATGCTGAGCGAAGGCGCGGCGCTCTATGCGCGTGGCAGGTTCGGTGTCATCACTGAGCTCTATGTCGTCCCGGACCGTCGGTCGGGAGGCCTTGCGGCCGAACTCGTCAAGGCGGCGGTCGAACTCGGCGGTCGGCTCGGCTGGAGCCAGCTCGAAGTGGGCGCTCCGAGGCAGCCCGAATGGAAGCGATCGTACGAATTCTACCTGAAGTCCGGATTCACCGAGATGGGCCGCGCCTGCGGTTCGTTCTCCAGCCATCGGCCGACAGGGGCTGACGGCGCTAACCGCCGTGCAGCAGCCCCCAGGCGGCGGCGAACAGCGCGCCCTCGGGTTCGGCCCAGGCGTCCTGCACGGTGAAGTGGTTGCGCCCGGGCAGTTCGAGCGCCGCCACCGCCGCGCCCTGCTGCGACCAGCGTCGTGCGAAGCCGTGGGTCTGGCGCAGGAACTCGGCACTCTCCGCCCCACCGACCGCGGCGATCACCCGCAACCCCTCGGGCGGGGCGAGGTAGAGCGCCGAGAGCCGCGTCGCCTCGGCGAGATCGAGGTGCAGCGCGACGTTCAGCGAGGTCGCCAGCAGCGGCGGCAGCTCGAACACGCCTGAGCTCGGCAGCACGCCGGCGAAACGGAGATCGGCGAGGCCGCGTGCGGCCCAGTCGGTCGCGGCGAGCGTCGCGGCGAGATGGCCCCCGGCGGAATGTCCGCCCACCAGCCAACGCCGCGACAGCCCGAGTGCCGCTGCCTCGCGCCAGAGCGTGCCGACCGCGGTCCGCACATCCTCGATCAGCGCCGCGAGGCTGACCTCGGGACACAGCGGATACCCCGGCATCGCCACCGCCACGCCGCGCGCGAGCCAGGGCGTCGCGATCCAGGCCGTGTCGCGGCGATGGCGGCGCTGCCAGTAGCCGCCGTGGATGAAGACGAAGACCGGCGGGTTGCCACCCCCGGCGGCAGATAGACGTCGATCGCCCGCCGCTCACCCTCGCCATAGGGCACGACGCGCGGCGGGTGCGCCGCCAGCGCCGCCGCCATCGCCCTCGCCCAGCGCGCGTCGATCGCCGGAAACTCCGGCACCGCCGTGACAGTCGCGTACTGCTTCTCGAGCCAGCCGTATCCCGGATCGCCCATCGTCACACCCCGAGCATGCCGTGCAGCATCTCCTGGTCCGCCAGCAGCGCCGCGCCCGTGCCCTCCCACGCCACCGCGCCCTTCTGTAGCACGGTGAAGCGGTCGGCGAGCTGTGCCAGCGCGCGCACATCCTTGTCCACCACCAGGATGGACAAGCCTTCGTCCTTGAGCTGCGCGAGCACGGCCCAGATCTCGGCGCGCACCAGCGGCGCGAGCCCTTCGGTCGCCTCGTCGAGAATGAGCAGCCGCGGATTGGTCATCAGCGCGCGGCCGATCGCCAGCATCTGCTGCTCGCCGCCCGAGAGCGTGCGCGCGGACTGGCTGGCACGCTCCTTCAATCGTGGGAAGAGCGCGAACACGCGCGTCTCGTCCCAGCCCTCACCGCGCGCGGTCGCGATCAGATTCTCGCGCACGCTGAGCGTCGGGAACACCTGCCGTCCTTCCGGCACGAGCCCGATGCCGCGGCGCGCGATCACATGCGGCGGCGCGGCGGTGATGTCGCGCCCATCGAGCAGGATCTTGCCGGCCCGCGCGACCAGGCCGAGGATGGCGCGGATCGTCGTCGTCTTGCCCATGCCGTTGCGGCCGGCCAGTGCCACCACCTCGCCGGCGTGCAGGGAGAGATCGACGCCGAACAGCGCTTGGCTCGCGCCGTAGGAGGCGGTGACGCCGGCGAGCTCAAGCATCCACCACCTCGCCGAGATAGGCCTCGCGCACCGCCCGATCGGCGCGGATCAGCTCCGGCGCGCCGGAGGCGATCACGCGCCCCTCGGCCAGCACGGTGATACGGTCGGCGAGGCGGAACACCGTGTCCATGTCGTGCTCGACCAGCAGCATCGCCACGCGCCCCTTCAGCGCGGCGAGACGGGCGGCCATCTCGGCCGTCTCGGCCGGGCCGAGCCCGGCGGTCGGCTCGTCGAGCAGCAGCGCGCGCGGGCGCATCGCCATCGCCACCGCGAGTTCGAGCTGGCGCTGCTCGCCATGACTGAGCAGACCGGCCGGCACGTGCGCGCGATCGGCAAGCCCGGCCGTGACGAGGGCTGCGTCGGCGCGCGCGGCGAGGGTCGCGAGACTGTCGGCGCGGCGGAGGAAGTGGAACGGCGTGCTGACGCGCGACTGCACCGCCAGCATCACGTTGCGCCGGGCGGAGAACTCGCCGCAGAGCTGGGTGATCTGGAAGGTGCGGCCCAGGCCCGCATGCGCGCGGCGCGACGGCCGCGCGCGTGTGACATCGCGGCCGTCGAAGGCGACGAGGCCGCTGTCGGGCATGATCTCGCCGGCAAGCAGCGCGAGCAGCGTGGTCTTGCCCGCACCGTTCGGGCCGATCACGGCGTGGCACTCGCCGGTGACGAGGTCGATCGACACGTCGGCGACGGCCGCGAGCGCGCCGAAGCGCTTGAACAGGCGCTCGGCCCGCAGCACCGGCTCAGCCATGCGCAGGCGCCCCCGCCACCTGGCCCCACAAGCCACGGCGGAAGAACAGCACGCAGAGCAGCAGGATCGGCCCCAGCACGAGCATCCAGTGCTCGGTGACCGCGGAGAGCTCCTCCTCGAGCAGCAGCAGCGCGAAGGCGCCGAGCACGGGGCCGAACAGCGTCCCCTGCCCGCCGAGGATCACCATCATGATCAGCTCGCCCGAGCGCTGCCACGACAACAGGTCGGGCGAGACGAAGCCGGCCTGATTGGCGAGCACCGCGCCGGCAAGACCTGCCGCCGCACCCGAGATGGTGAAGGCGAGCAGGCGGATGCGATACACGGGATAGCCGAGTGCCCGCATGCGCCGCTCGTTCTGCCGCGCGCCCCTCAACGCGAGCCCGAACCGCGCCTCCATGGTCCGTTGCGCGATCAGCAGGAACCCGACCAGCAGCACCAGCGCGAGCCAGTAGAGCGGCTGGTCGCCGTCGAGCGGCAGGTCGAGCAGGTGGTTGCGCGCGGGCAGCATCAGCCCATCCGTGCCGCCGTATTCGGGGATCGCGAGGACGAGGAAATAGACCATCTGCGCGAAGGCGAGCGTGATCATGATGAAGTGCACGCCGCGGGTGCGCAGGCTGACCGCGCCGATCAGGAAGGCGAGCGCGCCGGCTGCGATCGCGGCCGCCGGCAGCGCGACCAGCGCATCCGTGCTGCCGCTGATCTCGAACGGCCAGCGCAGCACCATCGTGCCCTGCCCCGCGTGGTGCAGCATGACGCCGGCCACATAGGCGCCGGTGCCCAGGAACGCGCCATGGCCGAAGCTGACCAGCCCGCCATAGCCGAGCACGAAGTCGAGCGCCGCGGCGGCGAGCCCATAGGCCAGCATCCGGGTCAGCACCGGCACGAGGTAGCCGCGGTCGAGCGCGGCCAGCAGGAACGGGGCGGCGACCAGCAGGGCGAGTCCGACCTGCGCCGCGATCCAGCCGCGCCGCACATGTTTCGGGGCCGGGTCACGCATGACGCGGGAACAGCCCCTGCGGGCGGACCGCCAGGATCACTGCCATCAGCAGATACACCGCCACCGCGCCGAGATTGGCCGCCACCTGATCCGCGGCGGACGGCTCCATCATGCCCCGCAGCACCGTCGGCAGCACCGCGCGCGAGAGCGTGTCGACCAGCCCGACCAGCAACGCCCCGGCCATCGCCCCGCGCACCGAGCCGAGCCCGCCGACCACGACGACGACGAAGGTCAGGATCAGGATCTGCTCGCCCATCCCCACCTGCACCGCGAGGAGCGGGCCTGCCATCATGCCGGCAAGCCCCGCAAGCGCGCCGCCGATCGCGAACACCAGCGCGAACAGCACCTGGATGTTCACGCCGAGCGCCTGGACGATCGTGCGGTGCGTCGTGCCGGCGCGGATCAGCATGCCGAGCCGCGTGCGCGCGATCAGCCACCACAGGAACGCGGCGGCAAGGATGCCCGCGCCGATGATCGCGAGCCGATACGCCGGGTACGGGACGCCCGGGATGATCTCGACGCTGCCGGCAAGCGCCTCGGGCGTGCCGAGGAAGATCGGCTGCGGCCCCCAGACGATCTTCACCGACTCGTTGGCGATCAGGATCAGCGCATAGGTCGCGAGCACCTGGTCAAGATGATCGCGGGCGTAGAGGCGGCGGATCAGCGTCAGTTCGAGCAGCAGCGCGACCAGCGCGCTCGCGGCCACGCCAGCGAGCACGCCGAGCGCGAAGGAGCCCGTGCGCGCGGTCACGGTCGCACCGGCGAAGGCGCCGAGCATGTAGAGCGAGCCGTGCGCGAGGTTGATCACGTCCATCACGCCGAAGATCAGCGTGAGGCCCGCCGCCATCAGGAACAGCATCACGCCAAGGGTGAGGCCGTTCAGCGTCTGCTCGAGAAGGAGAAGCGAATCCATCAAAGGAACTCGGGGGGACTACGCTACCGGGTCCCATCGCGGCAAGCCGCGATGGGGGCCCGGTCCCCCCGAACCCCCCTGCACAGGGCGCGCCTCAAGTTGGTCGGCGCGCGGCCCCCGACCAGCGGGAGGGGGCCTCAAGGCGGGGGGTCCGGGGGGCCGATGGCCCCCCGGGACTCTTACGTCAGTCTGCACTGCGACGCATATGCGTCCTGGTGATCCTGGAACGCCGTCGCGATCGTGCGGTTGACGATCCGCCCGCGCTCGTCCTTCACCACCTCGCGCATGTAGATCGTCTGGATCGGATGGTTGTTGTTCCCGAACCGGAACTGCCCGCGCACCGACTGGAAATCGGCCCGCCTGAGCGCCGCCGCGAAGGCTGCGCGATCGCCCACCCGCCCGCGCGTCGCCGCGATCGCCGAGCCGATCAGCAAGGCCGCATCATAGCCCTGGCTCGCGTAGAGGCTCGGCAGCCGGCCGTATTCCTGCTCGAAGGTGTCGACGAACTGCCGGTTCGCCGGCAGCGGCAGATCGAGCGCCCACTGCGACGAGTTGAAGCAGCCGAGCGCGTCCTCGCCGACTGCCGGCAGCACATCCTGATCGAAGCTGAACCCCGGCCCGTAGAGCGGCACGCGCCCGCGCAACCCAGCGGCGGCGTACTGCTTGATGAAGTTGATGCCCAGGCCCCCCGGCAGGAAGATGTACACCGCCTCGGGGTTGGCGTTGCGGATCGCCGCGAGCTCGGCCGCGTAGTCGAGTTGATCGAGCCGCGTGTACTGCTCGGCGATGACCTCGCCCTTGAAGAAGCGCTTGAAGCCCGTCAGCGCATCGCGCCCTGCTGGATAGTTCGGCGCGAGGATATAGGCGCGCTGCTTGCCCTGCTGCGTGACGTACTGACCCACCGCCTCGTGCAGGTTGTCGTTCTGCCAGGCGACGTTGAAGTAGTTCGCGTTGCAGCCCTCGCCGGCGAGCTGGCTCGGCCCGGCATTGGCGCTGATATAGGTGGCGGCCGGCAGCACCACGGGGGCCACCGCCAGCATCACGTTCGAGAACACGATCCCGGTGAGCACCTGGATGCGGTCGCGCCGCACCATGCGCTCGGCGATCGCGCGGCCGTTCTCCGGGCGCAGGCCGTCATCGGCGATCACCACCTCGACCGGCAGGCCACCGAGCCGTCCGGACGCGTTCTTGACCACCAGGTTGAAGCCGTCGCGGATATCGTTGCCCAGCGCCGCACCGGGTCCGGACAGCGTCGTGATCATGCCGATCCGGATCGGACCGGACTGCGCCAGCGCCGGTGCCGCCAGCCCGGCCACCGGCATGGCGGCGGTGGCCGCCAGCACGCCCCGTCGTGTCAGTCGCATCGTCAACCCTCCCCCAATGTCCTCTCGCCGACTCAAGCCGTCGGCAGCGCCGTGCCGATCATGCAGTCGCGCGACACGATCTCCGCCAGCCGCGCCTCGTCCCACCCTTCGGTCCCCTCGGGCCGGCGCGGCAGCACGAGATAGCGCAGATCCGCGGTGCTGTCGTGCACGCGAACGGTGATCTCGTCCGGCAGGTGCACGCCGAACTCGGCCAGCACCGCGCGCGGCTCGCGCACCGCGCGCGAGCGGTACTCGAAGCTCTTGTACCAGTCGGGCGGGATGCCGAGCAGCGGCTTCGGGTAGCAGCTGCACAGCGTGCAGACGATCATGTTGTGCACGGCCCCGGTGTTCTCGACCACGTGCAGCGGCGTGGCCCCCATCTCCACGCCGAACGCACGCACCGCCGCACTGCCGTCGGCGAGCAGCCGCGCCTTGAACTCCGGATCGACCCAGGCGCGCGCGACCACCTTGGCGCCGAGCGCGGGCGTGATCGTGTCCATCCGCTCGACCTGGCGCGCGACCTCGCCCGGGGCGAGCACGCCCGCCTCCTCCAGCAGCTCGCGCAGCGCGCGCGCGCCGATCGCCGAGCGCGAGGCGAAGGACGGATCGTCCGGCGCGTGGTCGTGGTGGTGGTGCGGACCGTCATGGGGCATGGGCCGGCTCCAGCCAGTGCTCGTAGATCTCGATGTCCACCGTATCGCCGGGATCGCCTTCGTAGCGCTCCCAGACCGAACCGAGCGGAAAACGGACGCGATACAGCACCTGCATCGGCAGCCCGTCCTCGCCGACCGCGAGCCCCTCCGGGTTGCGGAACGGCCCCATCACCTCGGCGACCGTGCCGGTCAGCCCGCGCACGTAATGCGGCGTGCGGATGTGCTGCCGGCCGCGGCTGATCGCGGGACGCTCGCGCGCCACCCGCACCACCGCACCGGGGGCGAAGCGCGCGCTCACCGCTTCGCCTCAAGCGCGGCGACGCGCGCGGCGAAGGAGCCGGGCGGGATCAGCCCGTCCTTCTCCATGGTCCAGGCGATGCTGGCGAGCCAGCGCTCGTAGTAGCCGAGGCGGCGATAGTCCTCGGCCGGCATCTGCTCGATGCCGAGCCGCAGCTTGTCCGCCGACATCAGCCCCTTCTGGCCGAGCACGTAGCGGATCGCGTCCACCTCCTTCTCCCACGGCGCGAGCACATGCTCCTCGCGCGGCACGGGGCCGGCGGGATCACCGCCGATGTCGTGATGGCCTCGATCGGTCTCGCTCATGGCGCGAGTCTAGGGGGTAGCGCGCGCGTCGGGCAATGTCAGGCTGCCCGCCCGACATGCGCCAGCATGTCGGCCCCCGGCAGAGTGTGGATCGGCGGCGCCTTGGCGAGCCCCTCGAGGTCCGGGATCGGCCGGGCGCAGCGCTCGATCCGTGCCGTCGCCCGCTCGATTGCCGCAGCGGCCGCCAGCAGGAACGCGTCGCCCCGTCGCGGCCCGACGATCTGCAGCCCGAACGGCAGGCCGTTCGCGTCCAGCCCGCAGGGCAGGATGATCGCCGGGTGCCCGGCGAGCGTCACCGCATAGGGCAGCGCGAGCCAGTGGTAGTAGGAGCGCAGCTTGACCCCGTCGACCTCCATCGGCGCAAGCTCGGTCCAGGGCCGCGGCTGCACCGTCATGCCCGGGGTGATGATCAGGTCGTGGTCCTTGAAGAAGGCGTGGAAGCGACGCGCGATCGCGGTCTGCGCGGCATGGGCGCGCGCGTGATCCTCGAGCGTGTAGCCGAGCCCCTCCTCGACATTGGCGATGATGTTGGGGCCGAGCATGTGGCGCCTGGTGCGATAGGCCGGCAGGTGCTTGGCGAGCGCCCCTTCGGCGCGCAGCACGGCGAAGGCGTCGTCCGCGCCGGTCATGTCGGGGCTCGCCTCGGCGACCTGACCGAACAGATGACGGATGCGTCCGATCCGATCGCGGAACAGGCCGCGCACCTCCTGCGAGGTCGGGCAGAAGCCGAAATCCTCGGTCACCGCGACGCGCAACGTGCCGGGATCGACCTCCTTCAGCGGATAGAACGAGGTCGGATCGACGGGACAGGAGAGCGGGTCGCGCGGATCGTCCGCTGCCATCGCCGAGAGCATCAGCGCGAGATCGGGCACGTTGCGCGCCATCGGACCGAGCACCGAGAGCGCCGTCCAGCCGAGGCCGCGCTTCTCCGACGGCACGAGCCCAGCCGTCGGCCGGTAGCCGACGATGCCGCAATAGGCGGCCGGGTTGCGCAACGACCCGCCGGTGTCGGAGCCGGTGGCGATCGGCACCATGCCGGTGGCGAGCGCCGCGGCCGAGCCGCCGGATGAGCCGGCGGCGTTGTGCTTCGGGCTGAACGGATTGCCGGTCGGGCCATAGACCGGGTTCACCGAGTTCGCGCCGAGGCCGAACTCGGGCACGTTGGTCTTGCCGAGCACGTTCGCCCCGGCCGCGCGCAGATTGGCGACCATGCCGCAATCGGCCTCGGGGATGAAGGTCTCGAACTGACGGCTGCCATAGGTGGTGCGCAGCCCCTTCGTCTCCTCCAGGTCCTTCACGCCGAGCGGCAATCCGTGCAGCGCCCCGAGCGCAGCACCCTGCATCACCGCCGTCTCCGCCGCCTTCGCGGTCGCGCGCGCGGCCTTCTCATCCATCGCCACCATCGCGTTGATCGCCGGGTTCACGGTCTCGATGCGCTTCAGGCAGGCATCGAGCAGATCGACCGGGCTGATCGCCTTGCGCCCGATCAGGCGGCGAAGCTCGATCGCGGTGAGGTCGCAGAGCGCGGTGTCGGTCATGGCGTTTCCCCGAGTTCGGTCAGGTAGAGAGCGTAGGTGGCGCGGTCGAAGCAGGCAAAAGTGACGTCGAGCTCGCCCTGCCCGGCGAGATCCTCGCGCACGGCATGCACAGCGACGCGCACGGCCTGGTTCGCCGGATAGCCGTAGATGCCGGTGGAGATGGCCGGGAAGGCGATCGAGGCGAGTCCCGTCTCGCGCAGCCGGGCGAGGCTCTCGCGGTAGCAGGCGGCGAGCAGGGCTGGCTCCCCTGCCCCGCCGCCGTGCCACACCGGGCCGACCGCGTGGATCACGTGCCGCGCCTTGAGGCGGAACCCTGGCGTGATCACCGCCTGCCCCGTCCGCACCGGCGCGAGCGGGCGGCACGCCTCCCAAAGCTCGGGCCCGGCCGCGCGGTGGATCGCGCCGCACACCCCGCCGCCCGGCAGCAGGTGCTCGTTCGCCGCGTTGACGATCGCGTCGAGGTCGAGCGTGGTGATGTCACCCTGCCAGGCGCGGAGCGGCATTCAGTACCCCATCGCGCAGCCGTCCTTGCGCGGATCGGACCCCGCCGTGAGCGAGCCGTTCTTATGGTCGATCCAGATCGCCTGGCCGCCGCCATGCGGCTTGTCGATCAGCTTCGGCGTGTGGCCCATGCGCGCGAGCCGATCGACCGTGGCCGACGGGATGCCGCGCTCGACCTGCACCTCGCCCGAGCGTGGGAACAGGCGCGGCGCGTCGATCGCCTGCTGCGGGTCCATGCCGTGGTCGAACATGTTGGCGAGCACGCTCGCATGGCCGAAGGGTTGGTAGTGGCCGCCCATCACGCCATAGGGCATCACCGCGCGGCCGTCCTTCATCACCATGCCGGGAATGATCGTGTGCATCGGCCGCTTGCCGGGCGCGATGCAGTTCGGATGGCCGCGCTCGACGCGGAAGCCGAAGCCGCGATTGTGCAGCATCACGCCGGAGTTCGGCGCCAGGATGCCCGAGCCAAAGCCCTCGAACAGCGAGTTGATGAAGCTGCACGCATTGCCCTCGCCATCGACCACGCAGAGATACACGGTGTCGGCGTGGGCGGGCAGGATCTCGGCCATGCCGGCGGGCGGCAGCTCGCGCATCGCCCGCTCCGGGTCGATCGTACGCGCGAGCGCGTCGAGATAGTCGGGCGAGAGCAGCCGCGCGACCTCGACCTCCACCTGCGCGGGGTCGGCGAGGAAGGCATCGCGGTCGCGATAGACCAGCCGTCCGGCCTCGATCGCCGTGTGCCAGCGCGCGGCCGACATCGCCTCCGCAGCAGGCTCCAGCCGGTCGAGCACGCCCATCAGCATCAGCGCGATCAGGCCTGAGCCGTTGGGCGGGCACTGCACCACCTCGTAGCCGCGGAACGTGCCCCTGATCGGTGTCACGAACTCGGCGGTGGCGTTGGCGAAGTCCTCCTCGGTGTGCAGCCCGCCGAGGCCGCGCAGCTTCGCCACCATGTCGGCGGCGATCGGTCCCTCGTAGAACGCCTTCGACCCGTTCTTCGCGATCGCGCGCAGGGTCGCGGCAAGCTCCGGCTGGCGGAACACCTCGCCCGCCTGCAGCGCCGCGCCATCGCGCAGGAACTTCACACGGCTGTCCGGATCGGCGGCGAGCTTGTCGCGCGACGACGCCCAGTCGTTCGCGGTGCGGTCATGCACCGGGTGGCCCTCCTCGGCCAGCCGGATCGCCGGCTGCAGCACCTGGTCGAGCCCCTTGCGGCCGTGCTTCGCGAGCAGCGCCTCCCAGGCGCGCACGGCGCCGGGGATGGTCACGACATGCGCGCTCCGCGGATCAAGCGCGCTGATGCCCTCTGCCTCGAACCAGTCGATCGTCGCCGCGGCCGGCGCCTTGCCCGAGCCGTTCATGGCGATCACGTCGTTCGAGCCGGCGGGCGCGTAGAGGCAGAAGCAGTCGCCGCCGATCCCCGTCGATTGCGGCTCGACCACGCAGAGCACGGCGCAGGCCGCGACCGCGGCGTCGAGCGCGTTGCCGCCTTCGCGCAGGATGTCGAGTGCCGCCAGCGTCGCGACCGGCATCGAGGTCGCCGCCATGCCGTTGACGCCCCGCGCAGGGCTGCGGCCGGGGAAGTGGAAATCGCGCATCGGTCTCTCCTTGTCGGCCGCGCTCAAAGGCAGGTCATGCCGCCGTCGATCAGAAGGCTGGCGCCGTTGATCAGCGCCGCGGCCGGCGAGGCGAGGAACACCGCAGCTCCCATCACGTCCTCCACCTGGCCGATCCGGCCAAGCGGGATCGCGCGAACCATGCGCGCGAGGAACGCCTCGTCACCCAGCAGCCCCGCGGTCAGCGGCGTCTCGATGAAGGTCGGACAGATGGCGTTGACGCGGATGCCCTTCGGCCCGAGCTCCACCGCCATCGCCTTGGTCAGCCCTTCGAGCGCATGCTTGGTCGCGGTGTAGATCGAGCGGTTCACGCCGGCGACATGGCCGTTCACCGAGGAGAGATTGATGATCGCTCCACCCTTGCCGGCGGCGACCAAGCCCTGCGCCACCGCGTGCGCCACCGTCACGGCAGCGCGGATGTTCAGGTCGAGCAGCGCATCGACGGACGCATCCCGGATGTCCAGGAAGGGCTCGCGGATGTTGGTGCCGGCGTTGTTCAGCAGCACGTCGAACGGCCCTTGCGCGGCAACCATGCGGCGAACGGCGTCACGGTCGGTCACGTCCAGCGCGACCGCCACCGCCCCGGGCAGGCCGCGGCCTGCGATCGCGGCGACCGTCGCGTCCATCTCGTCCTTGGCCCGCGCGGCCAGCACGACCTCGGCGCCGGCTTCGGCATAGGCGATGGCGATCGCCCGGCCGAGCCCGCGCGAGGCCCCGGTGACCAGCGCGCGCTTGCCGTCCAGCCGGAAGCTCGGTGTGGTCGGGACCCTGGTTTCGGACGACGAAACGGCCATCGCTCGATGCTCACTCCCCTGTCGCGGTCCGCCGTGATGCCACGGGGCTACTGGGCGGTCCAGCCGCCGTCCACCAGCAGGTGGGTCCCGGTGACCATGCCGGCCGCGGGCGAGCAGAGATAGACCACCGAGGCCGCCACCTCCTCGACCGTCGCCGGACGGCCCATCGGGATGCGCGCCAGGATGTCCGCACGCGTCGCCGGGTCGGCGAAGGCCTTGGCCGCGAGTGCCGTTTCGACGAAGGTCGGCGCGATCGTGACGACGCGGATGCCGTGCGGGGCGAGTTCCAGCGCCATCGCCTTGGTCATGCCCTCGACCGCGTGCTTGGTGCCGCAATAG
Source organism: uncultured Elioraea sp. (assembly GCA_964533585.1). Taxonomy (GTDB): domain Bacteria; phylum Pseudomonadota; class Alphaproteobacteria; order Acetobacterales; family Acetobacteraceae; genus Elioraea. The sequence continues at coordinate 46,934 of CAZHMM010000008.1, forward strand.
ACGGTGCGGTTGGGCCCGCCGACCACCCCCATCTGCGAGGACACGTTGACGATTACCCCGCCCCGGCCGGCTGCCGCCATCCCCTGCGCCACCGCCTGGGCGACGAAATAGGCCGCGCGCACGTTGACGTCGTAGAGCGCGTCGAAGGTCGCCTCGTCCATCTCCAGGAACGGTTTCGGCCGGTTGATGCCGGCATTGTTGACCAGGATGTCGTAGGGGCCGGTCGCGGCGAGGCGCGCCCGCACGGCCGCCGTGTCGGTGACGTCGAGCGCCAGCACCTCGGCCTGCCCGCCGGCGGCGCGGATTGCCGCTGCCCCCTCCGCGAGCTCGGCCTCGGCACGGGCGGCGAGCGTCACGGCCGCCCCCGCCGCCGCCAGCGCCTCGGCCGCCGCCCGGCCGATCCCGCGGCTCGCGCCTGTCACCAAGGTGCGCTTGCCGTCGAGGCGGAACCCGATCGCCGTCATGCGTCTCTCCGTTCGTCGCTGCGTGCAGGGCACGCGCGAACGGCCGGCCCGTCAAGACAGGACGCACCCGGCACGCTATGGATGGCCGCGGCAAGCCGGGGAGGAACGTATGGCCGACACGATCGCCTGGGAGGATTTCGAGCGGGTGGAGATCCGCGTCGGTACGATCGTCGACGCGCAGCCCTTCCCCGAGGCGCGCAAGCCCTCGCTCAAGCTGTGGGTCGATTTCGGCGCGCCGATCGGCACGCGCCAGACCTCGGCCCAGCTCACCGTGCACTACAAGCCGGACGCGCTGATCGGCCGCCAGGTCGCCGGCGTGGTGAACTTCCCGCCCAAGCGGATCGCCGGGTTCGAGAGCCAGTTCCTGGTGCTCGGGTTCCCGGACGAGAACGGCGGCGTGGTGCTGGTGCGCCCCGACTTCCCGGTGCCGAACGGCGGGCGGCTGTTCTGAAGGGTTACCCGCGCGCCGCGACCAGATCGGCCTCCAGCGCGTCCTCGTCCAGCGTCACGCCGAGCCCCGGTCCGTCAGGCACGCGGACCGATCCGCCCTCGTAGGGAAACGGCTCGGCCGTGACGTCGCGCGCGAGCACGTAGCGCGGCATGTAGAACTCGCAGCCGAGCCGGATGTTGGGCGTGGAGGCGATCAGGTGCGCAGCAGCGGCGAGCGCGATCCCGCCCTCCCACAACGTGCCGCCATAGGTCGGCATGCCGGCGGCGGCGGCGACGGCATCGGCCTCGCGCGCGCGCAGGATGCCGCCCGTCTTCATCAGCTTGATCGAGACGCAATCGGCCCAGCCGGACTGCGCGCAGTCCAGCATCTCGCGCGCGGAATAGACGCTCTCGTCGGCCATCACCGGCGTGTCGAGTGCGGCGGCGATCATCGCCAGCACACGCTCCTGGCCGCGATGCACCGGCTGCTCGACGAAGCCCAGCTCGAGCGCGTCGAGGTCGCGGCAGAAGCGCAGCGCCTCCTCGGGTGCCAGCCCCTGGTTGTAGTCGGCGCGGATATCGGCGGTCGGGCAGGTCTCGCGCAGCGCGGAGAGGCGATCGAGATCGTCGGCGTGCGTGAGGAAGCCGGTCTTGACCTTGAAGATGCCGATCCCCTCCTCGGCCATCGCGCGCGCGCGGTCGAGATCGGCGGCGAAGTCCGGGTCGGCGATCGAGAACGACAGCGGAATGGTGTCACGCACCGCCCCGCCGAGCAGCGCGTGCACCGGTGCGCCGGTACGCTTCCCGGCGATGTCCCACAGCGCCATCTCCAGCGCGGCCTTCGCCTCCGGATGGCCCATCAGCGCATGGTCCATGGCGTCGACGAGCGCGGCGATGCGGGTCGCGTCCGCGCCCTCCAGCACCGTGCGCAACGGGCCGTCGATCGCGGCCGCCGTGGTGTCGGCGGTGTTGCCGAACGGCGCCCAGGGCGCGGCCTCGCCGAGCCCCTCGATGCCGTCGGCGGTCAGCAACCGCACGATCACCCGCCCGACCCGGCGCGCGATCTCGCCCGAGCCGTGGGCGCGGCGCATCCCGATCTCGCTGTCGATGCGGATCACCTGGAGCCGGTCGATCCGATCAGGCATGGCGAACCTCGCGCGCGGCAAAGAGGCGTGGAGCGAACCAGAACAGCGCCAGGACGGCGAGCACGAAGGCAAGGCGCACGTGATCGGAGACGACATGTCCGAACGCCGCACCCAGCCCGCAGGCGAGGGCGACGGCGCGCGCCGCGCCCGAAAGCCGCGTGCGCAGGAAGCCGCCGAACGCCGCGCCGACCAGCGTCAGGGCCGCGACCAGGGTCAGCGTGTCCTCGATGACGGTGATCATCCCGCCGCGCCAGATGATGCCCTGGTCGTAGATGAAGGCGAAGCCGACCACAAAGCCGGCGAGGGCGAAGCGCAGCGCCTGCACCGCGGTCGCCATCGGGTTCGCCCGCGCGATCGCCGCGGCCGCATAGGATGCGACCGCCACGGGCGGTGTCGCGTCCGCCAGCACCGCGAAGTAGAACATGAACAGGTGCGCGGCGAGCAGATCGACCCCGTACTCCTGCAACACCGGGCTGCCGAGGGCAGCGGTGATGATGTAGGCCGGCGTGGTCGGCACGCCCATGCCGAGGATCAGCGCCGTCAGCATCAGCAGCAGACAGAGCAGGGCGAGGCTGCCGCCGGCGAGGCCCTTGACGATGCCGCCGAACGCGACGACCAGCCCCGTCACCGTGAGCGCCGAGGTGATGATTCCCGCCCCCGCCACCGCGGCGGCCAGCACCGCCATGGTGCGCGCCGCAGTGCCGAACGCGTCGATGATCGCGCGCGGCCCCATGCGCGTGTGCGAGCGGAGCGCGGCGCAGACCATCATCAGCACGGTCGCGGCGAAGGCCGCGAAATTGCCGGACCAGCGCTCGACCAGCAGCCACACCAGCACGGCGATCGGCAGGATCAGATGCGCATCGCCGCCGACCACGCGCCAGGGCGGGATGGTGTCCGGCTCCATCGCCGCAAGCCCGAGCCGCTTCGCCTCGAAATGCACCGAGACGAAGATCGCGAAGAAGTAGAGCACCGCCCCGATCGCCGCCGTGACGATGATCTCGCCATAGGGGATGTTGGTGATCTCGCTCATCACGAAGGCGGCCGCACCCATCACCGGCGGCATGATCGCGCCCCCGGTGCTGGCCGCTGCCTCGATCCCGCCGGCGACCGCCGGCGCATAGCCGAGCCGCTTCATCATCGGAATGGTGATCGAGCCGGTGGTGGCGACGTTCGAGACGGTCGAGCCGCTCATCGTGCCGAAGGTGCCCGAGGTGATCACCGCCACCTTGGCCGGGCCGCCGGCGAACCGTCCGGCGACGGCGGCGCCGAAATTCGAGAACAGCCGGCCCGTCCCCGAGCCCTGCACGAACGCGCCGAAGATGATGAACATCGCGATCGTGCCGGCGACGATGCCGGTGAGCGGGCCGAAGATGCCGCCGACGATCGGCACGATGTAGACCGTCTCGATGATCATCGCGACGCTGAACGGCCGCGTGTTGAACACGCCCGGCATCCACTGGCCGGCATACATGTAGATCAGCGAGATGATGACGATGCCGGCGAGGATCGGTGCGACCGCACGCCGGATCGCCTCCAGCAGCGTCACCACCGCGATCACGCCGAGCCACCACTCGAGCTCGGTCAGCGGATCGATGAACTCCATGCGTGCGTTGATCTGCTGCGCATGCGCGAGGAAATAGAAGCTCGTGGCGGCGGAGAGCGCGGCGAGCACGAGATCGGGCAGGCTCGGCCGGCTGGCCGGGCTCCTGCCCGGCCGCGCGGGATAGATCAGGAAGATCAGCGGCAGCAATGCGAGCAGATGGAAGCCGCGCAGCTGCAACGGCTCCAGCACCGGAAACACGTCCTGCGTCCAGCGCCCGGCGCCGAACGCCTCGCGCGCGACGAGCTCCATCAGCCCCGCGCCGCCCAGCCAGAAATGCGCGACGCCGACCAGCGCTGCGTACAGCGCCAGGATCGGCTGCCAGGGACCGGCGAGCTCGCGCATGCCCGGATCGTTACGAACAGGGGCGGGCCGGAATCGCTTCCGGCCCGCCGATCGAATGCGACGCCGTCAGAGCGTGCAGCCGGCTTCGGCGTAGGCGCGGCGCGCACCCGGATGCAGCGGCGCGCCGGGATACTTGCACGCCACCGCCGGGTTGAACGCCGCCATCGACGGATGGATGCCGCCGAGCCGCGCCCGGTTGGCGATCACCGCCTTGATCATGTTGTAGACGACCTCCTCCGGCATCGCCGTCGGCACCACCAGCACGGTGTCCATCGTCGTCACCGGAATTTCGGCGGTCTGCATCGGCGCCGGGTAGGTACCGGCGGGGATCACGCCCTGGCTGAAGCCGTAAGTCTGCGAGAGATGGTCACGGATGTCCTGCGGGAACGCGACCAGCGTGGCCGGACGGCGGCCGCGCTGCACCTCGTTCACCATCGCCGCCGGCCGGGCGAGGGCGACATAGACATAGTCCACCTGCCCATCCATGAAGGCGTTGGCGATGTCGGTGTAGCTGCCCTGCACCACGCGGCCGCCATCGGCGCGGATCTTGTCGAAGCTCGTGCCGAGGTGCGACAGGATGTGGATCAGCGTCAACGTGTCCGACGAGGTCGATTGCGGCGTGCCGATCCTGAGACCGCGCATGGTCAGGATCGCCTTCATGTCGGCCGGACCCTCGTCGGCCCGGCGCAGCATGTGATGCTCGGTCGGGCTCCAGCCCACGCCGATGTGGCTGATCTTGTCGTGCGCCGCGCGGTACGGCGCCTCGCCCTTGATCGCCGAGGAGACCAGGAAGTCGAGCCCGAAGCCGATCTGGCTGACGCCGTTCTGCACCCGCGTCGGGTTGCCGAGCCCGCCGCCCGGCACGACGCGGATCGTGAGCCCCGAGACGTTCTCCTGCAGGATCTGCGACAGCCCGGTCGCCATCGTGTACCAGCCGCCGCCGAGCGCACCGGCCACCATCTCGTAGGTTTGCGCCTTCGCCGGCCCGCCGAGCGCGATCGCCGCCGCGGCTGCCAGCACCAGTGAACGTCGTGTCGTCACGGTTCATCCCCCATTGGTTTGCCTCACCTCGGCGTGATGATGCGGCGGCGCGGCGCGGGGGGCAACCCGGTGTGTCGCCAAGCGCCGACTGACGTTCAACTGCGCCCGGCGAGCAGCGGCTCGTCTTTGCCCGACCACAGCACCGCCGCGGCCGCGGCCGCGAACAGACCGAGCGCCGCGTGCAACGCGAAGGCGACGGCAAGCCCGTACCGCGTTGCCAGCCAGCCGGCCAGCGGATAGGCAATCAGCCACGCCGCGTGGCTCAGGCTGAACTGCGCGGCGAACAGCCCGGGCCGGTCGCCCGGCGGGGCGGAGCGGCGCAGCAGCCGCCCCGTCGGCGTCAGCGCGGCACCGTAGCAAACCCCGATCAGCACCCAGCCGAGGAGGATCGCCCGCCACGACAACGGCATGGCCGCAAGACCCGCCAGCACGACCGGCGCCCCCACCGCACCGGCCAGCATGACCCTCCGATCCGCCAGCCGGTCGAGCAGCCGGGGCAGCACCAGGGCCGCCAGCATCGACCCGGCACCGAAACAGGTGAGTGCGACCGCGACATCGGCCTGCGCCCGGCCGAGCGCCTCCCGCACGATCACCACGGTATCGACCAGCACGATCGCCCCGGGCGCGGCGATCGCAAGGTTGAGCGCCATCAGACCGCGCAGGCGCGGCGTGCGCAGGAAGACGCCAAACCCGGCCAGCGCACGGCCGAGCCAGTCCCGTCCAGGCGCGGCCGCCGGCGATGGTAGCCGCACGGAGAGCACGAACCAGGCCGAGACGATGAAGCCGACGGCGGTGCCGGCGAACAGGGCGTGGAACGGCATCAGCGTCAGCAGCACCGCCGCGATCGCCGGGCTCGCGAGCTGTTCGAGGTCGTAGGCCAGCCGCGAGAGCGAGAGGGCGCGCGTGTAGTCGCGTTCGTCGGTCAGGATGTCGGGAATGGTCGCCTGAAAGGTCGGCGAGAACAGCGCCGAGGCGGATTGCAGCAGCCCGATCAGGAGATAGACGTGCCATTCCGCCGCGACGAAGGGCAGCACGAGCGCGATCGGCACGCGCACGAGGTCGAGCGCGACCAGCAGAAGGCGGCGGTCGGCGATGCCGGCGAGCGAGGCGGCCCAGGGACCGATCGCGATATAGGCGATCATCTTGATCGCGAGCGCGGTGCCGAGCACGGAGGCGGCGCGCGGGCCGGCGAGGTCGTGCGCGACCAGCGCCAGCGCGACGGTCGCGAGGCCCGTGCCGAGCAGCGAGACGATCTGGGCCAGCAGGAGGCGGCGATAAACCGGATGGGCGAGAACGGCGAGCACGAGGACGACGCTAGCGCGGGTACGGGGCCGACGCACGGCACGTGCCTGCCGGCGCCGCTGATCGCCGCCTATCGGGCGGCGTGGTACCGGATCGCGCTGCCCGACGGGGACGAGATCGCGCGGATCGGCGCGCCGGCGCCGCGCACCCAGGCGTGGCTGCGCAGGCACGGAGCCGCAGGGGCCGCCTTCGTCACCGCCTGCAACCCGCACGGACGGCGCCAGGACGACGACGCCAATGCCGCCGCGATGGCCCGGCTGCGCGCACATGTCACCGCACGCGGCTGGGCGTTCCTCGATGGCTCGGGCGGCGACGATGCGGGCGCATGGACGCCGGAACCAAGCCTGGCAGTGGCGCTCGACTCGCTGGCAGACGCAGCCGCGCTCGGGCGTGGCGTCGATCAGAACGCGGTCGTCTGGATCCCCGTGGAAGGCGCGGCGGTGCTGCTGATCACCCGGCAGGACGCAGCGCGCCGCCGCTGAGGCCCGGGCAAGCCGCGACAGGCCACCCGCCCTACCCCCGGATGATCCGCGGCAGCGCGATATCCGCGTAGTCAACGTGGATGTCGGCCGTCTGCCGCGGCCGGCACTCGGCAAGATAGAGGAGCTGCCCTTCGCGGTAGCGGCGGTTGCTGGCGGCGAACGCGTCGGGCGAGCCGCCGTCCCGGAGTGCCATGCGCGCGAAGGTGACCGCGAACGGGACATCCAGGAAGATCGTCAGATCCCAGCAGCCAGCGAGGTCCGGCCGCTGCAGGAAGATGCCATCGACGATCAGGACCGACGGGACCGGTGCACGACGAGGGGCCATCCGCACCGGCAGGTCGGTCCGATGATCGAACGCGGCCGTCCGGTAGACCCGGCTACCCCCAGGTCCGAGCGGGTCGAGCAGCACGGCCTTGAACCGGGCGATGTCGAAGGAGTCCCGATAGAAGCCTTCGGGCGAATCGCGGCCGCGCCGGTAACGGATCGCCCGGGGATTGTGGAAGCCATCGATGCTGCCGCGGATCACGGGAAGGCCGGCCCGCTCGATCAGCGGCGCAAGTTCATCGGCGAGCCGCGTCTTGCCGGCCCCATCGACCCCGGTGATCGCGACGCGCAGCACCCCCTCATGGCGCTGCCCGACGATCCGCGCGGCGAGTGCTGCGAGAAACGCGGCACGCACGGGATCATCGGCGGCGCGGTGCGTCATGACGCGAGGGGGGGGCCGCAGGGTCGGCTGCGAGCGGCGCGGACTCGCCGCTCAGCCCGCGGCCGTCTGCTGCGGCTGCCAGTAGCGCAGCACCACCGCGCGCGCCTTGTCGAAGGTGGTGTTCTCGCGGATCGGCGTGGGCTTGCCGC
>CAZHMM010000009.1:0-4579 GCA_964533585.1 uncultured Elioraea sp.
CGGAGGAGCCCCATGCGCGACACGTCCGCCCTGGTCGACAGCCTCGCCGCCGTGCGCGCGAGCTTCGCCCCCGTCGCCCACTTCTTCACCGGCTCGCCCTGGCGCGGGCGGATCGGCCAGCCCGGTGTGGCCGACTTCGCCTTCGGCAACCCCCAGGAGATGCCGCTGCCCAGCTTCGTCGCCGCGCTGAAGGCGCAGGTCGAACCGCGCACCGCCGACTGGTTCGCCTACAAGGCCAACGAACCGGCCGCGCGCCAGGTGGTCGCGCGCGCGCTCGCCGAGACCATGGCACTGCCCTTCGCGCCCGAGGACATCGCACTCACCAACGGAGGCTTCGGCGCGATCGAGCTGATGCTGAAGCTCTTCGCCAACCCGGGCGAGGAGATCATCTACGCGCGCCCCTCCTGGTTCTGCTACGCGCCGATGGCGCATCTGCACGGGCTCGTCCCGGTCGCGGTGCCGATGCGCCCGGGCTTCGGCCTCGACATCGAGGCGATGCTCGCCGCGGTCACGCCGCGCACGCGGCTGATCGTCGTCAACTCGCCGCACAACCCCTCCGGCACGATCGCGTCGGCCGATGAGCTCGCCGAGCTCGGCGCGCGGCTGGAGCGCATCAATGTCGAGCGGCGCCGGCCGATCTGGGTGCTGTCGGACGAGGCGTATCGCGAGATCGTCTTCTCCGACGGCCGCTTCGTCCCGCCGCTCCGCCACATCCGCCGCAGCGCGATCTGCTACAGCTACGGCAAGCGGCTGCTCACACCTGGCCAGCGGCTCGGCATCTTCGCGGTGAACCCCGCCGCGCCCGAGCGCGAGGCGGTGCGCGAGGCGATGTTCTACGGGCAGATGGCGACCGGCTGGAACTTCCCGAGTGCGCTGATGCAGTACGCGATCGGCGATCTGGAGCGGCTGGTGATCGACCTCGCGGCGATGGAGCGGCGGCGCGACCGGCTCTGCGCGGGGCTGGAGGCGGCCGGGTATCGCGTGACGCGGCCACAGGGCAGCTTCTACGTGCTGGTCGAGACCCCGGGCGAGGAGGCGGCGTTCTGCGACCGGCTCGCGGCGGCGGATGTGTTCGTGATGCCCGGCGCGATCTGCGGTGTGCCCGGCCATGTGCGGCTGTCGCTCACCGCGTCCGACGCGATGGTGGAGGCGGCGCTGCCGCGCTTCGCCCGCGCCGCGGCCGAGCTGCGCCCGGCGGCGGCGTAGGCCCCTCACCCTGTCCCTCTCCTGGGGGGAGAGGGAACCCGGTGTGGGCGCTGCGTCCCCTCTCCCGCGCGCGGGAGAGGGACAGGGTGAGGGTGCGGCGACACGACCGCGCGAGCGGCCAGCGGTTACGCCACATCCTGGCGCATCGGCCGTGCAGAGTGGCCGCACCCCGGCTCCGCCGACCGGGGCGCACCGCCGCAGCGGGCCGGATAAAGCGCTAAAGCCGTAAAGTCGTAAAGTGGATAAAGTCCGCAGGATCAGCGGCTTAGCGATAGAGCCCTGAGATCGCCTCGCGGAACTCCCCAAGCACCGCCGGGCGGCGGATCTTCTGCGTCGGCGTCATCATGCCGTTCTCGATGGTGAACGGCTCGACCAGCCGCCATTTGCGCACCCGCTCGGCCACGGCGAGGCGCTTGTTCGCCGCCTCCACCGCCAGCGCCACCGCGGCCTCGTCCGCCCCCTCGGCCGGCACGATCAGCGCGACCAGGTGCGGCCGCCCGTCGCCCGCCACCACCGCCTGGGCGATGCCCGGCTGCTGCATCAGCAGCCCCTCGACGCGGGCGGGGCTGACCATGTCGCCGCCATTGGTCTTGATGAAGTCCTTCTTCCGGTCGGTGATGCGCAGATACCCGTCGGCGTCCAGCGCGCCGACATCGCCGGTGTGCAGCCAGCCATCCTCGCTGATGGCGGCCTTCGTGGCCTCCACGTTGCCCCAGTAGCCCTGCATCACGAGGTCGCCGCGCACCATGATCTCGCCGTCCTCGGCGATCCGCACCTCGACATTGGGCAGCGGCAGCCCGACCGTGTCGATGCGGATGCGGCCGGGCGGGTTGGCGGCGACCACGGGTCCGGCCTCGGTCTGGCCGTAGCCCTGCATCACGGGCAGGCCGAGGGCGAGGAAGAACCGGCCGATCTCGGGGTCGAGCCGGGCGCCGCCCGACATGATGCCCTTGAGCCGGCCGCCGAAGCGCGCGCGCACCTTGGCGCGCACCAGCCGGTCGAGCAGTGGGTCGATCAGGCCGAGCAGGCCGAGGCTCTCGCCCTTCACCCGCTTCAGCCCCTGGGCGAGGGCGAGGTCGAACAGACGCTGCTTCCAGCCGCCCTCGCGCTCGACCTGGGCGAGGATGCGGCCGCGGATCACCTCGAACAGCCGCGGCACGGCCGTCATCACCGTGGGGCGGACCTCCAGCATCTCGGCCGCGATCCGGTCGGCGCCGGCGGAGTAGTGGATCTGGCTGCCGACGCTCAGCAGGAAGAACTGCCCGCAGGTGTGCTCGTAGGAGTGCGAGAGCGGCAGGAACGAGAGATAGGTCTCGTCCTGGAGGTTCAGCGGGCGGAGGAGCTCGAACGCGCCGCGGCAGTTCGACAGGATCGCCCGGTGCGGCAGCATCACCCCCTTGGGCGTACCACCGGTGCCGGAGGTGTAGATCAGGCAGGCGGTCTGCTCGGACGGGATCTGCGCGGCCTCGGCCTCGATGTCGTCGGGCGGGGCGGGATCGGCGACCGCCTCCGCCCAGCGCAGCACGGGGAGGTCGGTCTCGCCCGGATCGTCGATCGCCACCAGCAGGTCGAGCCCGCCGGCCTCCGCCGCCCCCTCCAGCACGCGGCGGGCGAGCGCGCGGGTCGAGACGATCGCCACGCGCGCGCCCGAATCGCGCAGGATGTGGGCGTGGTCGGCGGGCGTATTGGTGGTGTAGGTCGGCACCGAGATCGCGCGCAGCGCCATGATCGCGGTGTCGGCGATCGGGAACTCGGGCCGGTTCTCGGAGACGATCACCACCCGGTCGCCGGGCGCGACGCCCCGTGCCCGCAGGCTGCGGGCGAGGGCGGCCGCCTGCCGCCCGACCTCGCGCCAGGCGGTCGGCCGCCACGCGCCCTCGCGCTTCGCCCACAGCGCCGGGCGGTGGCCGTAGCGCCGCGCGCAGTCGAACATCAGCGCCGCACAGTTCGGCCAGTCCGGATACTCGCGCGCCACCGTGACCCCTCCCTCAGCCCGGGCCGGTTGCGGCCCATGCCCGACGTGCCATATCCGTGTGGCCCCGACACCCAGCCAGGACAAGCCCGTGACGGCCCGACCCCCCAGGATTGCCGCACCCGAAGCCCCCGTGCCCGGCGGCGAAACCGCCTCGGACCTGCCGGCCTGGGACCTGACCGACCTCTATCCCGGCCGCGACAGCGCCGAGATCAAGGCCGATCTCGACCGCGCCGAGGCCGAGGCGAAGGCCTTCGCCGACCGCTACCAGGGCCGGCTCGCGTCCCTCTCGGGCAGTGACCTCGCCGCCGCGATCGCCACCTTCGAGCGCATCGAGGAGACGCTCGGAAGGGTGATGTCCTACGCCCAACTCGTCTTCGCCGAGGACGCGACCGACCCGGCGATCGGCAAATTCTACCAGGGCTGCAATGAGCGGGTCACGACGATCTCCAGCCACCTGATCTTCTTCGCCCTCGAGCTGAACCGGATCGAGGATGCGGCGCTGGAGGCGAAGATCGCCGGCACCGCGCTCGAGGAGTGGCGGCCGTGGCTGCGCGACCTGCGGGTGTTCCGCCCGCACCAGCTCTCGGACGAGCTCGAGAAGCTGCTGCACGAGAAGGAGGTGACGGGCCGCGCCGCCTGGAACCGCCTGTTCGACGAGACGCTCGCCGATCTCCGCATCCCGGTCGACGGCGAGGCGCTGACGCTGTCCGCCGCGCTCAACCGGCTGTCGGATTCCGACCGTGCCCGGCGTGCGTCCGCGGCGCACGCGATCGGCGACAGCCTTGCCAAGAACGCGCGGCTGTTCGCGCTGGTCACCAACACGCTCGCCAAGGACAAGGAGATCATCGACACCTGGCGGCGCTATCCGAAGCCCGAGAGCTACCGCAACCGCTCCAACATGGTCGAGGACGAGGTGGTCGACGCGCTGGTCTCCGCCGTCACCGCGTCCTTCCCGCGCCTCTCGCACCGCTACTACGCGCTCAAGGCCCGCTGGCTCGGCCTCGACAAGCTGGAGTACTGGGACCGCAACGCGCCGCTGCCGGAGGATGACGACCGCGAGATCCCCTGGGCCGAGGCCTGTGCGCGCGTCCGCAGCGCCTACCGCGCCTTCTCCGACGATCTCGCCGATGTGGGCGACCGGTTCTTCACCCGGCCCTGGATCGATGCGCGGCTCAAGCCGGGCAAGGCGTCCGGCGCCTTCGCGCACCCGACCGTGCCCTCGGCGCATCCCTATCTGCTGCTGAACTACCACGGCCGCGCGCGCGACGTGATGACGCTCGCGCACGAACTCGGCCACGGCGTCCACCAGGTGCTGGCGGGGCCGAACGGCTACCTGATGTCGGGCACGCCGCTGACGCTCGCCGAGACCGCCTCGGTGTTCGGCGAGATGCTGACCTT
>CAZHMM010000009.1:4679-52285 GCA_964533585.1 uncultured Elioraea sp.
TGCGCCGGATGGCGCGCACCTCCGGCGCGGTGACCGGGATCGCCGCGCGTGTGGCCGGCGAGCGCCTGTTCGGCTTCAAGAGCGACCGGTCGGAGCACGCCGGCGAGCTGAAGGCGATCCTCGGCGGGCTGAAGGGCCCGCTGATGAAGGTGGCGCAGTTCCTCTCGACGATCCCCGATGCGCTGCCGGACGAATACGCGGCCGAACTGTCGCAGCTCCAGGCCAACGCGCCGGCGATGGGCTGGCCCTTCGTGAACCGGCGCATGCAGGCCGAGCTTGGCCCGCAGTGGCAGGCCAAGTTCGCGAGCTTCGGCCGTGAGGCCGATGCCGCGGCGTCGCTCGGCCAGGTGCACAAGGCGACGCTGCCCGATGGCCGGACCGTCGCCTGCAAGCTGCAGTATCCGGACATGGCGAGCGTGGTCGCGGCGGATCTCCGCCAGCTCAAGCTCGCGATGGCGGTCTATCGCCGCATGGACAACGCGATCCAGCAGGAGGAGATCTACCAGGAACTGTCCGAGCGGCTGCGCGAGGAGCTCGACTATGCGCGCGAGGCTGCGCAGATGCGGCTCTACCGCGTGATGCTGGAGGGCGAGCCCGACGTACACGTCCCCGAGCCGGTCGAGGGCTACTGCACGCCGAGGCTGCTGACGATGACCTGGCTCAGCGGCCGGCCGTTGATGGAGCGGATCAAGGAGGATCCGCCGCAGCACGTGCGCGACCGCCTGGCGCTGAACCTGTTCAAGGCGTGGTACGTGCCGCTCTACCGCTATGGCGTGATCCATGGCGATCCGCACATGGGCAACTACCAGGCGCGCGCGGATGACGGGATGAACCTGCTCGACTACGGCTGCATCCGCGTCTTTCCCGCCCGCTTCATCCGCGGCGTGATCGACCTCTACGAAGCGATGCGCGACAAGGACATCGACAAGGCGCATCACGCCTACACCGTGTGGGGATTCAAGGACCTCACCCACGAGAAGATGGCGGTGCTGAACCTCTGGGCCGAGTTCCTCTACGAGCCCTTGATGGAGGACCGTCCGCGCCGCATCCAGGAGTCCGACGATCCGCAGTTCGGACGGCGCGTGGCGATGCAGGTGCACGCGGGGCTGAAGCGCATCGGGGGCGTGAAGCCGCCGCGCGAGTTCGTGCTGATGGATCGCGCGGCGATCGGGCTTGGCTCGGTGTTCCTTCGGCTGAAGGCCGAGCTGAACTGGCACCGGCTGTTCAACGAGCTGATCGCCGATTTCGATACCGCGACGATCGATGCGCGTCAGCAGGCCGCGTTGGCGGAGGCCGGGGTGCCGGCGGCTGCGTGAGCCGCCGGCGTGGCGGCTACCGCCACAACCCCTTCCGCACCAGCCAGTCCTGCACCACCGCCGCGACCTCGTCGCTGTTGCGGTCCATCATCAGCATGTGGCTGTTGCCGCGAATGCCGCGCTCGGGCAGGTCGATCACCTCGACATCCGCGCCCTCGGCGCGCGCCCGCTCCAGGAACCGCACGCCGTTGCCGCGGATCGTCGGCCAGCGACTGTCCTGCGCGATGTGGTCGCCATAGATCGCCAGGATCGGCATTCCCTTGAACGCCGCCATCTTGTCCGGATCGCCCAGCCCCGCCGGCTCGATCAGGATCAACCCCTTCACCTTGTCCGGCCGCGCCTGCGCCACCTTCAGCCCGAACTGCCCGCCCTGGCTGTGCACCACCACCACGCTCTCGCCGACGCGGTCGACCAGTGCCGTATACGCGTCGATGATCATCGCATCGGTCGTGGTCCAGCGCGGCACGATCTGGCGCACGAAGTTCAGATAGCTTTCCGTATCGGTCGGGAACTGATTGCCCGGCAGCACCCGCCGCTGCGCCGGATCATCGCTCCACGACCCGAGCCCCGCGCCGATGCGGAACCGCTCGAACGGATTCTCGATCGTGAGGAACAAGGGCTCACCCGGGAACAGGTCCGGATACATCGACCAGCCCGACCGCCCGCGTTCCACCGCATCCGACACATAGACCGGCCAGCCTCGGCGCAGGAAATAGTGCTTCCAGCCCTCGCGCCCGTCCGGCGTCGTCTCCCAGGTCACGCCCGTCAGCCCGCCGCCATGCCACATCAGCAGCGGATAGCGCCCCCGACGCTCCGCCGGCACGACATACTGCGTGTACATCGCCCCGACCATGTAGCGGCCGTTCGGATCGACGCGCGCCGGCACACCGCCCGGCGTGAACACCACCTCGCGCACCGGCTTGCCGCTGATCTCCACCAGCTTCCCGCCGACATGGAAACTGCCCATCTCGGCAATCGTGATCGGCCCGCGTTCGGATGCGACAGCAACCCCGGCCGTCATCGTGAGTGCGAGAACCGTCGCAACGCGACGCATGACAAGGTCTCCTCCGGCTTGATCATTCTGCGCGGCAGCATGCACAGGATGAACGCTCGGAGGAAGGCGTCATCCGCCGCGAGGGCGCTGCCCTCTCGGGCTCTCCCGCCAGGAAACTGAGTTTCCTGGACCTTCCATTCACGCCGCCCGCTTCGCCTCCCGGCGCCACCGCGTCAGCAGGAACTCCGTGTAGCCGTTCGGCTGCACGCGGCCCTTGAACACTAGGTCGCAGGCGGCGCGGAACGCCGGTCCATCGAACGCGGGCGCCATCGGGCGATAGGCCGGATCGCCCGCGTTCTGGCGATCGACCACCGCCGCCATGCGCTTGAGCGTCTCCATCACCTGCGCCTCGCTCACCACGCCATGATGCAGCCAGTTCGCCACGTGCTGCGACGAGATACGCAAGGTCGCCCGGTCCTCCATCAACCCGACATCGTTGATGTCCGGCACCTTCGAACAGCCCACGCCCTGATCGATCCAGCGCACCACATAGCCGAGGATGCCCTGGCAGTTGTTGTCGAGCTCGGCCTGGAGATCGGCCGGGTTCCAGTTCGGCCGATCCGCCACCGGCACCGTCAGCAGATCCGCGAGCTTCGCCCGCGCGCCACCCTTCGCGATCTCCGCCTGGCGCGCAGCCACATCCACCTCGTGGTAGTGCAGCGCATGCAGCGTCGCCGCGGTGGGTGAGGGCACCCAGGCCGTGTTCGCGCCCG
The DNA here is from genome assembly GCA_964533585.1 of uncultured Elioraea sp. Classification (GTDB taxonomy): domain Bacteria; phylum Pseudomonadota; class Alphaproteobacteria; order Acetobacterales; family Acetobacteraceae; genus Elioraea. The sequence continues at coordinate 7,763 of CAZHMM010000009.1, forward strand.
ACTTCGGATGCCCGACCTTCTGCGCAAGCATGTCCTTCATCCGGTCCGGCATCGCCCACATGCCCTTGCCGATCTGCGCATGACCCGGCAGCCCGCACGCCAGCCCGACATCGACGTTGTTGTCCTCATAGGCCGCGATCCACGGTGTCGCCTTCATGTCGTTCTTGCGGATCATCGCGCCCGCCTCGATCGAGGTGTGGATCTCGTCGCCGGTGCGGTCGAGGAAGCCGGTATTGATGAACGCCACCCGGTCCGGCACCCGCGCGATGCAGGCGGCGAGGTTCAGCGTCGTGCGCCGCTCCTCGTCCATGATCCCCATCTTCAGCGTGTAGCGCGCGAGCCCGAGCAGGTCCTCGACGCGCCCGAACAGCGCATCCGCCCACGCCACCTCCTCCGGCCCATGCATCTTCGGCTTGACGATGTAGACCGATCCCGCGCGGCTGTTGCGCACGGTGCCCAGCCCCTTGAGATCGTGCAGCGCGATCAGGCTGGTCACCGCGCAGTCGAGCATCGTCTCCGGCGTCTCGTTCCCGTCCGCGTCCAGCACGGCATCGGTCAGCATGTGGTGGCCGACATTGCGCACCAGCATCAATGACCGCCCGTGCAGCGTCACCGCGCCGCCGCCGGGCGCGGTCCAGGTCCGGTCCGGGTTCAGCCGCCGCTCGACCGTCCGCCCGCCCTTCGGGAAGGTCGCGACCAGCCGGCCGGTCATCAGCCCGAGCCAGTTGCGGTAAACCTCGACCTTGTCGGCCGCATCCACCGCCGCAACCGAGTCCTCGCAGTCCTGGATCGTCGTCACCGCGCTTTCGAGCACCACGTCGGCAACACCGGCCGGATCGTCCTTGCCGATCATGTGGCCGCGGTCGATGACGATCTCGATGTGCAGCCCGTGATGGCGCAGCAGCACCGAGGAGGGTGCGGCCGCATCGCCCGCGTAGCCGACGCACTGCGCCGGGTCGCGCAGCCCACTCGTCGCGCCGCCCTTCAGGCTGACCGAAAGCGCACCGCCGGCGATCGCATAGCCGGTCGCGTCGCCATGGCTGCCCTGAGCCAGGGGCGCCGCCTGATCGAGCACGGCGCGCGCCTTGGCGATCACCTGGGCGCCGCGCGCCGGATCGTAGCCCGTCACGGCCGGGTCCGGCGGCACGAGCGCATCCGTGCCGTAGAGCGCGTCGTACAGGCTGCCCCAGCGCGCATTCGCCGCGTTCAGGGCGTAGCGCGCGTTGGACACCGGCACGACCAGCTGCGGCCCGGCGATGCGCGCGATCTCCTCGTCCACATGGGCGGTGCGGACGTGGAAGGGGGCCGGCGCGGGCAGCAGGTAGCCGATCTCGCGCAGGAACGCCTCATAGGCCGCGGCGTCATGCGGCTGGCCCCGTCGTGCAGCGTGCCAGGCGTCGATCTGCGCCTGGAGGGCGTCGCGCTTCGCGAGCAGCGCGGCGTTCCGGGGGCCGAGCTCGCGCAGGGTGGCCGCGAAGCCTTTCCAGAACGCAGTCGGATCGATCCCGGTGCCGGGCGCGGCCTCCTCGGCAACGAACGTGGCGAGCGTGCTGGCAATCCTGAGCCCGTCGATCTCGACGCGATCCATCTGCATCTGCCTCCCCAAACCGGTCTGGCCACGGGTATTTCCGATCCCGACGCCCTTGTCGAGGGCGCGAGCCGCCCTTGCCTGATCCGGCTGCAATCGGGCAGTTTGCAGCCTCGCTTTCCTTGCGGGGCCGTCCGGCTCCGCCCAGCAGGACAGGGGTCGGGTATGCGCCTTGCGGTGCTGAAGGAACGCCGGCCGGGCGAGGCCAGGGTCGCGGCCACGCCCGAGACGGTGAAGAAGCTGGTCGGGCTCGGCCTGACGGTCGCGGTCGAGGCCGGGGCGGGCGAGGGCGCCTCGATCCCCGATTCGGAATACGCCGCCGCCGGCGCCGAGATCGCCCCCGACGCGGCTGCGGCACTCGCCGGCGCCGGGATCGTGTTCTGCGTCCGCGCCCCGCTCGGCCCGGGCGAGGGCGAGGTCGACCATCTCGCCGCCATTCCGCGCGGCGCGCTGCTGGTCGGCACGCTCAGCGTCTGGGAGGACGCGAGCCGCGTCGGCGCCTATGCCGAGCGCGGCATCGACGCTTGCGCGATGGAACTGCTGCCGCGCATCACCCGCGCCCAGAGCATGGACGTGCTCTCCTCGCAGGCCAACCTCGCCGGCTACCGCGCCGTGATGGAGGCGGCGACCGAGTATGGCCGCTCCTTCCCGATGATGATGACGGCGGCCGGCACGGTGGCGCCGGCGAGCGTGTTCGTGCTCGGCGCGGGCGTGGCCGGGCTCCAGGCGATCGCCACCGCAAGGCGCCTGGGCGCCCGCGTCTCCGCCACCGACGTGCGCCCGGCGGCGAAGGAGGAGATCAAGTCGCTCGGCGCGGCCTTCGTCGGCGTCGAGACCGACGAGACCAAGGCGGCGCAGACGGCCGGCGGCTATGCCAAGGAGATGAGCGACGATTTTCGCCGCCGCCAGGCTGAACTGATGGCCGAGACGGTGAAGAAGCAGGACATCATCATCTGCACCGCGCTCACGATGGGCCGCTCGGCGCCGAAGATCATCTCGGCCGAGATGGTGGCCTCCATGAAGCCCGGCAGCGTGATCGTCGACATCGCCTCGGATGCCGGCGGCAACTGCGCGCTGACCAAGCCGGGCGAGCGGGTGGTGACGCCGAACGGCGTGACCATCCTCGGCTGGCGCAACTGGCCCGGCCGCATCGCGGTCGCCGCCTCGGCGCTCTATGCGCGCAACCTGCTGACCTTCCTGACCGCGTTCTGGGACAAGGACGGCAAGAAGCCGAACCTGAAGCCTGAGGACGAGATCGTCCAGGGCGTGGCGCTGACCAGGGGCGGCGCCGTGGTGCATCCGCAATTCGCCGAGAAGCCGGCCGCGGCCGCGTGACCGAGGGGAACCAAGCATGAGCGACCTTGCCCAGAGGGCGGGCGAAATCGCCCGCGAGGCGGCTTCACTCGCCGAGCGCGCGCAGGCCTTGGCGATGGAGGCCGCCGCCGCGGCACAGCCCGTCGCCGAGGTGGCCGAGCCCTTCCTGTTCCTGCTGACGATCTTCCTGCTGGCCTGCTTCGTCGGCTACTACGTGGTGTGGAACGTCACCCCGGCGCTGCACTCGCCGCTGATGGGTGTCACCAACGCCATCTCCTCGGTGATCGTGGTCGGCGGCCTGCTCGCGGTCGGGCTGGCCGAGGACACCATCGCCCGCGTGTTCGGCTTCCTCGCCGTGCTGCTCGCTTCGGTGAACATCTTCGGCGGCTTCCTGGTCACGCACCGGATGCTGTCGATGTTCCGCAAGAAGGGAAGCTGAGCGCCATGGGTGCCGCTGTCACGACGCTCGCCTATTTGGTCGCGTCCGTCTGTTTCATCCTCGCGCTGCGCGGCCTCTCGCATCCCGAGACCTCGCGCGCCGGCGTCGTCTACGGCATGGCCGGCATGGCGCTTGCCGTGCTGGCCACGCTGGTCCGCCCCGGCATGGGCGGCTATGCCTGGATCCTGATCGCTGTGGTGATCGGCGGCACGATCGGCACGATCATTGCCCGGCGCATCCAGATGACGGCGCTGCCGCAGCTGGTCGCGGCGTTCCACTCGCTGGTCGGCATGGCGGCCGTGTTCGTCGCCGCCGCGGCGCTCTATTCGCCGCAGTCCTTCGGCATCGGCACGGTCGGCGCGATCAAGACGGCCTCGCTGATCGAGATGAGCCTCGGCCTGGTGATCGGCGCGATCACCTTCTCGGGCTCGGTGATCGCGTTCGCCAAGCTGCAGGGCATCATGTCCGGTGCGCCGATCACCTTCCCGCAGCAGCACATGCTGAACCTCGTGCTGGCGATCGTGATCCTGGTGCTGACGGCGATCTTCGTCGCGACCGAGAGCCACGCGCTGTTCTGGCTGCTGGCCATCCTCGCCTTCGCGATCGGCTTCCTGATCATCATCCCGATCGGCGGCGCCGACATGCCGGTGGTGATCTCGATGCTGAACAGCTACTCGGGCTGGGCGGCGGCCGGGATCGGCTTCACGGTCGGCAACCTGATGCTGATCATCGCCGGCGCGCTGGTCGGCGCGGCGGGCGCGATCCTCTCCTACATCATGTGCAAGGGGATGAACCGCAGCATCATCAACGTGCTGCTCGGCGGCTTCGGCGGCGAGACGGCGGGCGCGGCCGCCGCTGCCGGCGGCGAGCGCAGCGTGCGCGCCGGCGCCGCCGAGGACGCCGCCTTCATCATGAAGAACGCCTCCAAGGTGATCGTCGTGCCGGGCTACGGCATGGCGGTCGCGCAGGCGCAGCACACGCTGCGCGAGATGGCGGACCTGCTGAAGAAGGAGGGGGTGGAGGTCAAGTACGCGATCCATCCCGTCGCCGGCCGCATGCCCGGGCACATGAACGTGCTGCTCGCCGAGGCGAACGTGCCGTATGACGAGGTGTTCGAGCTCGAGGAGATCAACAACGACTTCGCCACCGCCGACGTCGCCTACGTGATCGGCGCGAACGACGTCACCAACCCGGCCGCCAAGACCGATCCGGCCTCGCCGATCTACGGCATGCCGATCCTGGAAGTGGACAAGGCCAAGACGGTCCTGTTCGTGAAACGCTCGATGGGCTCGGGCTATGCGGGAGTGGACAACGAACTGTTCTTCCGCCCGAACACGATGATGCTGTTCGGCGACGCGAAGAAGATGACCGAGGAGATCGTGCAGAGCCTGGGGCATTGAGGTGAACACTGTGCTGCCCGTCACGGTGACGCCCGCCCCGGACGCGCCGCCCTACCGCGCTGACCCAGCCAGCCGCTTCCGCGCCAAGTTCGACGCGCGCGTCGACTTCACCAATGGCGGGCATGTCGAGGCGAAGGACTTCCTGCTCGACATCCCCGGCGAGAGCATCACGCCCGAGCGGCTCGCCGAGATGATCGTCTCGGCGATGAACCTGCTGCGCGCCGGGAAGGTGACGATCACGCGCCTGGAGGTGGTGCCGCGCGGCGCGCATGACGACGCGGCCCTGCCGGCCGAGGGGCTCGCCACACCCGCGGCGGTGCGGGCGCATTACGGCGAGGTGCGCGCGCTCGCCGCCGCCAAGACGATCACCCGGCTCGACGCCTGGGCGCGCCGCTTCATCGCGCTGTCGCCGTTCTGCGTCGTCGCCTCGGCGGACGCGCGCGGCTGGTGCGACGCCACCCCGCGCGGCGACGCACCGGGCTTCGTGCGCGTGCTCGACGACACCACGCTGGCGCTGCCCGACCGGCGCGGCAACAACCGCGTCGATACGCTGCTGAACATCGCCGCGAATCCGCGCCTCGGCCTGCTGTTCATGGTCCCGGGCGTGCGCGAGACGCTGCGTGTCAACGGCCGCGCGCGCATCAGCACCGAGCCCGCGCTGCTCGCCGAGATGCCGGCCCAGGGCAAGGTGCCGTCCTCGGCGCTGGTCGTCGCGGTCGAGGAGGTGTTCTTCCACTGCGGCAAGGCGCTGATCCGCAGCGAGCTCTGGAACCCGGAGCGCCACGTCCCGCCCGGCACGATCCCGCCGATCGGGCGGATGATCGCCGAGCAGTTGGGCGGCATGGACGCGGATGCGGCCGAGGCCGACACGCTGGTCGGCTACCGCGAGCGCCTCTACTGAGCCGACGGCGCGGCCGCCTCGACCTCGACATCGACGGTCAGCCCCAGGAAGCTCGCCGGCGCGCCGGTCCAGGAGCCGACGATCGGCACCGCCTGCTCGGGCGTGCGCGCGACCGCGACGCGGATCAGGTTGCGCCCGGCGATCAGGCCGTTGGTCGGGTCGAACTCGACCCAGCCGGCGCCGGGCACATAGACGTCGCACCAGGCGTGCGTTGCCCCGCCGCCGACCACCGGCGTCGCCGCATCGACCATCTCGGCATCGTAGAGGTAGCCGGAGACGAAGCGCGAGGCGAGGCCGAGGCTCCGGCACGCCTCCATCATCAGCAGCGCGAAGTCGCGGCAGGCGCCGGCGCCGCGCCTGAGCGTCTCGGGCGCGGGCTGCGTCCCCTCCGCGTCGCGCGCCTCGTAGCGGAACTCGGCCTGGATCGCGCGCGTGATCGCGGCGAGCAGTGCGGCCGTGCGCGTCGGACCGGGGGCGCTGACGAACCGCTTCGCCCAGGTATCGACCAGCCGCTCCGGATCGGGATCGTGCCGGCGCAGCACGGGCGCGAGATCCTCCGCCTCCTCGGCCGGATAGGCGAAGGGATGGGTCTCGGCATAGGGCTCGATCAGCGCGGCGACATCGGGCGGATCGGCGGGGAAGTGCGCGAGCCGGATGCGCGAGACGATCTCCAGGGTCTCGGCCGGCTCGGCGAAGCAGGCGATCGCCACCGAGTTGCCGAACACGTCGTGCTTCCAGCGCAGCGACGCCGCGGGCGAGATCGCAAGCGTCGCCTCGACCAGCCGGAGGTCGTGGCTGTCGCGCGGGCGCGTCATCAGCCGGTGCTCGCCGAAGGTGACGGGCTCGGCGTAGCGGTAGGTGGTGCGGTGGGTGATCGAGACGCTCGGCATCGTCCGGGTCGGGCGGGGGAGGGGGCGAGCAAACCCTACACCGTCCACCGCGCGCCGGCCACCACGCGCAGGGCCGCCCTTGCCCGGCCGGTCCCGACGCGCTACACGCGGCCCCTCTCGGGCGGGCGCCCGCCCTGCGGGCGTGGCGGAATTGGCAGACGCGCCGGATTTAGGTTCCGGTGACGCAAGTCGTGGGGGTTCAAGTCCCTCCGCCCGCACCATCGTTGCGGCCGGCCGCCGTGCCGGAGGATCGGGATCGGATTGCCATGCAGGTGACGGAAAAGAGCTCGGACGGTCTGAAGCGCGCCTTTGCGGTCGTGCTGCCGGCCGCCGACATCGCCGCGAGGCGCGCGGCGCGGCTTGCCGAGATCGGCAAGGACCTGCGCCTGCCCGGCTTCCGTCCCGGCAAGGTGCCGGCGAAGATCGTCGCCCAGCGCTATGGCCAGGCGGTGATGGGCGAGGTGCTGGAGCGCTCGCTCGACGACGCCGCGCGCCGGATCGTCACCGATCGCGGGCTGAAGCCGGCGGTGCAGCCGAAGGTCGAGATCGTCAACTGGTCGGACGGCGCCGATCTCGAGTTCAACCTCGATCTGGAACTCCTGCCCGAGATCACGGTGCCCGACCTTGCCGCGATCGAGGTCGAGAAGCTGACCGCCACGCCGTCGGAGGAGGAGATCGCCAAGCGGCTCGAGGAGATCGCCAAGCGCCACCGCAACAGCGAGCCGGTCGAGGAGACCCGGCCTGCCGTCGCCGGCGACCTGCTGGTGGTCGACTTCACCGGCCGGATCGGCGGCCGCGCCTTCAAGGGCGGCGCGGCGACCGACATGGAGATCGAGGTCGGCGGCGCGGGCTTCGTGCCGGGCTTCACCGAGGGGCTGGTCGGGCTGGCGCCGGGCGAGACGCGCGAGGTCACGGTCAGCTTCCCCGAGGCCTATCCGGCCGAGGACCTCGCCGGCAAGACCGCCGTGTTCGAGGTCACCGCCAAGGCACTCCGCCGGGCGCTGCCGCCGGCGATCGACGATGCGCTCGCCACCAAGCATGGCTTCGCCGACCTCGCCGCGATGCGCGAGGCGATCAAGGGCGCGATCCAGCGCGAGTACGACCAGCTTTCGCGGCTCCGGCTCAAGCGCGGCCTGCTCGACAGGCTGGCCGAGCAGGCGAGCTTCCCCGCGCCGGAGGCGATGGTGGAGGCCGAGTTCGGCGCGATCTGGCAGCGCATCGAGCAGGACATGAAGGCCGGTCAGCTCGACGAGGGCGACAAGGGCAAGGACGAGGAGACGCTGAAGGCCGAGTATCGCGGCATTGCCGAGCGGCGGGTGCGCCTCGGCCTGCTGCTCTCCGAGATCGGCCGGGCGAACAACCTGACCGTCTCGCAGGACGAACTGAAGCGCGCCATCATCGCCGAGGCGCAGCGCTATCCGGGCCAGGAGCGCAAGGTGCTGGAGTACTACCAGCAGAACCCGCAGGCGATCGAACGCTTCCGCGCACCGCTGTTCGAGGAGAAGGTGATCGACTACGTGCTCGCGCTGGCCAAGGTCGGCGAGAAGCCGGTCGCGCCCGACGAGCTGATGCGCGACCCCGAGGCGGCCGAGGCCTGACCGCCCCGCCGGGGGGTGCTGGCGCGGCGACCGGCGCGGCCTATATTCCTTCAAGGCGCCGGGCCGGGACTCGGCCGGTGGACACCCCTGGGCAAGAGGTTTGACGGCGACGATGCGCGAGCGCGATCCGCTTGAGGTTTACGGCAATACGCTGGTGCCGATGGTCATCGAACAGACCGCGCGCGGCGAGCGGGCGTTCGACATCTACTCGCGCCTGCTGAAGGAGCGGATCATCTTCCTCACCGGGCCGGTGTTCGACCAGATGGCGAGCCTGCTCTGCGCACAGTTGCTGTTCCTGGAGAGCGAGAACCCCAACAAGGACATCGCCTTCTACATCAACAGCCCGGGCGGGGTGGTGACGGCGGGGCTCGCGATCTACGACACCATGCAGTACATCCGCAGCCCGGTGAGCACGGTCTGCATCGGCCAGGCGGCGTCGATGGGCTCGCTCCTGCTGGCGGCCGGTGCGTCGGGCAAGCGCTACGCGCTGCCGAACAGCCGCATCATGGTGCACCAGCCCTCGGGCGGGGCGCAGGGCCAGGCGACCGACATCGAGATCCAGGCGCGCGAGATCCTGGCGGTGCGCGCGCGGCTGAACCAGATCTATGTCCGGCACACCGGCCAGGACCTCGAGACCGTCGAGCGGACGCTGGAGCGTGACCGCTTCATGTCGGGCGAGGAGGCCAAGGCGTTCGGCATCGTCGACCAGGTGGTCGAGAGCCGGCCGGCCCCCGAGGCGGACCGCAAGTAGCAGGCTGCACCCAGGCGACAGGGCGGCGGCGGGGCGGCGGCCCCCCCCGCCGCTCTGCTTGTGCCCATGGGGGGCGGGGACTAACATCGCCGGGTGGAGGGACGCCCCAGAGTCGGGAGCGAGCATGAGCAAGTCGGGCGACTCAAAGAATACGTTGTACTGCTCGTTCTGCGGCAAGTCGCAGCACGAGGTCCGGAAGTTGATTGCCGGCCCGACCGTGTTCATCTGCGATGAATGCGTCGAGCTCTGCATGGACATCATTCGCGAGGAGCACAAGACGCACCTCGTGAAGACGCGCGACGGCATCCCGACGCCGCGCGAGATCTGCAAGGTCGTCGACGACTACGTGATCGGCCAGGATCACGCCAAGCGTGTGTTGAGCGTGGCCGTGCACAACCACTACAAGAGGCTGGCGCACGGCCAGAAGAACAACGACGTCGAGATCGCCAAGTCCAACATCCTGCTGATCGGGCCGACCGGCTCGGGCAAGACGCTGCTCGCCCAGACGCTGGCGCGCATCCTCGACGTGCCCTTCACCATGGCGGACGCCACCACGCTGACCGAGGCGGGCTATGTCGGCGAGGATGTCGAGAACATCATCCTGAAGCTGCTCCAGGCGGCCGACTACAATGTCGAGCGGGCGCAGCGCGGCATCGTCTACATCGACGAGGTCGACAAGATCAGCCGCAAGTCGGACAACCCCTCGATCACGCGCGACGTCTCGGGTGAGGGCGTGCAGCAGGCCCTGCTGAAGATCATGGAGGGCACGATCGCCTCGGTGCCGCCCCAGGGCGGGCGCAAGCACCCGCAGCAGGAGTTCCTCCAGGTCGACACCGCCAACATCCTGTTCATCTGCGGCGGTGCCTTCTCGGGGCTCGAGCGGATCATCGCCGCGCGCGGCCGCGGCACCGCGATCGGCTTCGGCGCCGATGTGCGCAGCCCCGAGGACCGGCGCACGGGCGCGGTGCTGCGCGAGGTCGAACCGGAGGATCTGCTGAAGTTCGGCCTGATCCCGGAGTTCATCGGCCGCCTGCCGGTGGTCGCCACGCTCGAGGACCTCGACGAGCAGGCGCTGGTCGACATCCTGACCAAGCCGAAGAACGCGCTGGTCAAGCAATACGGCCGGCTGTTCGAGATGGAGGGGGTGAAGCTCACCTTCACCGACGATGCGCTGCGCGCGGTCGCCACGCGGGCGATCGCGCGGCGGACCGGGGCGCGCGGGCTGCGCTCGATCATGGAGAGCATCCTGCTCGCGACCATGTTCGACCTGCCGGGGCTCGACGGTGTCGAGGAGACCGTCATCAACCGCGAGGTGGCCGAGGGGCGGGCCAACCCGCTGTTCATCTACGCGGAACGGCGCGGCGAGAGCACGACCGCGTGACCTGACCATCCGCCTGCGCCCCGTGCGCGGCGGCCATCCGTGTCAAGGGGGGGGTGTTCGGGACCCCCGCGACCCATATCTCCCCGATCAAGGCCGGGGCCCGGCCGGCGAGGCGGAATGCGCGCCGGGCGGGCTGCCACAGGAGAAAGCCGAAGACCATGACAGACATCCCGCGCATCCCAGCCCCGTCCGGGGGACCCGTGGCGGCAGAGACGCTGCCCGTGCTGCCGCTGCGCGACATCGTCGTCTTCCCGCACATGATCGTTCCGCTGTTCGTCGGGCGCGACAAGTCGGTGCGCGCGCTCGAAGCGGTGATGAAGGACGACAAGCAGATCCTGCTCGTCACCCAGAAGAACGCCGCGCAGGACGATCCGGGGGTGGACGACATCTACCATGTCGGCACGGTCTCGACCGTGCTGCAGCTGCTCAAGCTGCCGGACGGCACGGTGAAGGTGCTGGTCGAGGGCGGCAAGCGCGCCCGCATCGCCGCCTTCAAGGAGACCGAGACCTTCTTCGAAGCCTTCGTCGAGACGCTCGACGAGCAGGCCGCCGAGCCGCGCGAGCTGGAGGCGCTGGCGCGCACCGTGGTCGGCCAGTTCGAGCAGTACATCAAGCTGAACAAGAAGATCCCGCCCGAGGTGCTGGTCTCGATCAACCAGATCGAGGATCCGGCCAAGCTCGCCGACACGGTCGCCTCGCATCTGTCGCTGAAGATCGCCGAGAAGCAGGAACTGCTGGAGACCCCCTCGGTCGCCGAGCGGCTTGAGCGCGTGTTCGCGCACATGGAGAGCGAGATCGGCGTGCTGCAGGTCGAGAAGCGCATCCGCAACCGCGTGAAGCGCCAGATGGAGAAGACCCAGCGCGAGTACTATCTGAACGAGCAGCTGAAGGCGATCCAGAAGGAGCTCGGCGAGGGCGAGGAGGGTCGCGACGAGGCCGCCGAGCTCGAGGAGAAGATCAAGAAGACGCGCCTGTCCAAGGAGGCGCGCGAGAAGGCCATGGCGGAACTCAAGAAGCTCCGCACCATGAGCCCGATGAGCGCCGAAGCGACGGTGGTGCGCAACTACCTCGACTGGATGCTCTCGATCCCCTGGAAGAAGAAGACCAAGGTCAAGACCGACATCGAGGCGGCCGAGAAGATCCTGAACGACGACCATTACGGCCTGGAGAAGGTGAAGGAGCGCATCCTCGAATACCTCGCCGTGCAGGCGAGGAGCCCGAAGATCCGCGGACCCATCCTTTGCCTGGTCGGCCCGCCGGGTGTCGGCAAGACCTCGCTCGGCAAGTCGATCGCCAAGGCGACGGGGCGGAACTTCGTGCGCATGTCGCTGGGCGGCGTGCGCGACGAGGCCGAGGTGCGCGGCCACCGGCGCACCTATATCGGCTCGATGCCGGGCAAGGTGATCCAGGGGATGAAGAAGGCGAAGTCCTCCAACCCGCTGTTCCTGCTCGACGAGATCGACAAGCTCGGCGCCGACTGGCGGGGCGATCCGTCCTCGGCCCTGCTCGAGGTGCTTGATCCCGAGCAGAACAGCACGTTCCAGGACCACTACCTGGAGGTGGACTACGACCTCTCGGACGTGATGTTCGTCACGACCGCGAACTCGCTGCGGATGCCCCAGCCGCTGCTCGACCGGATGGAGATCATCCGCATCCCCGGCTACACCGAGGACGAGAAGGTCGAGATCGCGAAGCGCCACCTGATCCCGAAGGTGTCGGAAGCGAACGGGCTCAAGCCCGAGGAGTGGTCGATCTCCGACGAGGCGCTGCGCGACCTGATCCGCTACTACACGCGCGAGGCGGGCGTGCGGAACCTCGAGCGCGAGATCGCGGGCCTCGCCCGCAAGGCCGTGCGCGAGATCGTGCAGAAGAAGTCCACCAAGGTCGCGATCACGCGCAAGACCATCGAAAAGTTCGCTGGCGTCAGGAAGTACCGCTACGGCGAGGCCGAGCTCGAGGACATGGTCGGCGTCGTCACGGGCCTCGCCTGGACCGAGGTGGGTGGTGAGCTGCTGTCGATCGAGGCGGTGCTGATGCCCGGCAAGGGCAACGTGAAGCACACCGGCAAGCTCGGCGACGTGATGCAGGAGAGTGTGCAGGCGGCGATGAGCTACGTCCGCTCGCGCGCGCTTTCCTTCGGCATCAAGCCGCCGACCTTCGAGAAGCGCGACATCCACGTGCACGTGCCGGAGGGGGCGACGCCGAAGGACGGTCCTTCCGCGGGCGTGGCGATGGCGACCGCGATCGTCTCGGCGCTGACCGGCATCCCGGTGCGGCGCGAGATCGCCATGACCGGCGAGATCACGCTGCGCGGCCGGGTGCTGCCGATCGGCGGGCTGAAGGAGAAGCTGCTCGCGGCGCTGCGCGGCGGGCTGACCACGGTGCTGATCCCGAAAGAGAACGAGAAGGATCTCGCCGAGATCCCCGACAACGTGAAGAAGGGGCTGAAGATCGTGCCCGTCGCCTCGGTCGATGAGGTGATGCGCGAGGCGCTGGTGCGTCAGCCGCAGCCGATCGACTGGGAGGAGCCGGCCGAGGCCGCCTCCTCGAAGAAGGATGCGGTGGCGGAGGCCCGGCTCGCGCATTGACGCCGGCCGAGTCGGCGGATTGCCCAGGGGCGGCGCAGCGATGCGCCGCCCTTTCTTTTCGGGTTTTGCCCGGAGTCGCGCAGCGCAAACGCGCTGAGAGCCGCCATCGGCCCCGCGGAATGGCAGGAAAACGGCGGTTTTCCGGGCTTTTCTGCCGTCGGTTGCATTGACGGCCAGGAATTCGGCTGCCTAGAGTGCGTTACGGTGCAGGAGTCCCCCGCGATCCGGCACCCGTCCGTTTCCGTCCCCATCACGTGCAAGAGGGCAGCTCCCGTGAACAAGAACGATCTCGTGGCGCATGTCGCCGACAAGACCGACCTCTCCAAGGCCAAGGCCGCCGAGGTGCTCGACACGATCTTCACCGCCATCGAGGGCGCGCTGAAGAAGAAGCAGGAGGTCCGCCTCGTCGGCTTCGGTACGTTCTCGACCAGCAAGCGCAAGGCCGGCAAGGGGCGCAACCCGCGCACCGGCGAGGAGATCAAGATCCCTGCCTCGGTCAGCGTGCGGTTCAAGGCCGGCAAGGGGTTGAAGGACGCGGTCAACTGAGCGCAGCACACCCGCTTCGGTGAGTTCGGCCCGCCGGCGCACCGACTTGGCCCTGCCGAATGAGAGAGGCGCCCCTGGGCGCCTCTCTTGCTTTGGGCACGCAGCGCACCGTAGCGCCGCTTGATCTGGATCATCGCGGTGCGCGAACGAGCGTGCTTGCCTCCCTTCGCAACTGGCGACGGGGGACATCATGAAGGGCCATCGACAGCGAGGCCGCGGGCTCCGCAGAGCTTTCGCGGCGGCCGCGTTCGTCGCGCTGGGGTGGCTGACACCCGGGGCGGGGTCCGCCCAGCCGGCCGCCGACCGCCTCGGCCAACTGCTGCTTGGCAACTACGTCTTCACCCTGTTCCACGAGATCGGCCACGCGCTGATCCACGAGCTCAACCTGCCGGTGGTGGGCGTCGAGGAGGACGCGGTCGACGAGTTCGCCGCGATCGCGCTGATCAGCCTGGCGCAGCAGCCCAACCTGCCGGCCGATCAGCGGGCAGCGATGCAGCAGATCGTGGTCGATGCCGCCGTCGGCTTCGCCGCGCTGTGGGAGCTGAAGCAGCGCCAGGTGGGCGGCGACCTCACCCGTCTGCCGTACTGGGACGAGCACGGCCTCGACATCAAGCGGTTCTACAACATCATCTGCATCTTCGCCGGCAGCGATCCTGCCCGGTTCGCCGATGTCGCGCGGCGTGCCGGCATGCCGGACGAGCGGATCGCCCGCTGCGAGCGCGACTACAAGGCCAAGGACGCCGCATGGGAGCGGCTGCTCACGCCGCATCTGCGGACGCCGACCACGCCCGCCGATGCCGGCCCGGTCACCGTGGGCTACGGCCAGGCGACCACGCCGTTCAGCCAGCAGCTGGAGCGTGATCTGCGGCAGCGCGGCATCCTGGAGGCGGTGGCCGAGCTGCTGCAGTAGACCTTCGTGCTGCCGCGCGGCCTGCGTCTGCTCGCCGGCGAGTGCGGCGAGCCGAACGCGTTCTACTCGTCCGAGCACGGGCGGGTGGTCATGTGCCATGAGCTGGTGGGTTTCCTGCGCGAGCTGTTCACTGCCAGCATCGGTCCGGCCGGGCCGCAGCGGCCGCCGGCCGCACCGGTGCCGCCGCAGGCGCCCATGCCGGGACCGGCGGCGCCGGGGCCGACAGGACCGATGCCGCCCATGCCGGGGCCGATCGCGCCCGGGCCCGCCGCGCCGATGCCGCCGGGCGTCGATCCGGCCGCCCTCGAGCAGTACCTGATCGGCAACTGGATCGGCTCGTATGTCGATCCGAGCACCGGCCACCCGGTGCAGGTGCAGCTGGTGATCGCGCCGGGGCGGCGGTTCTCCCAGCTCTCCTACAATCCGTGGACCGGCCTTGCGATCCGCGTCTGGGGCAGCTTCGTGGTGATCGGCAATGGCATCCGCACCCAGGTCGAGGGCTACGAACCCACCCAATTCTGCGGCCCGACCGGGTATTGCGTACCGATCATGATCCCGATGGGCGAGACCGTGCCGATCCGCGTGCTGGACGCGGTGACGATGGAAACCGCGGTCGGCATCCTTCGGCGCGCCGGCTGAGGCGGCCGTCTGCCCGAGCCGACTCGCCCGCCCCGCCGCCGTCTGCAACCTGCCGGAAGCGGCGGCGGGGTTTGCTGGCAGGGAGCTTCGCCCGACCAGGTGACTCCCCTTGGTCGGGATCTGCGCTAGAACGGCCCCGGGCGGTTAGCTCAGCGGTAGAGCGCCTGCCTTACACGCAGGATGTCGGCGGTTCGATCCCGTCACCGCCCACCATGATGCGGCCCCGCGCAGCGCTTGACTTCGCGCCCCGCCACCCCTAATCCCGGCCGCGTTGCGCGGGTGTAGCTCAGTTGGTTAGAGCGCCGGCCTGTCACGCCGGAGGTCGCGGGTTCGAGCCCCGTCACTCGCGCCACCACGGCGGCGCTGCCGCCGCCACGGTTCGCTTTCCCCCCTCCGCTCTCTGGAAAGCCGCGCCGGGCGCGGCTAATGTCGCACCGCAGCGAAACCCGGCGGGTGCGGAGTACACCCGCCGCTGAGGACGGGCCGCGCATGGAACCGCTTCTGGCCGAGTATTTCCCGATCCTGGTCTTCATCGGGATTGCCGGCGCGATCGCCATCGCCATGGTGGGCGCGAGCCTGATCCTCGCGCGCCAGAGCCCCGATCCGGTGAAGCTCTCCGCCTATGAATGCGGCTTCGATGCGTTCGATGATGCGCGGCGCAAGTTCGATGTGCGCTTCTACCTGGTGGCGATCCTGTTCATCATTTTCGACCTCGAAGTCGCCTTCCTGTTCCCCTGGGCGGTGGCGTTGTCCGATATCGGCTGGTTCGGTTTCGCCTCGATGATGGCGTTCCTCGGCGTGCTGACGATCGGCTTCATCTACGAGTGGAAGAAGGGTGCGCTGGAGTGGGAATGAGCCGCGCACGGGAGGTCTCGCGATGAACACCGCGATCGCCTGGAACAAGGAGGCCCTTCAGCCCGGTACGGCGCAGGATGCCGTGCTGAAGCAGGTGACCGACCAGATGGCCGAGAAGGGCTTCGTGGTCGCCCAGCTCGACAAGCTGGTGAACTGGGCGCGCACCGGCAGCCTGTGGCCGATGACCTTCGGGCTTGCCTGCTGCGCGGTCGAGATGATCCACGCCTATATGAGCCGCTACGATCTCGATCGCTTCGGCATCATTCCGCGCGCGAGCCCGCGCCAGTCCGACGTGATGATCGTCGCCGGCACGCTGACCAACAAGATGGCGCCGGCGCTCCGCAAGGTCTACGACCAGATGCCCGAGCCGCGCTGGGTGATCAGCATGGGCAGCTGCGCCAATGGCGGCGGCTACTACCACTACAGCTACAGCGTGGTGCGCGGCTGCGACCGCGTGGTGCCGGTGGATGTCTATGTGCCGGGCTGTCCGCCCACAGCCGAGGCGCTGGTGTACGGCATCATGCAGCTGCAGAAGAAGATCCGCCGCACCGGCACCGTGCTGCGACGCTGAAGGATCACCGCCCGTGTCCGACCCGCTCGAGGCCCTCGGGGGCCAGATCGCAGCCGCCTGTCCCGACGCCGTGATCGGCACCGCGCTCGCGCATGGCGAGCTGCGCGTGGACGCCCGCCGCGGTGAGCTGCCGGCGCTGATGCGCACGCTGCGCGACGATCCGCGCTTCGCCTTCGTCCAGCTGATGGAGCTCTGCGGTGTCGATTGGCCGGAGCGGCCGGAGCGGTTCGACGTCGTCTACAATCTGCTCGCCCCGGTGCCGAACCGGCGCCTGCGCGTCGTGGTCGCGACCGACGAGGTGACACCGGTGCCGAGCATGGTGGATGTCTGGCCCGCCGCCGGCTGGTTCGAGCGCGAGGCATGGGACCTCTACGGCATCCTGTTCGAGGGCAACCCCGATCTCCGCCGCATCCTCACCGATTACGGCTTCGAGGGGCATCCGCTGCGCAAGGACTTCCCGCTCACCGGCCATGTCGAGGTCCGCTACGACGAGGAGCAGAAGCGCGTCGTCTACGAGCCGGTGCGGCTGACGCAGGAGTTCCGCAACTTCGACTTCCTCTCCCCGTGGGAGGGCATGACGACGCTGCCTGGCGACGAGAAGGTGCACCGTGGCTGAGCCGTCCCCGGGTGTGGAGATCCGCACCCACACGATGAATTTCGGCCCGCAGCACCCGGCCGCGCACGGCGTGCTGCGGCTGGTGCTGGAGATGGACGGCGAGGTGGTCGAGCGGGCCGATCCGCATATCGGCCTGCTGCATCGCGGCACCGAGAAGCTGATCGAGTACAAGACCTACATGCAGGCGGTACCGTATTTCGACCGCCTCGATTATGTCGCGCCCATGTGCCAGGAGCACGCCTTCGCGCTCGCGACCGAGAAGCTGCTCGGCATCGAGGTCCCGAAGCGCGGGCAGTATGTCCGTGTGCTGTTCGCCGAGATCAGTCGCATCCTCAACCATCTGCTGAACCTCACCACCTACGCGATCGATGTCGGTGCGATCACGCCGGCACTCTGGGGCTTCGAGGAGCGCGAGAAGCTGATGGAGTTCCACGAGGCGGCCTCCGGCGCGCGGCTGCACGCCAACTACTTCCGACCGGGCGGCGTGGCGAAGGACCTTCCGGCCGGTCTCGAGGAGCGCATCGCCGAGTGGGCCGCGACCTTCCCCAAGTTCATCGACGATCTCGAAACGTTGCTGACCGAGAACCGCATCTGGAAGCAGCGCACCGTCGATATCGGCGTGATGCCGCTCGACGAAGCGCTTGCCTGGGGCTGGTCGGGGCCGTGCCTGCGCGCCTCGGGTGCAGCGTGGGACCTGCGCAAGTCCCAGCCCTATGACGCCTATGCCGAGATGGAGTTCGACATCCCCGTCGGGCGCAACGGCGACTGCTACGACCGCTATCTCGTGCGTGTGGCCGAGATGCGCGAGAGCGTGAAGATCATCGAGCAGTGCCTGCAGCGGATGCCCGACGGTCCGGTGAAGGTGCAGGACAACAAGATCGTGCCCCCCTCGCGCGGCGAGATGAAGCGCTCGATGGAGGCGCTGATTCACCACTTCAAGCTCTACACCGAGGGCTATCACGTGCCCGCGGGCGAGACCTACTCGGTGGTGGAGGCACCGAAAGGCGAGTTCGGCGTCTATCTGGTCGCGGATGGCACGAACAAGCCGTATCGCTGCAAGATCAGGGCCCCGGGATTCGCGCATCTGCAGTCGATGGATCGGCTGTCGAAGGGCCACATGCTGGCCGATGCGGTGGCGATCATCGGCTCGCTCGACGTCGTGTTCGGGGAGATCGATCGGTGACGTTCGTCGGATCGCGGAGCACCGCAGCAGAGCGAGGAGCGTAGCGTGAATCCGACGGACAACTCGCATGGCCGATGGTCTCCCGCGCGCCCGTATCCGGGCGGACCCGACAGCTTCGCCTTCACGCCCGCCTATCGCGCCCAGGCGGAGAAGAACATCAAGAAGTATCCGCCCGGCCGCCAGGCGAGCGCGGTGAAGGCGCTGCTCGATCTCGCCATGCGCCAGATGGAGGACGAGACCGGCGCGCGCTGGCTGCCGCGCGCGGCGATGGACCACGTCGCGGACCTGCTCGAGATGCCGAGGATTCGCGTCTACGAGGTCGCGTCGTTCTACACGATGTTCAAGACGCGGCCCGTCGGGCGCCATCACCTCCAGGTCTGCACCACCACGCCGTGCTGGCTGCGCGGCTCCGACGCCGTGCTCGCCGCGTGCCGCAAGGCGGCCGGCAACGTGCCCGATGGCGAGGTCTCGGCCGATGGCGCGTTCTCGGTCGAGGAGGTCGAGTGCCTCGGCGCCTGCGTGAACGCGCCGGTGCTGTGGGTGGGCGACACCTTCTACGAGGACCTCGACGGGCCGGCGACCGAGGCGCTGCTCGAGGCGCTGAAGCGCGGCGAGCATCCGAAGCCGGGATCGGCGATCGGCCGCATGGGTGCCGCCCCCGCAGGCGGGCCGACGACGCTGACCGAACCCCCGACACCACCCGAGAAGGCACCGGCGGAGTGAGCGCGATGCTGTCGGACAAGGATCGGATCTTCACCAATCTCTACGGCCAGCACGATTGGCGGCTCGACGGCGCGCGCGCGCGCGGCGACTGGGACGGCACCGCAGGGCTGATCGCCAAGGGGCGCGACTGGATCGTCGAGGCGGTGAAGGACTCCGGCCTGCGCGGCCGCGGCGGTGCGGGCTTCCCCACCGGGCTCAAGTGGTCGTTCATGCCCAAGCAGCCGGGCGAGCGGCCGCACTATCTGGTGGTGAACGCCGACGAGTCCGAGCCCGGCACCTGCAAGGACCGCGACATCATGCGGTTCGATCCGCACAAGCTGGTCGAGGGCTGCCTGCTCGCCGGCGTCGGCATGGGCGCGCATGTCGGCTACATCTACATCCGCGGCGAGTTCTACGCCGAGTACAAGAACCTCCAGCACGCGATCGACGAGGCGTATGAGGCCGGACTGATCGGCAAGAATGCGTGCGGCTCGGGCTTCGACTTCGATCTCTATCTGACGCGCGGCGCGGGCGCCTATATCTGCGGCGAGGAGACCGCGCTGCTCGAAAGCCTGGAGGGCAAGAAGGGGATGCCGCGGCTGAAGCCGCCGTTCCCTGCCGCCGTCGGCCTCTACGGCTGCCCGACCACGGTGAACAACGTCGAATCGATCGCGGTGGTGCCGACCATCCTGCGGCGCGGCGCGTCGTGGTTCGCCGGTATCGGGCGGCCGAAGAACACCGGCACCAAGGTGTTCTGCATCTCGGGCCACGTGAACACGCCGTGCAATGTCGAGGAAGCACTCGGCATTCCGCTGAAGGAGCTGATCGAGCGATATGCCGGCGGCGTGCGCGGCGGCTGGGACAACCTGCTCGCGGTCATTCCCGGTGGGTCCTCCGTGCCGCTGCTGCCGAAGGAGATCTGCGACACGGTGCTGATGGATTTCGACTCGCTGCGCGAGGTGCGCTCCGGCCTCGGCACCGCCGCCGTGATCGTGATGGACAAGTCGACCGACGTGATCGCGGCGATCGCACGGCTCTCGAAGTTCTACAAGGTCGAGTCCTGCGGCCAATGCACGCCCTGCCGCGAGGGCACGGGCTGGATGTGGCGCGTGATGGAGCGCATGGTGCAGGGCCGCGCCGAGATCGAGGAGATCGACGTGCTGGAGCAGGTGACGCGCCAGGTCGAGGGCCACACGATCTGCGCGCTCGGCGACGCGGCGGCCTGGCCAATCCAGGGCCTGATCCGGCACTTCCGCCCGCTGATGGAGGAGCGCATCCGCGCCGCCAAGGCCGGGCGCGCGCGTCCGATGCCGATGGCGGCGGAGTAGAGCGATGCCCAAGCTGATCGTCGACGGCATCGAGGTCGAGGTCCCGCCGGGCGCGACCGTGCTCCAGGCCTGCGAGGCTGCGGGCAAGGAAGTGCCGCGCTTCTGCTACCACGAGCGGCTCTCGATCGCCGGCAATTGCCGCATGTGCCTGGTCGAACTCGAGAAGGCGCCGAAGCCGATCGCCTCCTGCGCCTACCCGGCGGCGGACAACATGGTGATCCGCACCGACACGCCGGGCGTGAAGGCCGCACGGCGCGGGGTGATGGAGTTCCTGCTGATCAACCACCCGCTCGACTGCCCGATCTGCGATCAGGGCGGCGAGTGCGATCTGCAGGACCAGGCGATGGCCTACGGCTTCGACCGCAGCCGCTACGCCGAGAACAAGCGCGCGGTGCCCGACAAGAACCTCGGCCCGCTGATAAAGACCATCATGACGCGCTGCATCCACTGCACGCGCTGCATCCGCTTCGCGACCGAGGTCGCGGGTGTGCCCGAGCTCGGCGCGACCGGGCGCGGCGAGGGGATGGAGGTCGGCACCTATGTCGAGCGCGCGCTGTCGAGCGAGCTCTCCGGCAACATGATCGATCTCTGCCCGGTCGGCGCGCTGACCTCGAAGCCCTATGCCTTCGTCGCGCGGCCGTGGGAGCTGAAGAAGACCGACAGCATCGACGTCACCGACGCGCTCGGCGCGTGGATCCGGGTGGACAGCCGCGGCCCGCAGGTGCTGCGCGTGCTGCCGCGGCTGAACGACGACATCAACGAGGAGTGGATCAGCGACAAGGCGCGCTTCTCGGTCGACGGTCTGTCACGAAGGCGCATCGACCGACCGTGGGTGCGGCGCGACGGCAAGCTGGCTCCCGCCTCGTGGGGCAACGCCTTCGCCGCGATCGCCGCGCGGATGAAGGGGCTCGCTGGCGAGCGCATCGCTGCGATCGCCGGCGATCAGGCCGATCTCGAGGCGATGGCGGCGGTCAAGGACCTGCTCGCCGCGCTCGGCAGCACCAATCTCGACTGCCGCCAGGACGGCGCGCGGCTCGATGCCTCGCGGCGTGACTTCTACCTGTTCAACAGCACCGTCGCCGGGATCGACCGTGCGGGTGCCGCGCTGCTGATCGGCACCAACCCGCGCTGGGAAGCGGCCGTGCTGAACGCGCGGCTCCGCCGGCGCTGGCTCGCGGGAAAGTTCGAGGTCGGGCTGATCGGCGAGGCGCGGGATCTGACGTATCGCTATGCCCATCTCGGCACGGGCCCGTCGGCGCTGCACGCGCTGCTCGGCGGTGGCGGCTTCGCCGAGACGCTGCGCGGCGCCGAGCGGCCGATGATCATCCTCGGCCAGGGCGCGCTCGCGCGGCCGGATGGCGCGGCCGTGCTTGCAGCCGCCTGGACGCTCGCGCGCAATGTCGGCGCGCTCACGCCCGACTGGCACGGCTTCAACGTTCTGCACACCGCTGCGGCGCGCGTCGGCGGCCTCGATATCGGCTTCCTGCCCGGGCCGGAGGGACGCGACATCCACGGCATCCTCGATGGCGCGCGCTCCGGCGAGGTCGAGGTGGTGCTCTCGCTCGGCGCCGACGAACTCGATCCGGCCGATCTCGGAGGCGCCTTCGTCGTCCACATCGGCACGCATGGCGGGAGGATGGCCGCGCGGGCGGATGTGCTGCTGCCGAGTGCGGCCTACACGGAAAAATCCGCGACCTACGTCAACACCGAAGGCCGTGTGCAGCGCACCGAGCGCGCGGTGTTCCCGCCGGGTGAGGGGCGCGAGGATTGGGCGATCATCCGCGCGCTCTCCGAGGCGCTCGGCCGCACGCTGCCCTACGACACGATCGCCGATCTGCGTGCGCGGCTCGCCTCGGAGGCGCGGCTTGCGCAGCCGATCGGCGCCGGCTGCGCCGACCTCGCCGGCCCCTCGGGCGATCCCGCGGCGATGAGCGAGACTGCGTTCGCCTCGCCGATCCGCGACTTCTGGCGCACCGACCCGATCGGCCGCGCCTCCGAGACCATGGCCGAGTGCAGTGCGCTGTTCGCCGCGCCCCAGGCCATGGCGGCGGAGTGACGATGATGACCGAGTTCCTCGCCACGCCGATCGGGCACTTCATCTTCATCGTCGCCGCGATCCTGGCGATCATGGTGCCGGTGCTGATCGGCGTCGCCTATCTCACCTATGCCGAGCGCAAGGTGCTGGCGGCGATGCAGCTGCGGAAGGGGCCGAACGTGGTCGGGCCGTTCGGCCTGTTCCAGCCCTTCGCGGATGCGATCAAGCTGATGATGAAGGAGACGGTGATCCCGACGGGATCGAACCGTCTGCTGTTCCTGATGGCGCCGATGCTGACCTTCGGGCTCGCGCTGATCGCGTGGGCGGTGATCCCGTTCGGGCCGGGGCTGGTGCTGGCCGACATCAATGTCGGTGTGCTCTACCTGTTCGCGATCTCCAGCTTGGGCGTGTACGGGGTGATCATCGCCGGCTGGGCGTCGAACTCGAAATACGCCTTCC
This sequence comes from uncultured Elioraea sp., assembly GCA_964533585.1. Taxonomy (GTDB): domain Bacteria; phylum Pseudomonadota; class Alphaproteobacteria; order Acetobacterales; family Acetobacteraceae; genus Elioraea. The sequence goes on from CAZHMM010000009.1 coordinate 30,457, forward strand.
TCGGCGCGCTGCGCTCGGCCGCGCAGATGGTCTCCTACGAGGTCTCGATCGGCTTCGTCATCATCACCGTGCTGCTCTGTGTGGGCAGCCTGAACCTCAGCCGGGTGGTCGAGGCGCAGCAGGGTCTCTGGTTCTTCATCCCGCTCTTTCCGATGTTCATCGTGTTCTTCATCTCCGCACTCGCCGAGACGAACCGCGCGCCGTTCGATCTGCCGGAGGGCGAGAGCGAGATCGTCGCCGGGTTCTTCGTCGAGTACTCCTCGATGTCGTTCGCGCTGTTCTTCCTCGGCGAGTACGCGAACATGATCCTGATGAGCGCGATGACGACGATTTTGTTCCTCGGCGGCTGGCTGCCGCCCTTCGACATCGCGCCGCTGAACTGGATTCCCGGGCCGATCTGGTTCGCGCTCAAGATCTGTCTCTGCCTGTTCGTGTTCCTCTGGGTGCGCGCGACCTTCCCGCGCTACCGCTACGATCAGCTGATGCGGCTTGGCTGGAAGGTGTTCCTGCCGCTCTCGCTGCTCTGGGTGGCGCTGACGGCCGGCGCGCTGATGCTGTTCGGCTGGCTTCCGGGCCAGGCGTGAGGTGGACGCGATGACGACGGGTTGCGACGCACGGCGCTGGGGTCTAGGAACCGGCCCGCGCCGCGCTTTGGGAACGGAGGCGTGACATGAGCTTCATGGATCGCACCGCACGATCACTTCTGCTGTCCGAACTCGTCTCGGGCATGGCGCTGACGCTGCGCTACTTCTTCAAGCCCAAGGTCACGATCAACTACCCCTACGAGAAGGGTCCGCTCAGTCCGCGCTTCAAGGGCGAGCACGCGCTGCGCCGCTATCCGAACGGCGAGGAGCGCTGCATCGCCTGCAAGCTCTGCGAGGCGATCTGCCCCGCCCAGGCGATCACCATCGAGGCCGAGCCGCGCGAGGATGGGTCGCGGCGGACCACCCGCTACGACATCGACATGACGAAGTGCATCTATTGCGGCCTCTGCGAGGAGGCCTGCCCGGTGGATGCGATCGTCGAGGGGCCGAATTTCGAGTTCTCGGCCGAGACGCGCGAGGAGCTGATGTACAACAAGGACAAGCTGCTCGCGAACGGCGACCGCTGGGAGGCCGAGATCGCCGCGCGCCTCCGCGCCGACGCGCCGTACCGGTGAGCCGGCCGTGATCGCCACGCTCGCCTTCTATCTGTTCGCCGCGATCCTGCTGGCCTCGGCCACCATGGTGGTGGTCGCGCGCAATCCCGTGCATGCGGTGCTGTTCCTGATCCTCGGCTTCTTCAATGCGGCCGCCCTGTTCCTGCTCGCGGGTGCCGAGTTCCTCGCGCTGATCCTGGTGATCGTCTATGTCGGCGCGGTCGCGGTGCTGTTCCTGTTCGTCGTGATGATGCTGGACGTGAACTTCGCCGAATTGCGCGAGGGCTTCGTCCGCTACCTGCCGATCGGCGGCATCATCGGCGGCATCCTGCTGGTGGAACTGCTGCTGGTCGGCACGGCCTGGACCGTCTCGCCACAGGCGCCGCTGCTGATCGCCGAACCCGTGCCGGGGGCTGTGACGAACACCCAGGCGATCGGCCGCGTGCTCTACACGGACTATGTCTATCTCTTCCAGGCGGCGGGGCTCGTGCTGCTGGTGGCGATGATCGGCGCGATCGTGCTGACGCTGCGCGAGCGGCCGGGCGTGCGCCGCCAGAATGTCGGTGCGCAGCTTGCGCGCGCGCGTGACGAGACGCTGGCGGTGATGAAGGTCGCGCCCGGCGCCGGGCTGACGGTGGTGCCGAAGCGCGAGCCGAAGCCGGAGCACGAGCCCGCCGAGCACGGCCATGGCGGCCATCACGGGGGAGGGCACTGAGCCATGGTCGTCGGGCTCGAGCACTACCTCGCGGTCGCCGCGATCCTGTTCACCCTCGGCATCTTCGGCATCTTCCTGAACCGGAAGAACGTGATCGTCATCCTGATGTCGGTCGAGCTGATGCTGCTCGCAGTGAACATCAACCTCGTCGCCTTCTCGGCCGCACTCGGCGATCTGACGGGGCAGATCTTCACCATGCTGGTGCTGACGGTCGCGGCCGCCGAGGCGGCGATCGGGCTCGCGATCGTGGTGGTCTATTTCCGCAACCGCGGCTCGATCGCGGTCGAGGACATCCGGGTCATGAAGGGCTGAGCGGACGATGATCGAGGTCGGCTCCGTCTTCTTCCCCCTCCTCGGCGCGCTGATCGCCGGGTTCCTCGGCCGCGCGATCGGCGATCGCGGCGCGCAGATCGCCACCGTCGGCTGCACGACGCTGGCCTCGATCTGCGGCGTGTGGCTGTTCTTCGACGTCGCGTTCGGCGGCAATGCGCGCACCGTCGAGCTCGGCACCTGGATCGCCTCCGGCACACTGGAAGCGTCCTGGGCGCTCAGGTTCGATACGCTCTCGGCCGTCATGGTCGGGATGGTGACGGTGATCTCCACCCTGATCCATCTCTACAGCGTCGGCTACATGAGCCATGACAGCGCGATCCCGCGCTTCATGGCCTATCTGTCGCTGTTCACCTTCGCGATGCTGATGCTGGTGACGGCCGACAACCTGGTGCAGCTCTTCTTCGGCTGGGAAGGGGTGGGGCTCTGCTCGTACCTGCTGATCGGCTTCTGGTACGACCGCGAGAGCGCCAACGCCGCGGCGATCAAGGCGTTCCTGGTCAACCGGGTGGGCGATATCGGCTTCGCGCTCGGCATCGCCGGCGTCTACATGCTGACCGACAGCGTGGCGTTCGATGCGATCTTCGCCGCCCTGCCGCGCCTGACCGCGCAGACCATCAGCTTCGCCGGCATGACGTTCAATGCGATCGAGCTCTGCGGCGTGCTGCTGTTCATCGGCGCGATGGGCAAGTCCGCACAGCTCTTCCTGCACACCTGGCTGCCCGACGCGATGGAGGGACCGACGCCGGTCTCGGCGCTGATCCATGCGGCGACCATGGTGACGGCCGGCGTGTTCCTCGTCGCGCGGATGAGCCCGCTGTTCGAGCTCGCGCCCTTCGCGCTCGCGATGGTGACGGTGATCGGCGCCTCGACCGCGCTGTTCGCGGCCACGGTCGGCTGCGTGCAGAACGACATCAAGCGGATCATCGCCTACTCGACCTGCTCGCAGCTCGGCTACATGTTCTTCGCCGCCGGCGTGTCGGCCTATCCGGCGGCGATCTTTCACCTGTTCACGCATGCCTTCTTCAAGGCGCTCCTGTTCCTCGGCGCGGGCAGCGTGATCCACGCGATGAGCGACGAGCAGGACATCCGCAAGATGGGCGGGATCTGGCGCAAGGTGCCGATCACCTACGCGGTGATGTGGATCGGCTCGCTCGCGCTCGCCGGCGTGCCCTTCTTCGCCGGCTACTACTCGAAGGACATGGTGCTGGAGACCGCCTGGGCCGCCGGCACCGGTGTGGGCCGCTACGCCTTCGCCTGCGGCATCATCGCCGCCTTCCTCACCGCCTTCTACTCGTGGCGCCTGATCATCCTGACCTTCCACGGTGAGCCGCGCGCCGACGCGCACACCATGGAGCACGTGCACGAGAGCCCGCCGGTCATGACGGTGCCGCTGATCCTGCTGGCGATCGGCGCGGTGGTCGCGGGCGCGATCTTCTACGAGCCCTTCGTCGGGCATCATTTCCAGGATTTCTGGCGCGCCGCGATCCGCATCGCGCCGGAGAATCAGGCGATGGAGGCGGCGCACCACGTCGCGCTGTGGGTGAAGCTGCTGCCGGTGCTGATGGGTGCCTCCGGCATCGCCACCGCCTACCTGCTCTACATGGCCTTCCCGACGGTGCCGGCGCTGCTCGCCGAACGCTTCCGCGGCGTCTACCTGTTCCTGCTCAACAAGTGGTACTTCGACGAGCTCTATGACCGCCTGTTCGTCCGCCCGGCGATGCGGCTCGGTGAGATGCTCTGGAAGGGCGGCGACGGCGCGGTGATCGATCGCTTCGGGCCAGACGGGCTCGCCGCCGCGACACAGCGCGCGACACGCGCGATCGTCCGCGTGCAGACCGGTCTCGTCTATCACTACGCCTTCGCGATGCTGATCGGCATCGTCGTGCTGGTCACGCTGTTCGCGACGGGACGGCTCTGAGATGAACGCGCTCGGCTTCCCGCTGCTCTCGCTGATCACCTTCCTGCCGCTCGCCGGCGCGCTGATCATCGCCTCGGTGCGCGGCGACGATGAAACGGTCGCGCGCAATGCCCGCTGGACCGCGCTCTGGACCTCGGTGATCGTGCTGCTGCTGTCGCTCATCCTGTGGTTCCGCTTCGACCGCACCACGGCCGAGTTCCAGTTCGTCGAGCGGGCGGTGTGGCTCGGCGAATGGGGAATCGGCTACCACATGGGGGTGGACGGGCTCTCGGTGCTGTTCGTCCTGCTCTCGACGGTGCTGACGCCGGTCTGCGTGATCGCGTCCTGGGAGTCGGTCACGTCGCGCGTGCGCGAGTACATGATCGCCTTCCTGGTGCTCGAGACCATGATGGTCGGCATGTTCTGCGCGCTCGACTTCGTGGTGTTCTACATCTTCTTCGAGGGCGTGCTGATCCCGATGTTCCTGATCATCGGGGTGTGGGGCGGGCCGCGGCGCGTCTATGCCGCGTTCAAGTTCTTCCTCTACACGCTGCTCGGCTCGGTGCTGATGCTGCTGGCACTGATCTGGCTCTATCTCGACGCCGGCACCACGGATATCCCGACCCTGATCGCCCATCGCGTCGCCCCGGCCGCGCAGGTCTGGCTGTTCCTCGCCTTCTTCGCCTCCTTCGCGGTGAAGGTGCCGATGTGGCCGCTGCACACCTGGCTGCCCGACGCGCATGTCGAGGCGCCGACGGCAGGCAGCGTGATCCTGGCCGGCGTGCTGCTGAAGATGGGCGGCTACGGCTTCCTGCGCTTCAGCCTGCCGATGCTGCCCGACGCGTCGGAGCAGTTGGCCCCGTTCATCTTCGCGCTCTCGATCGTGGCGATCATCTACACCTCGCTGGTCGCCCTCGCGCAGACCGACATCAAGAAGCTGATCGCCTACTCCTCGGTCGCGCATATGGGCATCGTCACGCTCGGCCTGTTCACGCTGAACACCCAGGGCATCGAGGGGGCGATCTTCCAGATGCTGAGCCACGGCGTCGTCTCGGGCGCGCTCTTCCTCGTGGTCGGCGTGATCTACGACCGGATGCACACGCGCGAGATCGCCGCCTATGGCGGGCTCGTGCACCGCATGCCGCGCTACGCGCTGCTGTTCATGCTGTTCACCATGGCCTCGGTCGGGCTGCCGGGCACGGCAGGGTTCGTCGGCGAGTTCCTCGCGATCGTCGGCGCCTGGCAGGTGAACCGGATGCTCGCCCTGCTCGCGGCCACGGGCATGGTGCTCGGGGCTGCCTACATGCTCTGGCTCTACCGACGCGTGATCTTCGGGCAGCTGACGAAGCCCGAACTGAAGGGGCTGCTCGATCTCTCGCCGCGCGAGGCGGCGGTGTTCGCCCCGCTCGCGCTGCTGACGCTCTGGATGGGGATCTATCCCTCCTCGTTCAGCAGCTTCTACGGCGCCTCGGTCGCCAACCTGATCGCGCAGCACCAGGCGGCGATCCAGGCGACACGACAGTTTGCGGGGCTGTGACGGAGATGGAGAGCACGCTGAACTGGCACGCCGTCATCCCCGAACTGGTGCTCGCCTGCCTCGGCATGGCGGCGCTGATGCTCGGCGTGTTCATGCGCCGCGGTGCGACACTTGCCGTGTCGATGGCGGCGCTGGCCTCGCTGCTGCTGACGGCGGTGCTGGTGCTGTCGATGGACGCACCGCTCGTCGCCTTCGACGGGCTGTTCGTGCTCGACGACTTCGCCGTGTTCACCAAGGTGCTGGTGCTGCTCGCCGCCGCGCTCGGCCTCGTGCTCTCGCTCGACTGGAACGAGAAGGAGCGGATCGACCGCTTCGAGTACCCCGTGCTGGTGATGCTCGCGACCGTCGGCATGATGATGATGGTCTCGGCGAACGACCTGATGAGCCTCTATGTCGGGCTCGAGCTCTCCTCGCTCTCGCTCTACGTGCTCGCCGCGATCCACCGCGATGACCTGCGCGCGACCGAGGCGGGGCTGAAGTATTTCGTGCTCGGCGCGCTCGCCTCGGGGATGCTGCTCTATGGCAGTTCGTTGGTGTACGGCTTCTCGGGCTCGACGCGCTTCGCCGGCATCGCCGCCGCGATCGAGGCGGGGCCGCCCTCGCTCGGACTGATCACCGGGCTCTGCTTTGTCGCTGCCGGGCTTGCCTTCAAGGTCTCGGCCGTGCCGTTCCATATGTGGACACCTGATGTCTACGAAGGCGCACCGACCCCGGTGACGGCGTTCTTCTCGATCGCGCCCAAGCTCGCCGCGGTCGGGCTGTTCCTGCGCGTCATGACCGGACCGTTCGGCGAGGCAACCGCGCAGTGGACGCAGATCATCGTCCTGATCTCGATCGCCTCGATGCTGCTCGGCGCCTTCGCCGCGATCGGCCAGAGCAACATCAAGCGGCTGATGGCGTATTCCTCGATCGGCCATGTCGGCTATGCGCTGGTCGGCCTCGCGGCCGGCACCGAGGAGGGAATCCGCGGCGTGCTCGTCTACATGGCGATCTACATCGTCATGAACGCGGGCACGTTCGGCTGCATCGTCGCCATGCGCCGCAAGGGCCAGGCCTGCGAGCGGATCGATGATCTCGCTGGGCTGGGCGCGACCGCGCCGGGGCTTGCGGTGGCGCTCTCGGTGTTCATGTTCTCGATGGCGGGGATCCCGCCGCTCGCCGGATTCTTCGGCAAGTTCTACGTCTTCATGGCGGCGGTGCAGGCCGGGCTGTGGCCGCTCGCGGTGATCGGCGTGCTCTCCTCGGTGGTGTCGGCGTTCTATTACCTGCGCATCGTCAAGGTGATGTACTTCGACGCCGCGCAGCCCGAATTCGATCCGCGCCCGGCCTCGGTCGGCGTGGTCGTCGCCGGCACGATGATCTTCACCGCGCTGTTCGCGCTCGCGCCCGCGCCGCTCGTCGCGGCCGCCGGCACCGCGGCGCGGTCCCTGATCGGGGGATGAGCCCGACGCGCTACCCGATCGAACGCCACGCGAGCCTGCCCTCCACCAGCGATCGGGCGATCGCGCTCGCTGAGGCGGGGCAGGCGCCGTGGTGTGCGGTGCTGGCGGAGACGCAGACGGCGGGCCGAGGCCGGCATGGACGGCGCTGGGTCTCGCCGCCGGGCAACCTCTACCTCTCCGTCCTGCTTGACGCGCAGGCGGCCGTGCCCGGAGGGCTCGGCCTGCTCGCCGGCGTGGCGATCGCCGATGCGCTCGCGCCGCTGCTGCCGGACGACATCGCGCTGCAGCTGAAGTGGCCGAATGATCTGGTCGCGAACGGGCGCAAGCTCGGCGGCGTGCTGGTCGAGGCCGGCACGCGCGGTGACGGCGCGCGCTGGGCGGTTGCCGGCATCGGCCTCAATCTTGTCGCCCACCCCGACGACGCCAATCGCCCGGCGACCTCGCTCGCCGCACTCGGCGTGGCGCCGCCGGCACCCGACACGCTTGCCGAAGTGATCGTGGATCGGCTGATCGGGTGGAGCGCGCGCGCCCATGCGGAGGGCTTCGGCGCGATCGTCGCGGCCTGGCAGCGCCGCGCCCCGCCGCACGGCGCCCCGATCACGGTGCGCCTGCCGGCCGGGCCGGTCAGCGGCCGCTATGCCGGGCTCGACGCGGACGGCGCCCTGCTCGTCGCGCTCGAGGACGGGCGGATGCGCCGGGTCGTCGCCGGCGAGGTCTTCGCGGGAGGCTGAAGCGATGCTGCTCGCCATCGATGCCGGCAACACGAACGTGGTGTTCGCGGTCTGGGACGGCACCGCCTGGCGCGGACGCTGGCGCATCGCCACCGTGGCGGACCGCACCGCCGACGAATACGCGGTCTGGCTGATGCAGCTGATGGCGTGGGACGGTCTGGGTCCGGCCGATATCGACACGGCCGCGATCGCCTGCGTCGTGCCGAACGCGCTGTACAACCTGCGCCGGCTCTGTCGCGACCGCTTCGGCGTCGAGGCGATGGTGACGCGATCGGACCTCGACTGGGGCTTCGCCATCCGCACCGACAACCCGCGCGAGGTCGGCGCCGACCGGCTCGTCAACGCGCTCGCCGCCCGTGTGCGGTATGCGCGCCCGCTTGCGGTGATCGATTTCGGTACCGCCACCACCTTCGACGTGGTCGATGCGGCGGGCGACTACATCGGCGGCGTGATCGCGCCGGGCATCAATCTCTCGCTCGACGCACTGCATCGCGCCGCGGCGGCCCTGCCGCGCATCAGCATCAACCGGCCGCAGGCCGTCGTCGGGCGGTCGACCGTGCCGGCCATGCAATCGGGCGTCTATTGGGGCTATGTCGGGCTGATCGAGGGAATCGCGCGGCGGATCGAGGCGGAACTCGAACAGAAATTGACCGTGATCGCCACGGGCGGGCTCGCGCCGTTGTTCATGGACGGCACCGCGGCGATCCACCATCTCGACCCCGAGCTCACGCTCGACGGGCTTGTTCTGCTCGCCGAGCGCAACATGAAGGCCACAGCGTGACATTAGCCCGCGACGATCTCGCCTTCCTGCCGCTGGGCGGGACCGGCGAGATCGGCATGAATCTGAATCTCTACCACGCCGACGGCGCCTGGCTCGCGATCGACTGCGGCATCGGCTTCGGCGACGCGGCGCGTCCCGACATCGAGATCATGGTCCCGGATGTCGGCTTCCTCGCCGAGCGCAGGCGCGACCTCCGGGCGCTGATCATCACCCATGCGCACGAGGACCATGTCGGCGCGGTCGCCTGGCTCTGGCCGGCGCTCGAGTGCCCCGTCTACGCCACGCCCTTCGCCGCGGCGGTGTTGCGCCGCAAGCTCGCCGAGCGCCAGCTGCTCGGACGCGTGACGCTGACCACGATCGAGCCTCGTGCCGAACTGGCACTCGATCCGTTCCATCTGCGCTTCATCCCGATGGCGCACTCGATCCCCGAGGCGCAGGCCGTGGCGATCCGCACGCGCCACGGGCTCGTGCTGCACACGGGCGACTGGAAGCTCGATCCACACCCGCTGGTCGGCCCGCCGACCGACGAGGCGGCGCTCGCGGCACTCGGCGATGAGGGTGTGGACGTGATGGTGTGCGACAGCACCAATGCGATGGTCGAGGGCCACTCGGGCAGCGAGTCTGACGTGCGGCGCAATCTCGGTGCGCTGATCCGGCGGCTGAAGGGCAGGGTGGCGGTCACCTGCTTCTCGACCAATGTGGCGCGCATCGAATCGATCGCACTCGCGGCGGAGAGCGCGGGACGCAGCGTCGCGGTGGTCGGCCGCGCGTTCCGCAACATCGTCGCCGCCGCGCGCGAGACGGGCTACCTCGCCCGCCTGCCCGAGTTCGTCGAGGAGGACGAGGCCGGCTACCTGCCGGACGACTCCGTGCTGTTCCTGGTCGCCGGCAGCCAGGGTGAGCCGCGCAGCGCGCTCTCGCGCATCGCCGCCGACAACCACCCGAACGTCTCGCTCGGCGAGGGCGACACGGTGATCTACTCCTCGCGCGTGATCCCCGGCAACGAGCGGGCGATCCTGCGCGTGCAGGACCAGTTCGCGCGCCGCGGCGTGGCGGTGATGACCGAGCGCGATCACATGGTGCACGTCTCCGGCCATCCCGCGCGCGACGAACTGCGCCGCATGTACGGGCTCGTACGGCCGAAGCACGTGGTGCCGGTGCATGGCGAGTGGCGGCACATGACCGAGCATGCCGAACTCGCGCGCGAACTCGGCGCGATCCCGCATGTGATCGATGACGGCGACATCCTCCGCCTCGGTCCCGGCCCGGTGACGGTGGTGGACAGCGCGCCGGCGGGCAAGCTGGCGGTGGACGGCGACCGGCTGCTGCCGATCGGCGGCGAGGTTCTGGCGGCGCGGCGGCGGATGCTCGAACACGGCATGGTGGTCGCCTCGCTCGCGCTCGATGAGTCGGGGCGCCTGCTCGGCCAGCCGCGCATCACCGGCCCGGGCGTGTTCGACCCGGCGGCGAATGGCGCGTCCGAGCAGCTTGCGGCCGAACTGATGGCGGCGGTCGCCGGGTTGCCCGCGCCGGTGCGGCGCGACGACGAGGCGCTGGCCGAGGCGGCGCGCGGGGCGCTGCGCGGGCTCTTGCGGCGGGCGCTGTGGCAGAAGCGGCCCGGCATCGAGGTGCATGTCATGCGGATCGGGCGGTGAGGCGGCGCCGATGACCTGGTTCACCGGCCTGGTCGTCTATGCCCTGGTCTGGTGGACCGTGCTGTTCGCCGTGCTGCCGTTCTGGACCCGGCCGGTGACCGACCCGGAGGAGAAGACGCATTTCCGCGGCGCGCCGGAACGGCCGCTGCTGCTGCGCAAGGTGCTGGTGACCACCCTGGTGTCGGGCCTGGTCTGGCTCGGCATCTGGGCGCTGGTGGAGTCCGACTGGGTCAGCTTCCGCGGCGATTCTTGATGTAGATCAAGATGCCGCCCAACAAGTGGTCAATTCTTGGGCGCTGGATGGGCGAACGGCCGAAAGTTTGGGCATTTCCGGCCTGAACTGACGAAAAAAGCGTCGCGCGATCCGAGTTTGCTGTTGCCCCACCACTGTAGCGCGCGCAAAGATCAAAGGCAGGAAGAGGGCTGTTCCTCTTCCTGCCGTGTGACTGGCGTTTCCTCCCTAAACTTGGGCCGTGCGCTGCGAGGCGCGCGGCCCTTTTCTTGTTAGCGGAACGTAAAGCGTGCGTCCATAGGCTTACGAACGAAATTTGTCGCTGCACCGCAGCAAGACGAAAGAAGATGCCGTGCGCCTCCTGCTGAGTGGAGCGATCTTGCTGACAGTTGCCAGCGCGCTCCCCGTGACCGCCCAGACGATCGCCGAGCGCGACTGCCGCCGGCTCGAGCGCCACGTTCCGGCCCCCGATGTCGCCTACCGGCCGGGTGTCGATGCGCGCGGGCGGGCGGTTGCTCCGGCCGATCTCAATCCATCCGTCGCGATCGTGCCGGAGCGGCTGACGGTCTATCTCGGCGTGGATCTGCGCCGGCGGCTCGGCCTGCCGCCGGACCTGATCGCCGATCTGCCGCTCGGCATCATCGAGGTCGACAACGGCACGGTGCTGTTCAACGGCCGCCCGATCGCGCCTGACGCCGCGGCCGGGCTCGCTGCCGCCTGCGCGCAGGCGCGCCGGCGCTGAGCCGGCGTGACGGGACGCCGCCGGATCGCTAGTGTGCGCGGCCTTTCCGCAACCCGGGATGCCGCCACGCGATGCGCCTCTCTCGCTACTTCCTGCCCACGCTCAAGGAGACGCCGGCCGAGGCGCAGATCGTCTCGCACCGGCTGATGCTGCGCGCCGGGCTGATCCGCCAACAGGCTGCCGGCATCTACTCCTGGCTGCCGCTCGGCCACCGCGTGCTCACCAACATCGCGCGCATCGTGCGCGAGGAGCAGGACGCGGCCGGCTGCCACGAACTGCTGATGCCGACCATCCAGCCGGCGGAGCTTTGGAAGGAGAGCGGGCGCTACGAGGACTACGGCAAGGAGATGCTGCGCATCCGCGACCGGCACGAGCGTGAACTGCTCTATGGGCCGACCAACGAGGAGATGGTCAGCGACATCTTCCGCGCCTACGTGAAGTCGTACCGCAACCTGCCGCTGATGCTCTACCACATCCAGTGGAAGTTCCGCGACGAGGTGCGGCCCCGCTTCGGCGTGATGCGCGGCCGCGAGTTCCTGATGAAGGACAGCTACTCCTTCGACCTCGATCAGGCCGGCGCGCGGCGGAGCTACAACAAGATGTTCGTCGCCTATCTGCGCACCTTCGCCCGCCTCGGCCTCAAGGCGATCCCGATGCGCGCGGACACGGGGCCGATCGGCGGCGATCTCAGCCACGAGTTCATCATCCTCGCCGACACCGGCGAGAGCCAGGTGTTCGTGCATCGCGACCTCGTCGAGCGCGACATCCTCGGCGAGGCGGTGGATTACGGGTCCGATCTGCAGGCGCTCGTCGATTCCTGGACCGCGCTCTACGCCGCGACCGACGAGAAGCACGACCCGATCGCCTTCGGCGCACTTGCCGACGGGCAGCGTGTCGAGGCACGCGGCATCGAGGTCGGTCACATCTTCTATTTCGGCACCAAGTACTCGAAGCCGATGGGCGTCACCGTGCAGGGGCCGGACGGCAAGCCGATCCACCCGGAGATGGGCAGCTACGGCATCGGCGTCTCGCGCCTCGTTGGCGCGATCATCGAGGCGAGCCATGACGACGCCGGCATCATCTGGCCCGAGACGGTCGCGCCGTTCCGCGTCGGCTTGATCAACCTCAAGCCCGGCGACGCGGCAACCGACAGGCTCTGCGACGAGATCCACGCCGCGCTGAAGAACGCCGGCACCGAGGTGCTGTATGACGACCGCGAGGAGCGGGCAGGGGTGAAGTTCGCCGACATGGACCTGATCGGCCTGCCCTGGCAGGTGATCGTCGGCCCGCGCGGTGCGGCGTCGGGACGTGCCGAGCTCAAGCGCCGCAGGGGCGGCGAGCGGCACGAGCTCGACCGCGACGCGGTGCTGGAACGGCTGCTCGGCTGAGACGTTAGCGCGCCATGTTCGGCCCCTTCGAGCGGATGGTCGCGTTCCGCTATCTGCGCGCGCGCAAGGCGGAGGGCTTCGTCAGCGTGATCGCGGCGTTCTCGCTCGCCGGCATCGCGCTCGGGGTCGCCACGCTGATCATCGTGATGAGCGTGATGAACGGCTTCCGCCAGGAACTGCTCGGCAAGATCCTCGGCCTGAACGGGCATCTCGGCGTCTATGGCGCGGCCGGCCCGCTCGCCGAGTTCGACGCCGCGGCCGAACGCATCCGGCGCGTGCCCGGCGTGGTGCAGGCGATCCCGATCGTCGAGGGGCAGGTGCTCGGCACGGGCGAGCGCGGCGGCGCCTCGGGCGTGCTGGCGCGCGGCGTGCGGCCGGCGGATCTGCGCGCGCGCGCCATCATCGCCGACAACATCGTCGCCGGCTCGCTCGATCGGTTCGAGGGCGAGGACGCGATCCTGATCGGCACGCGGCTCGCCTCGCGGCTCGGGTTGCGCGTCGGCGAGCGGATCAGCCTGGTCTCGCCGCAGGGCCAGGTGACCGCGTTCGGCACGGTGCCGCGCGTGGTCGCCTACACGATCGTCGGCCTGTTCGAGGTCGGCATGTACGAATACGACTCCTCCTACGTGTTCCTGCCCTTCGAGACGGCGCAGGCCTATTTCCGCCAGGAGGGGGCGGCGACCCAGGTGGAGGTCTTCATCGAAGACCCGACGCGGGTGCGCAATGTGGCTTTCGCGATCCGCGACGCGCTGCGCGAGCAGCCCGTGCGCATCCTCGACTGGCAGCAGGCGAACTCGTCGTTCTTCCAGGCGGTGCAGGTCGAGCGGAACGTGATGTTCCTGATCCTGACCCTGATCATCCTGGTGGCCGCGTTCAACATCATCTCCTCGCTGGTGATGCTGGTGAAGGACAAGGGCCGCGACATCGCGATCCTGCGCACGATGGGGGCGACCAAGGGCGCGGTGATGCGCATCTTCCTGATGTGCGGCGCCTCGATCGGCGTGCTCGGCACGGTGATCGGCGTCGGGCTCGGGCTCGCCTTCTCGCTCAATATCGAGACGATCCGGCAATGGCTCCAGGGACTGACCGGCCAGGAGCTGTTCCAGGCCGAGATCTACTTCCTCTCGCGCCTGCCGGCGGTGGTCGATCCGAACGAGGTGCTGCAGGTCACGCTGATGGCGCTCGGGCTGTCGCTCGCCGCCACGCTCTATCCTGCGTTCCGCGCCGCGCGGCTCGATCCGGTCGAGGCGCTCCGGTATGAGTGACGCGGTCCTGCGCCTGGAGGGCGTGGCCCGCACGTTCCGCACCGGCGACGGGCTGCTCGAGGTGCTGCGTGGGATCGATCTCGCGATCATGCCGGGCGAGATCGTCGCGCTGGCGGCCCCCTCGGGTGCAGGCAAGTCCACGCTGCTGCACATCGCCGGGCTGCTCGAGCATGCCGATCGCGGCCGCATCGTCGTCGCCGGCAAGGAGGCCTCCGCGCTCGGCGACACCGCGCGCACCGAGCTCCGCCGCTCGACCATCGGCTTCGTCTACCAGTTCCATCATCTGCTGCCGGAGTTCACCGCGCGCGAGAACGTGGCGATGCCGCAGGTGATCGCCGGCGTTTCGAAGCGGGCGGCAGCCGAGCGGGCCGGGACGCTGCTCGGCGCGCTCGGGCTTTTGGCGCGGCTGAACCACCGCCCGGCGCGGCTGTCGGGCGGCGAGCAGCAGCGGGTGGCGATCGCACGCGCGCTCGCCAACGAGCCGAAGCTGCTGCTGGCCGATGAGCCGACGGGGAATCTCGACATGGCGACTGCCGAGGTGGTGTTCGGCGAGCTGCTCTCGCTCGTGCGCGAGCGCGGCGTGGCGGCGCTGATCGCCACGCACAACCCGGATCTGGCGGCGCGCATGGACCGCATGCTGACGCTGCGCGACGGCCACGTGGTGGAGGGGAGGGGCTGATGCGCGTCCTCGTGCTCGGCGCCGGCGCGGTCGGCGGCTATTTCGGCGGCCGGCTTGCGCAGGCCGGTTCGGCCGAGGTCGCGTTCCTGGTGCGCCCCGCCCGCAAGGCGCAGCTGGAGCGCGACGGGCTGGTGATCGAGAGCGCCTCCGCCGGCGATGCGCGCCTCCCTGTCACCGCGCTGCTGTCCGAGGACCTGTCGCGCACCGGCGCCTGGGATGTCGTGCTGCTCACCGCCAAGGCGTACGATCTCGATGCGGCGATCGCGGCGATCCGCCCGGCGGTCGGCGACACGACGGCGGTGCTGCCGCTGCTGAACGGCCTGTCGCATCTCGACACGCTGATCGCGACGTTCGGCGCGCCGCGTGTGCTGGGCGGCCTCGCCAAGATCCAGGCGACGCTGACGGCCGACGGCGTCGTGCGGCACCTCGCCCCGGTGCAGATGCTGGAGTTCGGCGAGCTCGACGGCACGATGTCCGAGCGCGTGCAGGCGCTGAAGCGCGCCTTCGACGCCACCGGCATCCGCGCCGATGCCGTGACCGACATCCAGGGCCGCATGTGGGAGAAGCTGGTGCTGATCGGCACGCTCGTCGTCGCCACGGTGCTGATGCGCGCGAATCTCGGCGAGATCGCTGCGGCCGGCGGCCAGGGCTGGATCGACCGCGTGCTGGAGCGGAACGTGGCGATCGCCGCGGCGCATGGCCATCCGGTGCGGCCGAAAGCGCTCGAGCGCGAACTGCGGCCGATGTTCCGCAGCGCGAGCCCTGCGGCCGCGTCGATGTTGCGTGACCTGGAGGCCGGCGGCCGGATCGAGTCCGATCACATCCTCGGCTTCCTGCTCGAAGCTGCGCGCCGTGCCGGCGTGGACGCGACCCTGCACGAGACCGCGTATCTGCATGCCAAGGCCTACGAGGCGCGGCGCGCAGCGGGTCGTCTGTCGAACCGGTAACCGTTCCGTTACGTCCCAATTTCCTTGCGACTGCCGTCGCAGCGCGCTAATGTAACGCTCGCGTAGCGACCTGAGCTGCGCCGAAACGGAACTCGGACAGGAGAGATGGCCATGGCAATCAGGCGAGGCAGGCGACCGCGGGCGCGCGGCGCGGCTGCGACCACTCCGACCGGCGACACGCCGATCAGTGCCGCCGCCGTCTCGGCACCGACCGAACAGCTCCTGCTCGCCGCGCTGGAGCGCGGCGGCGACACGCTGGAGACCGGGCGCTACCTGGTCACCTATCGCGAGGGCATGGCGGAGGAGGGCGCGAAGGCGCTCCGCGCGCAGGATTTCCGCATGGCCGATGCGCGCGACTTCACCGGCCAGGCGGTCGCGCTCGAGGATGCGGGCGATGCCGAGGCGCTGAACTTCCCGGAGATCGGCGTGGCGGTGGTGAGCGGCGCGGCGCTCGAGGCGCACGGCATGAGCACCTTCGCCGCCGCAGCCGCGGACAGTCCGATCGAGACGATCGAGCCCGAGTACTTCGTGTTCGCCGCCGGCTCGGAGTATCTGCGCGGTTTCCTCGCCGCGGCCAACACGATCGCGCGCGACCTCAAGGGCGTGCCGATGCCGGAGGAGGAGGAGGTCGAGGCGGAGGTGCTCGGCGCGACCTGGGGGCTCGTGCGCTGCAAGGTGCCGCCGAGCAGCCGCAGCGGCGTTGGCATCAAGGTGGCGGTGCTCGATACCGGCATGGATCTCGGCCATCCGGATTTCTCCGGTCGGCCGATCACGACCCAGACCTTCGTCGGTCAGCCGGTGCAGGATCTGAACGGTCACGGCACGCACTGCATCGGCACCGCCTGTGGCCCGAAATCGCCGCCGGGCAGCACGCCGCGTTACGGCATCGCCTATGCCGGGCGCATCTTCGTCGGCAAGGTGCTGACCAACTCGGGCAGCGGCACCGGCGCGGGCGTGCTTGCCGGCATGAACTGGGCGATCGCCAACCGCTGCGAGGTGATCTCGATGTCGCTCGGCAGTCAGAGCCCGGTGCAGGCGGCCTACACCGCCGCCGGCCAGGCCGCGCTCTCGGCCGGCTGCCTGATCATCGCCGCCGCCGGCAATGAAGCCTCGCCGGCCGGGGCGCCGGCCAACTCGCCGACCATCATGTCGGTCGCCTCGCTCGACCCCAACCTGACCCCGTCCAGCTTCTCGAACTTCGGCAAGATCGAGATCGCCGCGCCCGGCCGCGACGTGTTCTCGTCCTGGCCGCGGCCGCGGCGGTATCACACGATCAGCGGCACCTCGATGGCGACACCGCACGTCGCCGGTTGCGCGGCGCTGTGGGCGCAGACCAGCGGCTCGCTGCGCGGGGCGGCGCTGTGGCGCAGGCTGCAGTCGAGCGCGCAGCCGCTGCCCCTGCCGGCCTCCCGGGTCGGCGCTGGCCTTGTCCAGGCACCCTAGCTAGACTCCGCTCCGCCTCGCCTCGGCCCCTGTCCGGCCGGGGCGCCGGCGGGGATGGAGGCCAGCCGTGGCCGAGCGCAAGACCTGGATCGTCACCCTGAGCGGCGAGCGCCCGCCCGCCGAGGTGAGGCGTGACCTCATCGAGGCCGGGTTCGCGGTCGGCGCGGTGCTCGACGCGATCGGCGTGATCACCGGCGAGGCGGATGCCAAGGCCGTGGCGAAAGCCCGCAAGATCAAGGGGATCGCCAGCATCGCCGAGGACATCGAGGTCGGCATCGGCCCGCCAGGGTCGAACCCGACTTGGTAGCACAGCGGCCGCGCGGCACCCCTGCGCCGCGCGGGCCTTGCCCTCACCGTTGCCTCCCTGTATCACCCGCCCCGGCCGCGCGTGGGGTTTCCCGCGCCGGCCAATTCGCACGCGGTGCAGCCTTCCCGGGGATCCCCCCGGGGTCCGGTGCGGGCCCATGCCGAACGCGGCATCGGCCGGCGCAGCGCCGCGGAGGAACGAACCGGACGTGTGAAGGAGAAGGACGGCCCCATGGCCCTGCCCGTGTTCACCCTGCGCCAGCTGCTGGAAGCCGGCGTCCATTTCGGCCACCACACCCGCCGCTGGAACCCGAAGATGGCGCCGTACCTCTTCGGCGTGCGCAACCAGGTCCACATCATCGACCTGCAGCAGACCGTGCCGATGCTGAGCCGGGCGATGCAGGCGATCCGCGACGCGGTCGCCGGCGGCGGCCGCGTGCTGTTCGTCGGCACCAAGCGCTCGGCCGCCGACTACGTGGCCGACGCCGCGAAGCGCTGCGGCCAGTACTACGTCAACCACCGCTGGCTCGGCGGCATGCTGACCAACTGGAAGACCATCCAGAACTCGATCCGCCGGCTGCGCACGATCGAAGAGCAGCTCGGCGCCGAGACGACCGGGCTGACCAAGAAGGAGCAGCTGATGCTGACGCGCGAGCGCGACAAGCTCGAGCGGGCGCTCGGCGGCATCAAGGAGATGGGCGGGCTGCCGGACATCCTGTTTATCATCGACACGAACAAGGAGAAGATCGCGGTCCAGGAGGCGCGCAAGCTGAACATCCCGGTGGTCGCGGTGCTCGACAGCAACTCCGACCCCGAGGGCGTGACCTTCCCGATCCCCGGCAACGACGACGCGATCCGCGCGATCGCGCTCTACTGCGACCTGGTCGCGGGCTCGGTGCTGGACGGCATCTCGGCCGAGATGGCGGCCTCGGGGCTCGACCTCGGCGCGGCCGAGGAGGTGCCGATGGATGAGCTGCCGCCGGCCGAGGAGGCGGTTGCCGAGGGCGCCTCGCCGGAGGCGTCCGCCGAGGCGCGGGCCTGACGCTCAGAGCACGAGAGGACGGATCGATGGCGGAGATTACCGCAGCACTGGTCAAGGAACTGCGCGAGAAGACCGGCGCGGGCATGATGGACTGCAAGCGGGCGCTGTCCGAGACCGGCGGCGACCTGGAGGCGGCGATCGACTGGCTGCGCAAGAAGGGCCTGTCGGCGGCGGCGAAGAAGGCCGGCCGCACCGCGGCCGAGGGGCTGGTCGGGGTCAAGGCCGAGGGCAGCCGCGCGGCAATCGTCGAGGTGAATGCCGAGACCGACTTCGTCGCCCGCAACGAGACCTTCCAGGACTTCGTCGCCACGGGCGCGGCACTGGCGCTCGAAGCCGCCGGCGATGTCGAGGCGCTGAAGGGCAAGCCCTTCCCCGGCACGGGCCGGACGGTGGCCGAGGAGCTGACGCACCTGATCGCCACGATCGGCGAGAACATGGCGATCCGGCGCACGGCGATGCTGTCGGTGCCGAAGGGCGTGGTGGCGACCTATGTGCACTCGGCGCTCAAGCCCGAGCTCGGGCGGATCGGCGTGCTGGTCGCGCTGGTCGGCGAGCCGGGCGAGGCGCTCGCCGCGCTCGGCCGTCAGGTCGGCATGCATGTCGCCGCCGCCCGGCCCGAGTTCCTCGACATCGGCTCGGTCGATCCGGCGGCGCTGGCGCGCGAGAAGGCGGTGCTCGCCGAGCAGGCGCGCGCCTCGGGCAAGCCCGAGGCGATCATCGAGAAGATGGTCGAGGGCCGGGTGCGCAAGTACTACGAGGAGGTCGTGCTGCTCGAGCAGGTCTGGGTGCATGACGGCGAGAGCCGGGTGAAGGACGTGGTGAAGAAGGCGGGCGCCCAGCTTGCCGGGTTCGTCCGCTTCCAGCTCGGCGAGGGCATCGAGAAGGAGGCCGCCGACTTCGCGGCCGAGGTCGCGGCAGCGGCGCGCTGAGGGCCGCCGCGATGCCGGCAGCGGGGATGCCCGAGGCGGCAATCCGCCCTACACTGGCATCCCCGCCCGAGTCCGGCCCCGCCGCACCGCAGAAGGACGCCCGCTTCATGGAGGATGCGCCCCGCTACCGACGCGTGCTCCTGAAGGTGTCGGGCGAGGCGCTGATGGGCAAGCGCGACTACGGCATCTGCACCGAGACCGTCGGGCGCATCGCCGAGGACGTGCGCGCGGTGGTCGCCCTCGGGGTCGAGGTCTGCCTGGTGATCGGCGGCGGCAACATCTTCCGCGGCGTGTCCGGCGCGGCGGCGGGTATGGAGCGCGCCTCCGCCGACTACATGGGCATGCTGGCGACCGTGCTGAACGCCCTCGCGCTGCAGAACGCGCTCGAGCGGCTCGAGGTCCACACACGGGTGCAGTCGGCGATCCCGATGAGCTCGGTCTGCGAGCCCTATATCCGCCGCCGCGCGATCCGCCACATGGAGAAGGGGCGGGTGGTGATCTTCGCCGCCGGCACCGGCAACCCGTTCTTCACCACCGACACCGCCGCCGCGCTGCGCGCGGTCGAGATGGGCTGCGAGGCCCTGCTCAAGGGCACGCAGGTGGACGGCGTCTATTCCGCCGATCCGCGCAAGGACCCCGGCGCACGGCGCTACGAGCGGCTGACCTATCTCGACGTGCTGGCGCGCGATCTCGGGGTGATGGACGCTTCGGCCATCAGCCTGGCGCGCGAGAACGGCCTGCCGATCGTGGTATTCTCGATCCACGAACCGGGCGCCTTCGCCGACGTGTTGCGCGGCCGCGGCACCTTCACCATCGTCACCGACGCGCCGGGCTGACGAGACAGCCGATGCGCGAGCCCTGAGACCGGAGGGGAGACAGGAATGGCCAAGGCCCCGCCCACGCTCGAGCAGATCACCGGCGACCTGCGCCGGCGGATGGATGGCGCGCTCGACACGCTGAAGAAGGAGTTCGCCGGGCTGCGCACCGGCCGGGCGAGCCCGGCGCTGCTCGAGCCGATCAAGGTCGAGGTGTACGGCACCGAGATGCCGATCACCCAGGTTGGCACAATCGGCGTGCCGGAGCCGCGCATGCTGACGGTCCAGGTGTGGGACCGCGCCGCCGTCTCCTCGGTCGAGAAGGCGATCCGCGATGCCGGGCTCGGACTGAACCCGGCGAGCGACGGCCAGACCGTGCGCGTCCCCCTGCCGCCCCTGACGACCGAGCGGCGCGTCGAACTCGCCAAGCTCGCCGGCAGATACGCCGAAGCCGCCCGCGTGGCGATCCGCGCGATCCGCCGCGACGGCAACGAGACGCTCAAGAAGCTCGAGAAGGATCATGAGATCGGCCAGGACGTGCATCGCGACTGGGCCGATGAGGTGCAGAAGCTGACCGACGCCTACATCCGCAAGGTGGACGAGGCGCTGGCCGCCAAGGAAGCCGACATCAAGCAGCCCTGACCGCGCACCGCCAGCCCCCCGGCCGATGAACGCCCCCCTCCCGATCGCCTCCGCCGCGGCGCTGGCCGCGCCGCCACTCGCGCGGCACGTGGCGATCATCATGGACGGCAACCGGCGCTGGGCTGCGCGCCGCGGCCTGCCCGCGCTCGCCGGCCACCGCGAGGGGGCCGAGGCCGCGCGCCGGGCGGTCGATGCCGCGCTCGCGCAGGGCGTGCCCTGGCTGACCCTCTATGCCTTCTCGTCCGAGAACTGGCGCCGCCCGGCCGAGGAGGTGGGCGGGCTGATGGGGCTGCTGCGCCAGGGGATCGAGCGGCACTGGACGGAGATGATCCGGCGCGGCGTGCGGCTGCGCATGATCGGCGACCGCGACCGCCTCGATTCGGGCATGCGCGAGGCGATCGAGCGGGCCGAGCGGAACTCGATCGCGAATACCAGGCTCAATCTGGTGATCGCGCTCTCCTATGGCGGGCGGTCGGAGATCGCCGGCGCCGCCCGGCGGCTCGCCCGCGCGGTCGCGGAGGGGCGGCTCTCCCCGGACTCGGTGGACGAGCTCGGCTTTGCCCGCTTTCTCGAGACCGACGGCATGCCCGACCCCGACCTTGTCATCCGCACCTCGGGCGAGCAGCGGATCTCGAATTTCCTGCTGTGGCAGTCCGCCTATGCCGAGTTCGTCTTCCTCGACGTGCTCTGGCCCGATTTCGGCCCGCAGCATCTCGCCCAGGCGCTCTCCGCCTTCGCCGCGCGGGAGCGACGCTATGGCGCGCGCCCGGGCTGAGCCCGACCGCCCGTTCCGCATGACGGCAGACGCGGCCGGACGCTGGAGCGATCTCGGCAAGCGCGCGCTCTCCGCCGCGGTGCTGGGGCCGATCGCGCTGGCCGCGATCTGGTTCGGCGCCGAATGGTTCATGCTGCTCGTCGCCGTCGGCACGGCGGTGCTCGCGTGGGAGTGGGTGCATCTGTGCGGGGCCCGGCTGCGGGCCTTCCCCGGCCTCACGGTGCCGCTCGCGCTGCTGGCGGCGGGACTCGCCTCCGTGGCGGGGGCGTGGCTCGCGGCGCTCGCGTGGCCGGCGATGGTCTACTTGGCACTGCTGGCCGCGATGCGGCCGAAGGAGAAGTCCGATGAACACGACGCCTGAGCAGCGGGCGCGGCTGCGGGAGCTGGCCGAGAAG
>CAZHMM010000010.1:0-11146 GCA_964533585.1 uncultured Elioraea sp.
CCGGCTCGCCTCGGCGGGCATTCTCCGCCGCCGATCACGGAACCCCTGACCGCCGCGCGAGCCGCCGCCAGAGCCGCTCGATTTCGGCGCCGAGGCGCTGCCGTAGCTGCTGCTGAGCGCCTGGCCAAGCGAAGAGAGCCGGGCACCGCTGAAGCGTGAGCCGCGATACCAGTGCGGGCGGTACTCGCTCTCGCCCCGGGCGACCGAGGCGCGCGCGAGCACGTCGCTGAACTGGCGCGTCCAGTCCGTCTCGACCCCGAGCGCGACCGCGTAGGGCAGCAGCGCCTCGAAATGCTCGGGCGTGCGGTCGGGCGGGTTGTGGAAGCGCAGCCGGTCGGCCTCCGCCACCGTCAGATAGCGCCGCGTGCCCTCGATCTCGTCGAGCGCGGTCCGCCCCACCGCGGTCGGCGCCTTGAGCAGGTGATGGAACAGGGTGTTGACGGCGCCGAGCGCCAGCACGGCCGCGCTCACGTCCCATCCGAGTTCCCCGCTCGTCGTGACGATCGCCGTGCCGAGAAAGACGCTGATCGGCACCAGGATCACGGCGCAGACGATCCACGTGATCAGATGGATGGACTCGCCGCCGCCCCGCCACACGCGCAGGTGATGCCAGAACTGGCGGAACACCATCATGAACACGAAGGCCAGCCCGCCGACCCAGGCGACCATCGGGAAGGCGAGGAACAGCTCTGGCTGGGTCAGCGACACGACGATCCAGCCCAGCACCGTCAACACCATGCCGAGCACGAACCAGCCGACATTGCGGCGGAAGAACACGCGATTGAAGGTCTTGTCGAAGTGGTTCTCGAGCGCGCTCTTCGCCCGGGCCAGGATCGCCTGGTTCTTGTCGTCCAGCTCGACCTTCGCGCGGCTGCCGAAGATGCCGTGCAGCAGCGTCGCCTCGCCCGGCGAGGGCTCCGGCGCCCCCTCCGCCGCCAGCACGCGGTGGAGGGTCAGCTTGCTCTTCGCGTCCTCCTCGAAGCGGAGATGCCCCTTCACCGCGAGGTTGAGAAGTGCTGCCGCCACACAATCGTTGTCGAAACCCATGCGGCGGATGTAGCGCATCGCCGCCGGCGGAAGCTCAGGCCGGTAGATCGGCACGATCACGCCGGCCTTCGGATCGCGGCCGACCCGGAACCACACGACCGTGTAGTAGCCGAGCAGCACCAGCAGCAGCACGCCCGCGACCTCGAGCGGGTCCTGCCCCAGCAGCCAGACGAGCCAGGCGAACCGGTCGGAGGGCGCGACGATGCCCTTCGGGAAACCGACCGCGACCGTCAGGTTCTCGCCGGCCGCGAGCGGGCGGGTGGTGACGAACAGGATGCTGCGGTCGGTCTGTCCGGCGATGCGGAAGTCACGCCCCTGATCGCCGGCGTGGCCGGTATAGGCGGCATGCTGGAGGATCGTCGCGCCGGGCGGGAGGATCACCTCTGCCTGGACCCGGAGCGTGACGAAGCTCCAGCCCGTTCCGTTGACGTTCCAGTAGAGTTCGTCGAAGCCCTCGTGGAAATCGACCTGCTCCGCCATGCGGTAGCGCAGCCGGTAGCGGTACATGCCAGGCTGCAGGAACACATCCGGCCGGCCGAGATAGATGCGCACAAAGTCGCCCCGGCTCTCGACCCGATGCGTCTCGGGCTGGCCGTTGCGCAGCGCCTCCAGCACCTCGAATTCCGGCGAGATCAGCCCGAGCGGATCGACCGAACCGAGCAGCAGGTCGCGGAAGATGCCGCGCCGGATCGAGTGCCCCAACGCAAGCACCTCGATCTCCTCGGTGACTTCCACCGAGCCGTCCGGCTGCACCTCGATCCGCGCGGTGAAGTCGCGGATGTGCTCGACGCGCTGCGCCGATGCCGGACCCGCAAGCCCAAGCACCAGCAGCACCGCCACGACGGCATACCGCACCATGCCCGAACACCGCGCGCGCATCGCGTGGTCCCTAGCTGCGCTGCGCGCCGAAATCGACGCGCACCGGCCGCGCGGCCGCCGCCGCCTCGTCCTCGTCAAGCTCGAAGAACTGCGCCTGGACGAAGCCGAACTGGCGCGCAACGAGGTTGGAGGGGAACTGCTCGATCTTCACGTTCAGATCGCGCACCGAGCCATTGTAGAAGCGGCGCGCCATCTTGATGCGGTTCTCGGTGTCCGTCAGGTCGGCCTGCAGCTTGGCGAAGTTCGCGTCCGCCTTCAGCTGCGGATAGTTCTCGGCCAGCGCGAACAGCGACCTGAGCGTCGATTGCAGCATGTTCTCCGACCGTGCCTGGCTGGCCGGATCGCCCGTGTTCGCCATCGCCTCGCCGCGCGCCTTCACCACGCTCTCGAGCGTGCCGCGCTCATGCCCGGCATAGCCCTTCACGGTTTCGACGAGGTTGGGGATCAGGTCGTAGCGGCGCTTCATCTGCACCTGGATGTCGGACCACGCTTCGCGAACCCGATTGCGCAGAGAAACGAGCTGATTGAAGGTCAGGATCACATAGCCGACAACGACCACGGCGATCGCGAGCAGGATCCAGATCACGTCCATGACGCCCCCGGCAGGTTTCGGCCCCGCAGCGTAGGACCAGAAAGCAACCTGGGGAAAGGGCCGGAAGGCCCTTTCCCCAGACCCCTATCCCATGAGCTCAGGTCAGGGCGGTCACCGCCATCTCGACCGCGAGCCGCGCGCCGCGGCGCTCCGGATCGCCGCCGGGGTCATAGGCCGCAAGCCCGAGGCAGCGCAGCGGCACCGCCCGTGCCGCGGCCGCGATCGAGGCCAGCAGGGCCGCGCGCGACGGCCAGTGCGGCGCCGGCGTCAGTGGTCCGGGCACCTCCTCGGTGCCGGCCACGTCGAGGTCGATGTGCATGTACCAGCCCGGCGCGGCGGCAGCGCGCGGCGCCAGCAGCGCCGCCGTGCGCTCGGCGGCATCCGTGCCGATCGCCGCCGCGTCCAGCCGCGCGATCGGATGCGACGCGAGGGCCTGTTCCTCCTCCGGATCGAGATCGGACGCCCCGATCAACGCGGCTGCTTCTGCTGAAACCGGGCGCACGAGCCCGGCCGCCTCGCGCCAGTCGTCGAACTCCCAGCCGAGGCAGACGGCATAGGGCATGCCGCCGAGCAGGCCGGTCGACGTCGTGCGCAGCGTATGCATGTCACCATGCGCGTCGTACCAGACGATGCCGCTCGCCCCGCAGGCGCGCGCCACCCCGCCGGCCGGCCCGACCGCCTGGGTGCAATTCCCCTCCAGCACCAGCGGCATCGCGCCGGCGCCGATCGCCTCGGCCACCCCGTCCGACACCATCGCCGCGATCGCGCCGAGATTGGTCACCGGATCACGCGTGCGCCGTTCGCGCGGGAACACGATCTCGATCGGCTCGGCGACGGCGTGGCCGTGCATCCGCAGCGCGTCGACCAGCCCGGCGTCGAGCATCGCCGCCGGACCGCGCGCCTGGCCCCAGCGCGCTACATCGCCGGCATAGGGGACGAGAATCGGGTGAATGTTCATGGCGCCTCCGAAAAACGGCTGGGGGAGGACGCTCCTCCCCCCACGCCCCCCTGCATTCTGCGCGGGATAGGGGGGTTGGGGGAAAGGGCCAATGGCCCTTTCCCCCAATCTAGAGAAAACTCACCGGATCGACGTCCACATCGACGCGTGCCTGGCGCGGCACCTCGGCCGCCGTCAGCCACGCGCGCAGCAGCGCCTGCACGTCGACGTCGCGCGCGGCCTTCAGCAGCAACCGTCGCCGGTGCATGCCGCGCAGGATCGACAGAGGGGCGGGCGCGGGCCCCAGCACGACGAAGCGATCACCCGACGGCGCTGCCCGCCGCAGCGCGGCCGCCGCCGCATCGGCGATCGCGGCCTCGCCCGCCGAGACGATGACCGCGACCAGCCGTCCGAACGGCGGCCAGCCGCCCGCGCGCCGTGCCGCCATCTCCTCGGCGACGAATCGCTCGACATCGCCCGACACCAGGGCCTGCATCACCGGATGCGCTGGCTGCCACGTTTGCAGCAGCACCCTGCCCGCCTGCGCCGCGCGCCCCGCACGCCCGCCCACCTGGTGCAGCACCTGAAACGTCCGCTCGGCTGCGCGCAGATCGCCCCCCGCAAGCCCAAGATCCGCGTCCACCACGCCGACCAGCGTCAGGTGCGGAAAGTGCCAGCCCTTGGCGACCAGCTGCGTGCCGACGATCAGATCGATCTCGCGATTCTCGATCATCGCCGCCATCGCCGCGGCCGAGTGCGCGCCGTGCACCGTGTCGCTGCTCATCTCCAGCACACGCGCGGCCGGGAACAGCGTGCGCACCTCCTCGGCCACGCGCTCCACACCCGGGCCGATCGCGGTGAGCGAGCCCTCCGCGCCGCATTCGGGGCAGGTCTCGGGCGCCGGCTCGCTGTGGCCGCAATGGTGGCATTGCAGCGTGCGGGTGTAGCGGTGTTCGACCAGCCAGGCGGTGCAGTTCGCGCACTGGAAGCGATGCCCGCAGGCGCGGCAGAGCGTGAGCGGGGCGAAGCCGCGGCGATTGAGGAACAGCAGCGCCTGCTCGGCGCGCGCGAGCGTCGCCTCGATCGCGGCGACCAGCGACGGGGCAAGGAAGCGCCCGCGCGGCGTCGGTTCGCGCCTGAGGTCGATCGCGGTGACCTCCGGCAGGCCGGCCTCGCCGTGCCGTTCGGGCAAGTGCAGCCTTGCGTAGCGGCCACGTTCGACATTCGCGAGCGTCTCGAGCGACGGCGTCGCACTGACGAGAACACACGGAACGCCCTCGATGCGCGCGCGCACCACCGCCATGTCGCGCGCGTGGTAGCTGACGCCGTCCTCCTGCTTGAATGCGGTCTCGTGCTCCTCGTCAACGACAACGAGCCCAAGGGAGGCAAAGTTGAGCCACAGCGCGGAACGCGCGCCGACGACGATCGGCGCGCGGCCTTCCGCCACTGCGCGCCAGGTCGCGCGCCTGCGCGCGCCCGCGACCTCCGAGTGCCAGACCGCGGGCGGGACACCGAAGCGGGCGGTGAACCGGTCGATCACCTGCGCCGAGAGCGCGATCTCCGGCAGCAGCACCAGCGCCTGCCTGCCCCGCGCGATCGTTTCGGCGACCGCTTCGAGATAGACCTCGGTCTTGCCCGAGCCGGTCACACCGTCGAGCAGCGTGACACCGAACTGCCCGGCGCCCACGGCATTGCGCAGCATCGCCGCCGCGTCGTGCTGCGCCGCCGTCAGCGCCGGCGCCAGCGCATCCGCGCGCGGCGGCGCATCGTGCAACCCTGCCATCTGCGCCGGCGCGAGCATCCCCGCATCCGCCATGCCGCGCAGGACACCGGGCGTGACGCCGGCCGCGCGCGCGAGGTCGGCGCCGGTCCACACCAGCCCCGGCGCGCCGCGCAGCACCTCCAGCACGCGCGCGCGTTCGGCCGTGATGCGCACGCCTTCCGGCATCGTCTCCGCCTGCCGCCAGCCGACGCGCGGCCGCGGCGCCTCGGTCGCGGCCGGGATCGGCAGCGCCATGCGCAGCACATCGCCCGGCGCGCTCAGCGTGTAGTCGGCAACCCAGTCGATGAAGCGCATCAGCGCAGGGCGGAGCGGCGGGGTCGGCACCACGGAGGCGATCGGGCGCAACTTCGCCGCCGGCACCGCGCCGTCCGCCTCGCCATGCCACACCACGCCGTACAGCACGCGCGGGCCGAGCGGCACGGTCACCACCGCGCCGGGCGCGACCTCCATCGCCGGCGGCACCGCGTAGTCGTAGGCGCCGTCGAGCGGCAGGGGCAGCAGCACGGGCATGCGCGGGCGCGCGCTCGCGTCATCGGCCCGTCGCTTTCCCCCGGCCCCGGCCACGGTTATGGTGCCCCCGACTCCGCCATGGATGGAAGTTTCGCATGAAGTTCTTCGTCGACACCGCCGACATCGCCGAGATCAGGGCACTCGCCGCGCTCGGCATGGTCGATGGCGTCACCACCAATCCCTCGTTGATCGCCAAGTCGGGCCGCAAGATCACCGAGGTGATCGTCGAGATCTGCGCCGCCGTGCCCGGGCCGGTCTCGGCCGAGGTCACCGCGACCGAGTTCGAGCCGATGATGAAGGAGGCGCGCTTCCTGCGCGGGCTCGCCGCGAACGTCGTCGTCAAGCTGCCGCTGACGATGGAGGGGCTGAAGGCGTGCAAGGCGCTGTCCGAGGAGGGCACGCAGGTGAACGTCACGCTCTGCTTCTCGGCCGCCCAGGCGCTGCTCGCGGCGAAGGCGGGTGCGGCCTATATCAGCCCCTTCGTCGGCCGGCTGGATGATGTCGGCCAGGACGGCATGGCGCTGATCGCCGAGATCGTCGAGATCTACGCCAATTACGATTTCGGCACGGAGGTGCTGGTCGCCTCGGTGCGCAACCCGATGCACGTCGTGCAGGCGGCGAAGCTCGGCGCCGATGTCGCGACCGTGCCGCCATCGGTGCTGCGCCAGTTGTTCCAGCACCCGCTGACCGACAAGGGCCTCGCGGCGTTCCTCGCCGACTGGGCCAAGACCGGGCAGTCCATCCTGTGAGCGCCGACCGGCCCCGCTCGCGCAGACGGGCCGGGACGGTCGAGCCCGACGCGGACGAGGCCGCCTTCGTCGAGGCCTTCCTGCGCGCCCATCCGGGCTTCCTCGCCGACCGCCCCGCCCTTTACCGCGCGCTGACGCCGCCCAGGCGCGTGCATGGCGAACGGCTCACCGATCACATGGCGGCGATGCTGGCGGTGGAGCGCGAGCGCGGCGTGGAGTTGCGTGACCGCACCGAGGCGCTGCTCGCCGCGGGGCGCGCGAATGCCGCGATCCAATCGCGCGCCCAGCGCGCGGTGCTCGCGGTGATGGCGGCGCGCGGTGCGGCCGAGGCGCTCGACATCATCGTGCAGGACTGGCCGGCGCTGCTCGGCGTCGATGTCGTCGCGGTCTGCGCCGAGGCGCGCGCGCTGCCGCTCGCCCGTCCCCTGCCGCGCGGCTTCGTCGCGCGCATGGTCCCCTCCGGCACGCCCGTCGCGCTGCGCGCGCAGGCCTTCGAGACCGAGACGCTGTACGGCGAGGCTGCGCCGCTCGTCGCCTCCGACGCACTCGCGCGGCTGCCGCTGCCCAAGGGCGGCGACGCGCTGCTCGCCTGCGGCGTGCGCGACGCGGGCACCTACGAGCCGGGCCAGGGCACCGACGTGCTCGCCTTCCTTGCCGCCGTCGTCGCCGTGGCGCTCACCCGCATGCCATGACGGCCGAAGCGGCGCTCGCGTCGTTCCTCGACTGGCTTGCTGCCGAACGCCGGGCATCGCCCGCGACGGTCATCGCCTACCGGCACGATATCGGCACGTTCCTTGGCTTCCTGACGCGCCATCTCGGCGCGCCTCCCGACCGCGCCGCGCTCGGCACGCTCTCGGCGGCCGATTTCCGCGCTTGGCTCGCCGAACGGGCGGGCGAAGGCGTGGGCAATGCGACGCGCGCGCGCGGGCTCGCGGCGTTGCGCAGCTTCTATCGGTTCCTCGCGCGGCAGGGCGGGCCTGACTGCCCGGCGATCCGTCTGCTCGCCACGCCGCGGTCGCGTCCGCCGGCCCCGCGCGCGCTCAGCCGGATCGATGCCGAGACACTCGCCGCCGAAGCCGGCACGCTCGCCGACGAGCCCTGGATCGCGGCGCGCGATGCCGCGCTGGTGCTGCTGCTCTACGGCTGCGGCCTGCGCGCGGCCGAGGCGCTCGGGCTTGCGCGCCGTGACGCGCCGCTGCCGGGGGGCCTGCCGAGCCTGCGCGTGCGCGGCAAGGGCGCGAAGGAGCGCGACGTGCCGGTGCTGCCGGTCGTGCGCGAGGCGGTCGCGGCGTATATCCGCCTCTGTCCGCACCCGCTCGCCGCCGACGCGCCGCTGTTCCGCGGCGCGCGCGGTGGTCCGTTGAACGACCGGCTGCTGCGGCTCGCGCTCGCCCGCGCGCGCGCCGCCCTCGGCCTGCCCGAGCACGCCTCGCCGCACGCGCTCCGGCACAGCTTCGCCACCCATCTGCTGCAGGCGGGCGCCGATCTGCGCGCGATCCAGGAGCTGCTCGGACATGCCAGCCTCTCGACCACGCAGCGCTACACGGCGGTGGACGAGGCGCAGGTGATGGCGGTCTGGCAGCGGGCGCATCCGCGCGCGGCCGGCGGGGGTTAACGCGGCCGCCCCCGTCCCGCCGCGACCGCGGCGACCACGCCGCAGGCTGCCATCACCCAGGGCATGGGCGCCACGGAGGCCGCCGCGGCCGCCACCGCGCCACCGGCGATCTGGATCGCGCCGGCGAGGCTCGCCGCGGTGCCGGCACGCTCGCCGAACGGCGCGAGCGCCTCGGCGAAGGCGGCCGGCAGCGCAAAGCCGAGCCCGAGCACGAACACCAGCATGGTGACGTTGACCCCGTGCTTGCCGAACAGGCCGAGCGGGGCGAGCGCGGCCATGCCCACGCCGCCCGCCAGCATCAGCGCCACGCCGATCGCCATCGCCCGGCCAGGGCTGCCGCGCTTCATCAGTCCCCGCGCGGCCGCCCCGCCCATGAGCACGCCGAGCACGGCGATCAGCGGGTAGACCGCGTAGGCCATCGGCGTCAGGCCGAAGACCGTGATGTAGAGCGTCGGGCTGCCGGCACCGAAGGCGAACAGCCCGCCCATCGCGCCAGCGGCGACCACCGCCGGCGGGCGGAAGCGGCCATCGCGCCAGACCGCACGGTAGGCGTGCAGGACGGCGCGAAGTTCGAGCGCGGGGGAGCGCGCCCGGCTGGTCTCCGGCATCGCCGCCGCTGCCCAGGCCAGCACGCCGAGCCCGGCACCCGCGCTCGCCCAGAAGCCGAGCCGCCAATCGTGCGCCTGTTCGAGCGCCGCTCCGGCAAGCGGGGCGAGTGCAGGCACCGCTGCCGTCGCCATCGACAGCGCCGCCATGCCGCGGCCGAGCGCCCGCCCCTCCGAACCGTCGCGCAGGCTCGCACGCGCGACCACCAGCCCCGCCGCCCCGCCGAGCGCCTGCAAGGCCCGGCCGACAAGCAGCGCCCAGAAGGCCGGCGCGAGGGCTGCGACAGTACTGCCGAGCGCGAACACGCCCAGCGCGGCCAGCACCACCGGCCGCCGCCCGTGCCGGTCCGACAGCGGGCCCCAGAGCAACTGCGACGGGGCGAAGGCGGCGAGGAACACCGCCACCACCAGCCCGGCCGCGCCGGCGCCGAACTCCGTCCCGATCGCCGGCAGGCTCGGCAGCGGCAGATTGGCGGCGACCTGGCCGATCCCGGCCACGCAGGCGAGCAGCGCGAACGGAACGGCCGAGGCAGGCGCCGAGAGAGCGGCGGTCGTGGTGCCGGTCCGGGGCGCTCCATCCATGCGCCGGACCTTCGCGGCAGCGATGCTGCGCGTCAACGCCTCTTCGGGCCGCGCGCCGCGAGCATCGTGCCGGCGAGGATCAGGGCAATCCCGGACGCGGCGACGCCATCGGGGACGAGGCCGAACAGCGCCAGGTCGAACCCGAGCGCCCAGGCGAGCTTCACGTATTGCCAGGGCTGAAGCGAGGCCACCTCGGCCCGTTGCAGGGCGGCGGCGAGGGTCCACTGCCCGGCCGCCTGGAGGGCCGCGAAGCCGACCAGCATGGCCCAGTCCACCGCACTCGGCGCGGTCCAGAGGAACGGCATGGCGAGCCCCGTCATCGCCGCGCCGACCAGCGCCGATTGCAGGGTGAGGTCCACGGCATCCGCCTCGCCGCGCAGCCGCCGGGCGAGCAACTGGTAGCCGGCATAGGCGAACTGGCCAGCCACCGCGAAGGCGGCCGCCGGCTGGAAGGTCGCGAGCCCCGGTCGCAGCACCGCGAGCACGCCGACGAAGCCCAGCGCCACCGCCGTCCAGCGGCGCGCGCCCACCCGCTCGCCGAGCACCGGCCCGGCGAGCGCGGTCAGGATGATCGGCCCCGTGAAGGCGATCGCCGCGACCTCGATCACCGGCATGCGCGCATAAGCGAGGATCGCCAGGATCGAGGAGCCGATCACGCCGATTCCGGCCAGCCGCATGTCGCGCGCGCGTGGCGGGAACAGCGCCCGCCGCCAGGCGGCCGCCGGCCGCGGCAGGAAGGGGCTGATCGCCGCCGCCGCGACCAGCAGCAGGGCACAGCGGAGAAACGTGATCTGCACCGCATCGACGCGCGGGCTCAGGAGCTTCGCGGTCACATAGCCGGCCGTGTAGAGCAGGCCCGACAGCACGACGAGCAATGGGCCGAGGAGAGCAGGGCGCAACATGGGCTCAGACGAGCCTCGCATGCGCACTCGCGCGGCGGAACCTGCTGACATGATCGAAACGCGATCCTGCGCTGGCGGACACGCAGCGGAAATCTCGGCCCGTCACACCGCGCCCGAACGATGGAGTCCTGTCCGAGGAGTGGATCGATGCTCGCCACGTCATTGTCCGAGCGCTTCGGGCTGAGCCTGCCCGTGGTCTCCGCCGGCATGGCCTTCGTCGCCGGTCCGCGACTCGCCGCGGCCGTGTCGAACGCGGGCGGGCTTGGCATGCTCGGGGGGCGCGATGGCGCCGCCGGAGGGGCTGGCCGCCGGCGGCGTCGCGGATGGCCGCGCGCTGGTCGCGGTGCTGGCGATGGGCGCCGAGGCGGCCTGGTGCGGCACACGCTTCCTCGCCTCCGAGGAGGCCGACGCGCATCCCGGCTACAAGCAGGCCGTGGTCGAGGCCGGGGTTGGCGACACGGTGCGCACGACGCTGTTCGGCCCCGAGTGGCCGGGCGAGCCGGTCCGCGCGCTGCGCAACGCGGCCGTGCGCGACTGGGCCGGGCATGAGGACGAGGCGGCGAGGCTGCCGGCCGAGATCGTCGGCGAGACGGTGATCGGCGCCGCGCGGGCGACCATGCCGCGCTTCTCGGCGATCCTGCCGACCGCGGCGACCAGCGGCAATCTCGGCCAGATGTGCCTGACCGCGGGCGAGGCGGCGGGGAACATCGCCGCAGTGCTGCCGGCCGCCGCCATCATCGAGGCGTTCCGGCGTGAAGCCGCCGACGCCCTGCACCGTCTGGCCGAGCGCGGCCCCCGCAAGGCGGCGGCCTGAGGCGATGGCGCTGGTCCGTGCCGCCCGCGCCGAGGATGCCGGCGCGATCGCGCGGCTGTTCCTCATCTCCTCCGATGGGCTCGCCGCCTATATCTGGGGCCTGCTCGCCGAGCCCGGCGAGGCGCTGGAGG